>NZ_CP062253.1:5196666-5532500 GCF_014863585.1 Pseudomonas gozinkensis | reverse complement strand
TACGGGTATCACGTAAGTGATGCGGTAGAGGAGCGTTCTGTAAGCCTGTGAAGGTGAGTTGAGAAGCTTGCTGGAGGTATCAGAAGTGCGAATGCTGACATGAGTAACGACAATGGGTGTGAAAAACACCCACGCCGAAAGACCAAGGTTTCCTGCGCAACGTTAATCGACGCAGGGTTAGTCGGTCCCTAAGGCGAGGCTGAAAAGCGTAGTCGATGGAAAACAGGTTAATATTCCTGTACTTCTGGTTATTGCGATGGAGGGACGGAGAAGGCTAGGCCAGCTTGGCGTTGGTTGTCCAAGTTTAAGGTGGTAGGCTGAAATCTTAGGTAAATCCGGGGTTTCAAGGCCGAGAGCTGATGACGAGTTGCCTTTAGGCGACGAAGTGGTTGATGCCATGCTTCCAAGAAAAGCTTCTAAGCTTCAGATAACCAGGAACCGTACCCCAAACCGACACAGGTGGTTGGGTAGAGAATACCAAGGCGCTTGAGAGAACTCGGGTGAAGGAACTAGGCAAAATGGCACCGTAACTTCGGGAGAAGGTGCGCCGGTGAGGGTGAAGCACTTGCTGCGTAAGCCCACGCCGGTCGAAGATACCAGGCCGCTGCGACTGTTTATTAAAAACACAGCACTCTGCAAACACGAAAGTGGACGTATAGGGTGTGACGCCTGCCCGGTGCCGGAAGGTTAATTGATGGGGTTAGCTAACGCGAAGCTCTTGATCGAAGCCCCGGTAAACGGCGGCCGTAACTATAACGGTCCTAAGGTAGCGAAATTCCTTGTCGGGTAAGTTCCGACCTGCACGAATGGCGTAACGATGGCGGCGCTGTCTCCACCCGAGACTCAGTGAAATTGAAATCGCTGTGAAGATGCAGTGTATCCGCGGCTAGACGGAAAGACCCCGTGAACCTTTACTATAGCTTTGCACTGGACTTTGAATTTGCTTGTGTAGGATAGGTGGGAGGCTTTGAAGCGTGGACGCCAGTTCGCGTGGAGCCATCCTTGAAATACCACCCTGGCAACTTTGAGGTTCTAACTCAGGTCCGTTATCCGGATCGAGGACAGTGTATGGTGGGTAGTTTGACTGGGGCGGTCTCCTCCTAAAGAGTAACGGAGGAGTACGAAGGTGCGCTCAGACCGGTCGGAAATCGGTCGTAGAGTATAAAGGCAAAAGCGCGCTTGACTGCGAGACAGACACGTCGAGCAGGTACGAAAGTAGGTCTTAGTGATCCGGTGGTTCTGTATGGAAGGGCCATCGCTCAACGGATAAAAGGTACTCCGGGGATAACAGGCTGATACCGCCCAAGAGTTCATATCGACGGCGGTGTTTGGCACCTCGATGTCGGCTCATCACATCCTGGGGCTGAAGCCGGTCCCAAGGGTATGGCTGTTCGCCATTTAAAGTGGTACGCGAGCTGGGTTTAGAACGTCGTGAGACAGTTCGGTCCCTATCTGCCGTGGACGTTTGAGATTTGAGAGGGGCTGCTCCTAGTACGAGAGGACCGGAGTGGACGAACCTCTGGTGTTCCGGTTGTCACGCCAGTGGCATTGCCGGGTAGCTATGTTCGGGAAAGATAACCGCTGAAAGCATCTAAGCGGGAAACTTGCCTCAAGATGAGATCTCACTGGAACCTTGAGTTCCCTGAAGGGCCGTCGAAGACTACGACGTTGATAGGTTGGGTGTGTAAGCGCTGTGAGGCGTTGAGCTAACCAATACTAATTGCCCGTGAGGCTTGACCATATAACACCCAAGCAATCTGTAGACTCGAAAGAGACCAGGTTGCGGTGTGTGAAGACGAAGATGAACCGAAAGTTCGACGCTCACAAAACACCGAAAACTATCGCATACCCAATTTGCTGAAGCGAGGCCATCTGGTCACGAGTCAGTACCCGAATTTCTTGACGACCATAGAGCGTTGGAACCACCTGATCCCATCCCGAACTCAGAAGTGAAACGATGCATCGCCGATGGTAGTGTGGGGTTTCCCCATGTGAGAGTAGGTCATCGTCAAGATTAAATTCCGAAACCCCAATTGCGAAAGCAGTTGGGGTTTTGTTTTGCCCGCAGGAAAGTTTTTGCTCGCGGCAACGAACAAATTTGCACAGTTATTTTCGAATCAGAACACTAGAATAGATCCCAACCTTTTCGGAGCCAGAGCCCTTATGTCAGATTCGGTTGACGCCCCCGGGCTGTCAGATTTACCGCTGGATGACTTGGTGGCCTGTCATGAGTGCGATCTTCTGATGCGCAAGCCCAAGCTTGCTCACGGAGAAAAAGCACTCTGCCCACGCTGCGGTTACGAACTGTACGCTCACCGTCATAACGTGGTGCAGCGCAGTCTCGCCCTGGTCATTGCCGCGCTGTTGCTCTACGTGCCGGCGAACTTTTTACCCATCATGCAGCTCAATGTTCTCGGGCAATCGTCGCAGGACACGGTCTGGAGCGGTGTGATCGGTCTGTTCAACACCGATATGCGCGGTGTTTCGGTCGTCGTATTCCTTTGCAGCATGGCTGTTCCACTGCTGAAACTGCTGTGTCAGTTGATCGTGTTGCTGACCATCCGTTTCAACATCGGGCGCAGTTATGGCCTGTTGCTCTACCGCATTTATCACCACCTCAAAGACTGGGGCATGCTCGAGGTCTACCTCATGGGCGTCCTGGTCGCGATCGTCAAACTGGCGGACATGGCGGCTATCACCGTGGGCCTCGGTCTGGCGTGTTTCATCGGTTTGTTATTGGTTCAGGTCTGGCTTGAAGTGGTGATGTCACCGCACCAGATCTGGCAGGCGTTATCAGGAGAAGATGCCCATGCGGGCGATTGATGCAGGCATTCTGATCTGTACCGAATGCCACGAACTGAACAGGCAGGATGCCGACAGCGATGTGCAGACCTGCACTCGATGCGGTGCGCTGGTTCACGCCCGGCGACCCAATAGCCTCGCGCGAACCTGGGCGCTGCTGATCACGGCCGCGATTATCTACATCCCGGCCAATGTACTGCCGATCATGACCGTCAGCTCGCTGGGTCAGGGTGACCCGAGCACGATCATGTCCGGCGTCATCCAGTTGGTGCAGCACGGCATGATTCCAATCGCCGCCGTGGTGTTCATCGCCAGCATTCTGGTGCCGACGTTCAAACTGGTGGGCATCGCGCTGCTGCTGTTTTCGGTACAGCGTCGCCAACCGTTGTCCGCACGTCAGCGAATCTGGATGTACCGCTTCATCGAGTTCATCGGCCGCTGGTCGATGCTCGATATTTTCGTGATCGCCATTCTGGTGGCGGTCGTCAACTTCGGCCGGCTTGCCAGTGTCGAAGCCAATCTTGGCGCCATCGCCTTCGCCAGTGTGGTGATTCTGACGATGCTCGCCGCTGTCACTTTCGATCCCCGACTGATTTGGGATAACACGGAGTCGGACGCCGACCATGACTGATTTGCCCGTAGCGAAAACCCGACCGGCTTCGAACTGGTCTGCCATCTGGGTACTGCCCCTGATCGCCCTGATTATCGGCGGCTGGCTCGGCTGGCGTGCCTATACCGAAACCGGCATCGAGATTCAGGTGCGTTTTGAAAGCGGCGAAGGCATTCAGGCCAACAAGACCGAAGTGGTCTACAAAGGCATGCCGGTCGGCAAGGTGAAAGCCCTCAAGCTTGATGATGAAGGCAACTCCAAAGGGGTCATCGCGACCATCGAGATGAACAAGGATGTCGATCAGTACCTGAAGACCAGCACCCGTTTCTGGCTGGTCAAGCCGAGCGTGACGCTGGCCGGGATCACTGGCCTGGAAACCCTGGTATCGGGTAACTATGTCGCCATCAGCCCCGGTGAAGGCGAGCCTACCCGCAAGTTCAAGGCCTTGGCCGAAGAGCCGCCGCTATCGGACTCCAAACCCGGCCTGCACCTGACGATCAAGGCTGATCGCCTCGGTTCGCTGAACCGCGGCAGCCCGGTGTTCTACAAACAGATCAAAGTCGGTCAGATCAAAAGTTACGTGCTGTCGGAAGACCAGAGTACCGTTGAACTCAAGGTGTTCATTGAACCAACCTACGCCAAACTGGTGCGCAAACACACACGGTTCTGGAACGCCAGCGGCATCAGCATCGACGCCAACCTGTCCGGTGTGAAAGTGCGCAGCGAGTCCCTGGCCAGCATCGTTGCCGGCGGTATCGCCTTCGCCACCCCGGAGAATCGCAAAGACAGTCCGCCCACCGATCCAAGCCTGCCGTTCCGTCTCTATGAAGACTTCGATGCGGCCGCCGCCGGCATCCGGGTGAAGGTCAAACTCAGTGACTTCGAGGGCCTGCAAGCCGGGCGCACCCCGGTGATGTACAAGGGCATTCAGGTCGGTAACCTGAAAGCGTTGAAAATCGATCCGGACCTGTCCAGCGCAACCGCTGAGCTGACCCTCGATCCGCTGGCCGAAGACTATCTGGTCACCGGCACGCAATTCTGGGTGGTCAAACCTTCGATTTCCCTGGCCGGCATCACCGGTCTGGAAGCGTTGGTAAAAGGGAACTACATCGCCGTACGTCCGGGCGACAAGGGTGGTGCGCCACAACGTGAATTCGAGGCCCGGCCAAAAGCGCCGCCGCTGGATTTGCGCGCACCCGGCCTGCACCTGGTGCTGTTCACCGACACCCTTGGCTCGATCGATGTCGGCAGCCCGATCCTCTACAAGCAGGTCAAGGTCGGTTCGGTGCAGAGCTATCAGTTCTCCAAGACCCGCAAGCAACTGGTGATCGGCGTCCACATCGAGAAGGAATACGAAAACCTGGTCAACGCCTCGACCCGATTCTGGAACGTCAGCGGCGTCACGTTGACCGGTGGTTTGACCGGCGGCATTCAGATCAAGAGTGAATCGTTGCAGACGCTGATGGCTGGCGGCATCGCCTTCGAAACGCCGCAAGCCAAGGCACCGCTGCAAAAGCGCATTCCGCGTTTCCGTCTGTTCGCCAATCATGATGAAGCGAATCAGAAAGGCGCCGTCGTCACCATCAAGGTTGATCGCGCGGACGGTCTGCGCAGCGGCACCCCGGTTCGCTTCAAAGGCCTGGACGTCGGCAAGATCGAAAGTGTCGACCTGACCGATGATCTGCAATCGGTGATCCTCACCGCGCGCATCACCGAAGTCCCGGAGAAGATCGCCCGGGTCGGCAGTCAGTTCTGGGTGGTCAAACCGGAATTGGGGCTGATCAAGACCTCGAATCTGGAAACTCTGGTCACTGGCCAGTACATCGAAGTGCAACCGGCGGCCAAGAACCTCGGCCCGCAGAAGAACTTCGTGGCCCTGGCCAATGCGCCGGAAGTCACCAAGCAAGAAGCGGGCTTGAGTCTGGTATTGAGCGCCGCCCGTCGCGGTTCGCTGAAGCCGGGTGTGCCGGTGACCTATCGCGAGATCACCGTAGGCAAAGTCACCGGTTACGAACTGGGCCAGACAGCGGATCGCGTATTGGTGCACATCCTGATCGAGCCGAAATACGCGCCACTGGTGCGCAGCGGCAGTCGCTTCTGGAACACCAGCGGCGTCGGTTTCGACATCGGCCTGTTCAAAGGCGTGACCGTACGCACGGAGTCTTTGGAGACTGTGATTCAGGGCGGTATCGCCTTCGCCACACCGGACGGCGAGAAGATGGGCAACCAGGCCCGCGCCGAACAAACCTTCCCACTGTTCGACAAGTTCGAAGACGAGTGGTTGAACTGGGCACCGAAAATCCCCCTCGGCAAATAATCCGGGAAATATGGCGCGTCGTTGAGGACGCCTTCGCGGGCAAGCCCGCTCCCACAGGTTTTTGTGTTGAATACAAATTTGTGTAAGACATCAATCCCTGTGGGAGCGGGCTTGCCCGCGAAGAGGTCCTGTCATTCAGCACAAAATTCCAAGACATTAAAAAGGGCCGCGATCCAATGGATCGCGGCCCTTTTTTGTGCCCGTCAGATACGCATCAAACCGCATCCAGCTCCGGCTCGTCTGCTTCGACACTGACGGTGGCCTTCACCACATCGTGGCGACGGATGTACTTCCAGTCTGCCTCATCGATGTAGATCCCGGCCGGGCCGCTGCCGCCTTCCAGGTCGATGGCGACACTGGCGCAGACCTGCGGCTTCACACTCGCCAGAATCGGCACGAAGCCCAGTTGCAGGCTGGTTTCCAGCAATGCGGCCTGGTTCTTCTCGTCGATGTCCGCCGCCTCGTCGAGGTAGTACGGCAGGCGCACGCGACCGGCCAGGTCGCGGTCCATCAAGTGCAGCAACAAGTACATGTTGGTCAGCGCCTTGATGGTCATTGTGGTGCCGTTGGACGCCGCGCCATCGATGTCGGTGTGGATCACCGGCTGGCCGTTGACCTTGGTGATCTCGAACGCCAGTTCGAACAAGTCCTTGAGGCCGAGCTGGTTGTGGTTTGCCGCCACCAGCCGCGCCAGGTATTCCTTGGCCTCTTCGTTCTTGTTGTCCTGCTCGGCGCTCTGGCTCAGGTCGAACACCGACAGGGTTTCGCCTTCTTCGTACTGACCGGCGCTGTGGATGATCTGGTCGATGTGTTTGAGCGCTTCCTTGTTCGGCGCCAGAACGATGCGGAAGCTCTGCAGGTTGGACACCTGACGCTTGTTGATCTCGCGGTTGAACAACGCCAGTTGGTGCTCGAGGCTGTCATAGTCGCTGCGGATGTTGCGCAGGGTCCGCGCGATATCGGTCACGGCTGCGCGACGGGCCTTGCCGAGGGTCAGGGCTTCGTCGGTGCGGTGGGCGTAAGCGTTGATCAGCAACGACAGACGGCGCTCCATGTCGTCTTCACTGTCGAACTTGGCCACGCCCTTGAGGCGAACTTGTGCGTACAGTGCTTCGATCTGGCCATCGGCACGCAGCAGGCCTTGCCAGCTGTCCTGATAGTCGTTGAGCAGCGGCAGCAGGTTGTCCATCGAATCGTCGACCGGATCCATGAACGGCGTACCGAACGGCAGGTCCGCCGGCAACAGCTGACGGCGACGCAGGGCATCGTCGAGGGTGCGTTGCTTGGCTTCCATGTCGGCGATCTGTCGGCCGACCAGTTGCAGCTTGGCTGACAGTTGCTGGACGCGCTCGGTGAACGCATCGCTGGAACGCTTGAGTTCGTCCTGTGCGGCTTCCATCTGCGCCAGTTGCTCGAGCTTGTCGCCTTCTTCGGCGCTCAGGGTCTGGGTGCGGCGGAAGTCTTCCAGCGCCTTTTGCGCATCCAGCACCTGCTGGTACAGCGCTTCGGTCTGGGTCTTGCTCGCGGCACGGTCGGAGGCAACAGCTTGTTGGGTCTTGAGTTGCTTGAGCTCTTTTTCCAGACGCTCTTTCTGGTCGCGCAACGCGGCACGGTCGGCCAGCGCTTGCAGGGCCGGCGGCTCGATGTGCGAGATGTCGATCGACAGGCCCGGCACTTCGAAGCGCTCGCCCTTGAAGCCGTCAAGGATCAGCTCGACCGATTTCACCCATTCGCCATCGTCGTCCAGGGTGATGCCGTGTTCGCCCAGCGGCAGGCTGAACAGCGCGCTGTTGAACAGACGCATGAGGCGCTCGACGTCCTGTTGCGAGAACTCTTCGCGCAGGCGGGCGTAGCTGTTGTTGTCGGCGTGATCGAGTTGCTGTTTCACCGACTTCAGGCGTTTTTCCAGATCGCGAAGACGTTCTTCGAGATCCTCGGCACTGAACTGACGGGACTGCGCCAGCGCACCGGCCAGTTCGTCGTGAGCATCCTTGGCCGCCAGCAGTTGCTGCTCCAGGACCTTGACGTCATCGACCAGCGCGAAGCGGTTCTTCAGCACCGACAACTCTCCGAGCCAGCGCTGGATGCCGGAGATTTCCCGCTCCAGACGCATCAGTTCCTGAGTGCCGCCACGCTGATCGTTTTGCAGATCGTCCTGCTCGCGACGGTAGTGTTCGGCCTGAATGGTCAGTTCTTCCTTGCGCGCCGTGGCGTAGTCCGACCAGGTGCCGAGCAACGAGTCGAGCAGCGGTGACAGGCGATGCAGTTTGCCGCGCAGCACATCGCGTTGTTTCACACCGTTGGACAAGGCTTCGACCAACGGGCCGGCAGCCACCAGCGAGTTGTAGTCCTGTTCCATGCGACGCACGTCGCGGAAGGCTTCTTCGCACGCGGCGATGTAATCGACGCTACCGGAGCGCAGGCTGTGCTCGAAGGCATCGAGGAACAGCTGCTTGAGCTTGGCTGCGGTGATTTCGCGCATGTGCAGCAGGTTGATGAACAGCGCGCGGAAAGTCTTCAGGCTCTGCTCGCTGGTGGAGCGCAGCGGGATCAGGGTCAGATCCAGCGGGATCGACGTGTGACCGCCAACCAGCAAACGACGCAGCTCATCGGGCTTGAGTTCGTAGGCTTTCAGGCCTTCTTTCTCGAGGTTGCTGAACAGTTCTTTCTGACGCAGGCAGGTGTCGTTCTTTTGGTAATGGGCGAGATCGAGCTTGCCGGCATAGGCAAAGAACTGGTGACCGAAACCGCCGCCCGGGCCGCGACCGACCACGCCGATCACGTGCGGACCGTGGGGCAGGTTCACTTCGACGAGGATGTAGCTGGTGTCGGAGGCAAAGTAGAAACGCCGGGATTGCTCCAGGCTGTACTTGCCGAAACTCATGTCCGACATGCGCGCCAGGATCGGGAACTGCAAGGCGTTGATCGAGGCGGATTTGCCGAGGTTGTTCGCGCCGTAGACCGACAGCGGTTCTTCCAGCGGGAACAGGCCGAGGCTGTAACCGGCGGTGTTCAAAAGGGCAAAGCGGCGGATGCCGTAGCGTTCCTGGCTCATGCGTCGGACTCCTGTTCTTCGGCAATGGCGCGGGCCAGTGCGTCTTCTTCGCTTTCTTCATCAAATTCGGAAAGATCGAGCGGATCGTCGGTTTCCAGAAATTTGGCTTCGGCGGCTTCGTCGATCAGCACCGGTGCCGGCAGCGGCAGAACGCTGTGCACGCTGGCCGCCAGATCGCGGTCTTGCTGCACCGACAGGCAGACGTCGAGGAAACGGTGCATCGGCGGCAGGAAACGGTACACGCCGTTTTCTTCGCTGGCGAAACCGAGCTGGGTCATGCGGCGCATGATTTTTTCTTCCAGCTCTTCAACCGTCTGCACTTCGGCCTGGATGAACAGGTCGCGGTACTTTTCCAGCAGCGACGGCAGTTCTTCGCGGCCGAGGCTGCCGCCATCGAGGACGGCGATCGGATCGCGGCCCTGATCGGCCAGATGCTCGACGAGGATGAAGGTGAACAGCGCCAGACGCTGAGCAGTCTTGTTCACCGCCGCTGCGGCCATGTCCGGCACGAAGTAATAGAAACCACGGGTGTCGCAGACCAGTTCGAAGCCCAGTGCCTTGAACAGCGTGCGGTACTGGTCCTGGAAATTCGACAGTTGCGCGTACAGCTCCGGGTCGCGGCGGCTGACGTGGTAACCCTTGAACAGCTCGCGAAAGATCGGCGCCAGCTGAGACAGTTCGGATAGATCAAGATGCATTGGGGATGCTCGCAGAATCCTCGGCGGCGGTGTCGCCGGCCGAGAGCAGGGCGAAGGAGCGCAGGCTGACCTGATGCTCGTGAGTGTGGTATTCGCGGCGTTCCAGACGCTCGCGCTTGAAGCGTTTTTCCCGCGACAGGCGCGAGAACCAGTAAAGCAATTCGTCGGTCGCGCCGTCCGGCTCCTGCTCCAGCAGCCAGGTCATCAGGTCCGGCATCGGCAGGGATTCTTCGCAGCGGTCGACCATCTCGCGCACGGTGCGCGGTGCGCGCGGGGCATCGCCGGTCTTTTGCGACTTGTGCGCCTTGGGGAAGCGTGCCGGTTTCGGCTCGAAACGGGCCAGGGCGTAAACGTAGGCTTCGACCTGACTGGCGCTGCCGAGGAAGGTGCTTTGCGGCCGTGTGAAGAGCGGCATTGCAGCTTGCGGCACGGCGTCGATGCCTTTGCGACGGATCGCGGCCAGCGCCAGTGCAGCGCCACGGGTCACGGCGTTGTGTCGGCGGGCTTCTTCACGCAGCGGCAGCAGCAGCTCGCGGGCGTGACGCAGGGTCAGCTGGGCGCTGGTCTGCATTTCGAGGATGCGCGCGTGGGTGCGCAGCAGCATGTCGTCATCGACCAGATGGCCGAGGCGTTGCTGTTCGCTGAGCATCTTCAGCAGCACGGTTTCGACCTTGCGCACGCCTTGCTCGAAGGCGCCGTCGGCGTTCACCAGATCGATCATCGGCTCGACGTATTCGTCCCAGGTCGCCAGTACTTCGGCGTAACGCTGGCGCAGCGGAATCTGCCGGTCGCTGGTCTTGGCCCGTTCAGCCACGGCCACCAACGCCTGTTCGTCGTTGTCGAGTTTCTTCAGAACGTCCCGTACGCGCATGTCGAGCAGGCGCAATTGGCGCGCCAGATCATTGCCGTCACGGACATCGAACGCGTCCTGGATGTAACCGGCCAGACGCTCGAGGTGCCGCAGATAGGCTTCGATCTCCAGGCACAGGCCCAGACGGTGTTCCCGACGCAGGTAGGCGAGGAAGTCGTGGATCTGCGCATTGAGCTCGAAACGGTTCGGGCTTTTCGCCACGGGAACCAGAATGTCGAGGCGGATCCACACGTCGAGCAGGCTGGTGATGTCCTGCGGCGTGCTGTCCAGTTGTTGGGCGGCCAGTTGCGTGCGCAGTTCGTTGAGGCTCAGGGTGCCCTGGTCGAAGTGCTCGCACAGTGGCTCCAGAAGTGCCCAGTGTTCAGCGAGGGCGCGCAAGACGCGCTTGGGTTCGATCATCGGAATGGCCGGCTGGTTGGCGATTAAAAGCCGCGATTGTACTGCATCACGAAGGATGCGATTCACTCTCGGGACGGGCTGTCGCTTTTCTTTGCGTCAAGGTATCGGTCAAGACTATCGATCAACAGCGCGCGATCTTGAGCGAAGGGCGGTAGAATCAGCGCACTTCAGTTATCCACAAGTGGCCGACCCTTGCTAATCGAGTCCCGCCGCCGCGCCTATTTGAACGCCATGCAGGTGGTCAACTGGCTGCCGCGCACCGAATTGCCCTTTGCCGCGCCGTCGCGGCCCGAGCTGCTGGACATGTCCGAGCCCGAGATTGCCGCGCCGGCGATCCCGGCAGCCCCGGCCGAAGCGCCTGTGCAGCCGGCCGCGCGTCCGGTCGAGCGGCCGAAGATCGAGGTTCCGCGACCTTCGCTGGCCAGCACCCGCACGGCTGCCAAACCGGTGGAAGAGGTCGATGAAACGCCGGTCGTCGCCAGACCGGCACCGGTGCCGCCACCGCGTTTTGCCCTGCAATTGCTGCGCGCCGGCCGTTGCCTGCTGCTGGTGGAGTTACCCACAGGCGAAGCCTTCCAGTCCCGCGATCCTGCTTATCTGTTGCTCAAGGACATGCTGCGTGCCGCCGGTCTGCCGGACGCGCCGCAGATTGTCGGTGAGCCGGTGCGCTGGCCATGGCTGAACCGCGGCACGATGGATCAGGGCCCGGAAGCGGCCCGGGATTTCGTCCAGGGTTTTCTGTCGGTGCAGATGGAAGCGGCGCCGTGCGCCTGTCTGTGGCTGATCGGCCTGCCGGCAGTGCGCTTTGCCGGGGAAGCGGATGCCGAAGCCTTCAACCAAGAGTTGCAAATCGAGGGCCTTGGTTCGGCGTGGGCCGTGCCGGGGCTGGAATTGTTGATGGAAGAGCCACAGCGCAAGGCCGCCGTGTGGCAAGCCATGCGTCGGCTGATGGCGCGCTGGAAAGAATCGAATGAGTGACGCTGTATCGTTTCGCCCGATGACCGAGGCGGATCTGGACGCTGTGCTGAAGATTGAGTTCGCCGCGTACAGCCATCCGTGGACCCGCGGGATTTTTCTCGACGGCCTGGGCAAGTACCAGATCTGGCTGATGTTCGAAGGCGAGCAACAGGTAGGACACGGGGTGGTGCAGATCATTCTCGATGAGGCGCACCTGCTCAACATTACGGTCAAGCCGGAAAATCAGGGGCGCGGGCTCGGGCTGACCTTGCTCGAATACCTGATGTCCCGCGCCTACGCCGCTGATGCCCGGGAATGTTTCCTGGAAGTGCGCGACAGCAACACGTCGGCCTTTCGCCTGTACGAGCGCTATGGCTTCAACGAGATCGGCCGGCGCAGGGATTACTACCCGGCGGTCGGCGGGCGTGAAGATGCCGTGGTCATGGCCTGCACGCTCGTCGACTGATCCTTTTTAAAAGCTTCGGGAGCAAGCCCGCTCCCACAGGTTTTAGTGTCGTATACATAATTTGAGTACGGCCCGGATCCCTGTGGGAGCGGGCTTGCCCGCGATGGCGTCCTGTCAGGCAATACAAATCAGCGCTTGCGATCCAGCGGATCGCGGCGCGCCAGTTCCGCTTCATCCAGCCCGTTGCCGCCGCCGATGTCGTCCTCGTCGACTACGCTCAAATCCCAATCGGCCTGATTGCCTTCGCCAAACTCATGGGCATCACGGGCACCGTCCTCGCGGATCAGGGTTTCCGGGCTCAGGTCATCGTCGGTGGGCTCATGATCGGCGGTCGATGCCCCGGTGAAACCGGCTTCACGCACACGGTCACGGGGCATCAACTGTTCACGCTCGCGCTCGGGCAGTTCGTCGCCGATCTTCGCACTGGGCTGTTCGTCGTCAAAGTCCAGCTCATGCACCGAACCCATACGGTCTTCGTTATCATCGATGGGCTCCGGTTGCACCGCATCGTACGGACGTCGTGAATCAGTCATGGCAATTCCTCATACTGTGGGCCTTACTGAGGTGGACTCACCGGGCGCACGAGAAATTCCAACGAAATCACCTGCAATACTTTGGTGACCCCGACGGGCGGTCGACTGTCATACCAGCGCATCTTTCTTGAGGCCTTACAGCATGCATGACTTACAAGACCTGATTGATAACAACGAGCGTTGGGCTGACGCGATCACCAAGGAAGACCCGGATTTCTTCGCCAAGCTGGCCCGTCAGCAGACGCCTGAATATCTGTGGATCGGCTGCTCCGATGCACGGGTGCCGGCCAACGAAATCGTCGGCATGCTGCCGGGCGATCTGTTCGTTCACCGCAACGTCGCCAACGTGGTGCTGCACACCGACCTCAACTGCCTGTCGGTGATCCAGTACGCGGTGGACGTGCTCAAGGTCAAACACATTCTGGTCACCGGCCACTACGGCTGCGGCGGTGTGCGGGCGTCGATGCAGGATCGCCAGTTCGGCCTGATCGACGGCTGGCTGCGTTCGATCCGCGACCTGTACTACGAAAAACGTGAAGAACTGGCCAAGCTGCCGACCGAAGAAGAACAGGTCGACCGTCTATGCGAGCTCAACGTGATCCAGCAGGTGGCCAACGTCGCTCACACCAGCATCATCCAGAACGCCTGGCATCGCGGGCAGAGCCTGTCGATCCACGGCTGCATCTACGGCATCAAGGATGGTCGCTGGAAAAGCCTGAACACCACGATCAGCGGTTTCGAGCAACTGCCGCCGCAGTACCGTTTGCGTCCGGTCGGTGCGCCTTGATCGGTCGATCAGCGTAAACCTTGCCGACGCCGCCAGTTCAGCAAATAGCGCTGGCCTTCAAGATTGGGGGATTCATCGTAACCGGTGATCCACCCACGGCAGCGCGAGGACCCGCAACCGCAGGCGAACTGCCGCAGCAGTTTGTCTTCGGTGGCGGAGTAATCCATGGTCAGCCGTTCCCCCTCGGCGATATCCCGCAGTGCCCACACCCATAATTCGCTCATGTCGAGAAAGGTGTTCGGGTCGCAACAATGCTCGATCGCGCCGCAAAAGCGCGGATCGTAAAGATGGATACCGACCAGCAGTTGCCGCGTCTGTCGACAGCGATAGGGCAGCAGTTGGCCTGAAATCCGGCACATTCGGGTGATGCGCAGGAATGCCCGGCACGCGATGACAGCGGTAGCCACACCTTCGGGATCGTGAACAATTTCGAAATCCTGCTTTGACGGAAATCCGAGGCGCACGGGAAGTCCGGCAAAAGGATAAATGCCCTCGGTATCGCGTGCCGGTTTACCCGGTGATGCGTAAGTGTTCATAACTGTCCCTGTTGGCTTCGGTGTCGCGACTTCCCTCGGCTGACGTCCTGTCAGTGCTGCAACACGATTGGATCCAAGATTACGTAAATCACACTAGCGGTCTACTGTCAGATCTGACAGGCGAAATAGACGCTTTCCCGAGTCAGCCAAGGCTGACACGGGAACGTCGCACGTGCGTTCAGAGGTGGGTAGGAGGGGCGGCCATGGCCGGGAGCGGGCTCGTTAATTGTTGCAACTGGGATTTGATCGGTGCGCTTGAGCAGGTTTTGTCCGCTTGGGCCACGGTCTCGTTGCGGATCGTGGTGTAGAACAGCTCGCAGGTCTTGGCTTTCTGCGTCACTTGCCAGGTCTGGGTGCAGCTGTTGAGCAGTGTCTTCGGATCGGTGCCCGGTTTGCTGCCCATCCCGGCCTGCCAGCAGGCAGCGCTCAAGTCTTGTCCCATCACCTTCAGACCCGCCGCATCGGCCTTGGCCTGGGCGTCGTCGCCGGTGTAGTTGCTCGGGTCGGCGGCATACCAGATGTAGCTCGGGTGGTTGGAGCCCAGCACCGGCACGTTCACCCCCGCGCTCGGGCTGATGGTCGCCAGGCCCAGCACATTCACGGTCGCACCGTATTGCTGCTTGATCCAGTTACGCACCGGCGCACCAAAGGCAACCATCGGCAGCACGGCGCCGCTGGCGTTCTGGCTGACCTGCTTGACCATGGTGGTCTGGTAATCCTTGAAGTAGTCGTACACGCCTTCCAGATCCTTGCCGGCGCTGGCGGGTGCGGCGATCGGGGCGATGTCGATGATGGTCTGGTAGGCCGGCGTCTGGTCGGCGGGGATGCCATTGTCGGTCAGCAGCGCGGCCCAGCGGTCGGTGGTGTTCGACCGCAGGTAATCCTGGGCCTGGGTCAGCGAGTAATCCGGCGGGAAGTGCAGAAGCTCGACACTCTTGCGGTTTTCCAGGGCCATGCCCAGTGGCAGGAACAGATACCAGCTGTATGCCCATTTGCCGTCGGCATTGAGTTTGCTGGCGCCGGTGTAGGCCAGATCGCCGGCGTCGAGCAGCGCGGTCAGCGGTTTGTCATAGCCCTTCGGTACGCCGCTGATTTCGGCGTAGAGCTGATCGTTGTCGTTTTTCACCAGCACCTTGGCGTTGGTGTAGCCGTCGCGCTGCACGCTCTGGCTCAGGTAATGGGCGACGGTCTGCTCCAGCGTCCAGTTGCGAAAGCAGATCACGCTGCAATTGTTGGGGTAGGCGAAGAGACGGGTGACGCGTTCGGTGCTGCCCAGTTTCAGGTCGACATCGGCGTGGGCGGCGGCGCTCAACGTGAGCGCCGCGAGGGTGAGGCCTGCAAGTTTCAACATGCTCAGATCCTTTTCAGCGAGGGTAAAACCTTGGTGGGGGGGCAATCCGGCCCGCGTCTAGCCTAGCCGGGGAACAGGTGTTTCAGCGAATAACCAAGCTGACTGGCGAGAATCACGCCGGTCATGACCACCAGAAACAGTAATTGCAGCGGGCTGAAGTGCGCCCAGTGCAGCGCGGTCAGCCACGGGTGCTTGTCGCTGAACTCAGGGTCGAGTGTGCCGATGCGCCGCTTGTGCCAGAGCCCGATCAGGATCACGCCGATATAGGTGAAGGCTCCCAGACCACCGAGCATGACCGAGAACAGCAGAATCATGACGGCTTGCGGAACGCCATGGCGCAGCACGAGCCAGCGGGTGTCAGGGTTCCATCGGCGTGGAATGATCTTTTCGGTCATCCACAGATCCTGAACGATCAAATGGGCGCTGATCAGAAACCAATAACTCAAGCCGATCCGGAAAAACCAGACAGGAACGCAGGCGAAGGCCAGCGGGATGACGATGCTCATCGCCGTGGTCTTGTGCTCGGCGGGCAGATAGAACAGCCACAGCGCCAGCGCGATCGCGGCCCATGACTGCAACCAGGTTTCGGCGGCGATGTAGCGCGGCAGGAACCGTCGCCAGTAGAAGACGTCGGCGTAGGGCAGGCGGGCGAGCAGGTCGGGGAAGCGCCACTTTAGAGTCTCCGACAGCTGCTGGCAGGCCTGCCAGTCAGCCGGGATGAACCGGTCGGTCATGTCTTTCTGTTGCCGCGGCTTCATCGGGCTGATCAGCATCCGCGCGGCCAGAGCGTCGGGCGTCCCGTTGCGCTGATCTTCGGCCCGGGCGCACAGGTTGTCGTAGAGGCTCTCCTGGTTGCAGCGCTCGATCATCTCCTGCCAGAGCCATTCCGGTTGCGGATGAATGCCCTTGGTGTCGTCCCAGCCGAACAACTGGGATACGCGGTCGAACAGCGGCACGCTCCACTCTGTGTCCTGCAGCAGTTGCAGGATGATCTGCTGCCAGTGTTCCCGACGGTCGAACACCTGGAGCCAGGGTTGGGCCGTATAAGTCTTGAGCTGCGCGAGAAATTCGCGCTCGTTTTGCGAGGCGAGCAGCGTTTCCAGCGATTGCCGGTAATCCATCAGCAACTCGTTGGCGAGGATGCTGCGCTGCCCCTCGCCGATGACGATCTCCTGCCACGGGCCCAGCCAACCGAGATGCTGCACCGCCCAACGGGCAACCGAAAGGCGCAGGGCGGGCTGATCGAAGCACAATGTCAGCAACAGTGTCTGGAACGCTTGCGCACAATCCTGTTGGCGCGCTTGCTCCCAACGCTGGTCCAGATTGGTGTCCGAGAGGCCGTTCAGCAATAGCGACGCGGCTTCAACGGCCGGGTCGGCGGTCGGTTCCACAGACTCTGGGTTCAAGGGTTGTACCCGCAAGGTCTGCGACTCCAACGGTGCTTCGGGCGCGGCCGGGGTCACCGGTTCGAATAGCGCCGCAGGATAATCCCACGCATCGGTCCCGGTCTTCTGCAGCGGCTGAGCCCTGGACTGCTCTTGTACCGCCAGCGCGGCGATCCCCGGAGCCAGCAGGACGTCGCCGTGTTCCTCGGTCTCTTCGTTTTCAAGGCGCCACTGGGCAATCGACAGTGCGCGCTCATAAGCCTCGCGCAGGCGCTGGAAGCCTGCGGCATCCTCATCGGGCCGAAAGACTTTCAGCAGGCGCGCATAGCTGCGCTTGATATCACGCAGCCCTGCATCTTCGGGCAGTTCCAGGACAGACCAGCATTCCATGTCGTGCTTCCTTACTGCCAGGGGCTGCGGTCGAGGGCGCTCAACTGCTTGCTCAGTTCGGTGCGGGTTTCACGGATCTGCCGCTCGTCCTGGGAGTCCAGCGCCTGCTGGAATTGCTTGGCCCAATAGCCGATCTGATCGCGCAGGTCGCCCAGGCTTTCCTGATACAGGCGTTCCAGCCGTGCACTGAGCAGGGTGTTCACCTGTTGCTCGCGCGGATGGATCTTCAATTGCGCCAAGGCTTGCAGACGCTGCTGGATTTCCTCGGGCGTCAGCACGCCGGGGTTGTTTTCGATGACCAGCGAATGCTGCTGACCGGTCAGGGGAATGCTGACCTGGGCTTCCAGCAAACCGTTGTTGTCGTAGGTGAAGCGCACATCCAGCTCGACTTCGCCGGCCTTGCGCTTGGGCACCTTGATGTCCAGTTGGCCGAGCGCCACGTTGTCTTTGACCAGGCGGCTTTCACCCTGAAAGATTTTCACGACGACCTGTTCCTGATTGTCGTGAAGGGTCTGCACGGTTTTCACCCGGCTGACCGGTACGATGCTGTTGCGTTCGATGATCGGCAGGTAATGACCGCTTTCATACTGGCGACCGACCTGGGTGGAGGTCTCGATCCCCAGGGTGTAGGAGCAGACATCGGTGAGCACCACTTCTTCCAGCGCGGCCGAACGGGCCTTGAGTGCTGCCTGGATCGCGGCGCCCTGTGCCACGACCTGATCCGGATCTAGGCTGATCGAAGGGAAGCGGCCGAACAGCCCGGCGGCCAGTTTGCGTACCAGCGGCATGCGGGTGGTGCCGCCGACCAGCAGGATCTCATCGAGGTCGCTGACGCGGATGCGTGCGTCGCGCAGGGCCCGTTCGATAGGCGCGCGCAGGCGTTCGAGCAGCGGCATGTACAGCGTCGCCATTTGCGCCTGAGTGATGGTCTGGGTCCATTGCTTTTCGCCGACCTGCAATCTGAATTCGGCGCTGGCGTCCTGCCCCAGTGCGCGGCGCACACGTTCTGCCTCGCGGCGCAGCGGCTGGAGGATGGTGGAGCGCTCGGGGAAGTCCGACACGTTGCGATGCTGATCGATAAAGTGCTCGAGCAGCACGTTGTCGAAATCCTCGCCGCCGAGGAAGTTGTCACCGGCGCTGGCGCGCACTTCCATGACACCCTCGAAGAGTTCGAGAATCGACACGTCGAACGTACCGCCGCCCAGGTCGAACACCAGGAACGAAGTTTCCTTGTCCCGTTGGTGCAGACCGTAGGCGAGTGCAGCGGCGGTGGGTTCGTTGATCAGCTTTTCGACTTTCAGGCCCGCCAGTTCACCGGCGATGCGCGTGGCCTTGCGCTGGGCGTCGCTGAAATAGGCCGGAACGCTGATCACGGCTTCCGTGACGGTCTGGCCGTAGGTGCGCTCGACGTCTTCTTTCAGGCTCTTGAGCACCAGCGCCGACAGCTCTTCAGGACGGAATTTTTTATCCCCGAGGTAGACCTCCGTCGCGCTGCCCATATGGCGCTTGAACAGCGACGCGGTCAGGCGCGGATGGGTGTGCAGACGTTCACGGGCAGCTTGCCCGACCAGAATCCGGCCCTGATCGTCCAGGCCTACCACGCTGGGTGTCAGAAACTGCCCCAGGGCGTTAGGCACCAACTCAGTGGCATCGCCGCGCCATACGGCAACAAGGCTGTTGGTGGTTCCCAGGTCAATCCCGACGATCATTGCAACGAACTCCCTTTGCGCTCAGACAAAAAATGAAACAGATATTGGGCGCGCAAGAATATTACCGAGGCGGTGGCGCGGTAAAGAAAGATGATGGCTCTGAGCCATTATTTGCGACAGGCAACCGCAGGAAGGATCGTTCGGGTCGCTTTTTGTCGAAGGGGTCGAAGGGAAAGACAGGGCGCCGGAGCCGGCGCCCTGTGGTCATCGTTTAAGGCATGACCGGCGGCAAGTACGAAAGCGTCGTGCCCAGCGCCCACAGCAGCACCAGCACCAACGGCGTGTGCACCAGCAATTGCACGAACGAGAAACCGATCAGATCCCGCGCCTTCAACCCCAGCACGCCCAGCAGCGGCAGCATGTAGAACGGGTTGATCAGGTTCGGCAGGGCTTCGGCGGCATTGTAGATCTGGACCGCCCAACCGAGGTGATAGTTGAGATCGTTGGCTACCTGCATCACGTACGGCGCCTCGATGATCCACTTGCCGCCGCCGGACGGAATGAAGAAGCCGAGAATCGCCGAGTACACACCCATGAGCAGCGCATAGGTGTCGTGGGAGGCAATGCTGACGAAAAATGTCGAGATGTGATGAGCCAGGGTCTGAGCGTCAGTGCCCTTGACCGTGGTCATCAGCGCGGCAATCGAGCCGTACAGCGGGAACTGGATCAGCACCCCGGTGGTGGTCGGCACGGCGCGCGACACCGCATCGAGGAAACTGCGTGGACGCCAGTGCAGCAGCGCACCGAGCATGATGAACAGGAAGTTGTAGGTGTTGAGCCCGGAAATCGCAGTGATCGCAGGTTTGGTCGAAAACTCGTGGAACAGCCATCCGGCCGCCAGCAGCACCAGCAGGATGATCAGCAGCGGGCTGTGTTCCAGCCATTCACCGGGGCGGGTGCGCGGTTGCAGCGGCGGCAGGTTGAAGGCCGGGTCGATGCCGCAGGCCTTGGCATCACGCGCCGAGTTCGGGCCGGGCGCGGTGGCGTAGGCGATGATGATCGAAATCACGATCAGCGCCAGCAGCATCACCCCCGATTGCCAGAGGAAAATCGTCTGGGTGAACGGAATCACCCCGGTGATCGACAGGATCGACGGCGGCAGGCTGGCCGGGTTGGCCTGCAACTGCGCAGCAGACGACGACAGCCCCAGCGCCCACACGGCGCCGAGGCCAAGGTAGGCGGCGGCACCGGCGGCGCGGTAGTCCATTTTCAGATCCGTGCGGCGGGCGAGGGCGCGTACCAGCAGACCGCCGAATACCAGCGACAGACCCCAGTTGAGCAAGGACGCGACCATCGAAATCAGCGCGACCCAGGCCACGGCCGAGCGACCGTTTTTCGGGATACGCGCCAGGCGATCGATCAGTTTTACGGCGGGCGGCGAACTGGCCACGACATAACCGCCGATCACCACAAAAGCCATCTGCATGGTGAACGGGATCAGGCTCCAGAACCCGTCCCCGAAGGCCATGGCGGCGTCGGTGGGTTTGGCGCCCATGGCCAGGGTCGCCAGCGCGACGATGATCACCGCCAGCGCGGCGAATACCCAGGAGTCGGGAAACCAGCGTTCGGCGAAACTTGAACAGCGCAAGGCAAAGCGCGCAGAGCGGCTATCTTCGATATCAACGGCCACGGGAGTACCTCGGATTTTTATGTTTATTGTGGTCTTCGGGGCTAGGCCGGCCCGTCTGGACAGGTGCCAACAGTAAATCAACCGGCGGATTTTTGTGACCGTGTTTTGCCGAATCAGACTATGGTCTAACGGGTTGTCCGGCGGCCCGTTTGCGTAGACCATGGGCGCCTTGGTTTTTTGCCTGCCAGAGTTCTTTGCCATGACTGCCCATTCCACTGCCCGACCGGCGCCGTTCAGCCGTTCCGACTACAAGACCCTCGGCCTTGCGGCCCTGGGCGGGGCGCTGGAGATCTACGATTTCATCATTTTCGTGTTCTTCGCCCTGACCCTCAGCCAGCTGTTCTTCCCGCCGGAAATGCCCGAGTGGCTGCGTCTGCTGCAAAGCTTCGGGATCTTCGTCACCGGCTATCTGGCGCGCCCGCTGGGCGGAATCCTGATGGCGCATTTCGCCGACCGGCTGGGACGCAAGAAGGTCTTCAGCCTGAGCATCCTGATGATGGCGCTGCCGTGCCTGCTGATCGGGATCATGCCGACCTACGCGCAGATCGGCTATTTCGCACCGCTGTTGCTACTGGCGCTGCGCATCCTGCAAGGCGCGGCGGTGGGTGGTGAAGTGCCAAGCGCCTGGGTGTTCGTGGCCGAGCACGCGCCGGCCGGACATCGCGGTTATGCGTTGGGCTTTCTGCAGGCCGGGCTGACCTTCGGTTATCTGATCGGCGCATTGACCGCGACTTGCCTGGCGCAAGTGTTCACCCCGGCCGAAGTGCTGGATTACGCGTGGCGTTATCCGTTCCTGCTCGGTGGTGTGTTCGGCGTGATCGGTGTCTGGCTGCGCCGCTGGCTGAGCGAAACCCCGGTGTTCATGGCCATGGAGGCGCAACGTGAGGCGCGGGTCGAGCTGCCGTTGCGCACCGTGCTGCGCGATCATCGCCTGGCCATGTTGCCGGCCATGCTTCTGACCTGCGTGCTGACCTCGGCAGTGGTGGTGTTCGTGGTCATCACCCCGACCATGATGCAAAAAACCTTCGGCATGACCGCCGGTCACACCTTCGCGTTGAGCGCGCTGGGCATTGTCTTTCTGAACATCGGCTGCGTGATCGCCGGAAGGCTGGTCGATCGCATCGGCGCCTGGCGCACGGTCATGCTCTACAGCCTGCTGCTGCCGCTGGGGATCGGCCTGCTTTATAGCTGCCTGATCAGCGGCGGGGATTGGGTCGGTCTGGCCTACGCCATCGCCGGGTTGTGCTGTGGCGTAGTGGGTGCGGTGCCGTCGGTGATGGTCGGCCTGTTCCCGGCGCGGATCCGCGTTTCCGGGATCTCCTTCACCTACAACATTGCCTACGCTGCCTGGGCCAGTGTCACACCGTTGCTGCTGATTGGTCTGATGCCGTGGAGTCCGTGGATCTGTGTGATGTTCTGTGGGGTGATGGGCGTGGTGGGCGTCGTCAGTGCGGCGTATTTCGGCTCGCGGATGCCGCGTGCGGAACAGTGTCCGATGGCCGGCACCGCCTGAGTTGTGGAGGCGTAACTATTTTTGTAGGACAAGCCTCAAGCACTCTTCAGAAAAGATTTCCAAGGCCGATGGTTAGGCTGCATACCCGCTCTCCATCCAGTCCATCGGTGCTTTCCCATGTTCAACAAACGCCTGAAGCAAGAGCTGGCGGCTCTTCGTGAAGAACTCTCCAGCCTTCTGCAAGTGAAGGAGAGCCTGGAAAGCGAGATGATGGTGCTCAATCTCGAGCCCGACGGACGCATTCAGTCGGTCAACCAGAACTTTCTCAGTGAAATGCTCTACAAGAGCCACGACCTGATCGGCCGCGCCATCGAAGACATCGTGCCGGCCCATGTGAAATCCGACGAATTTCATCACCGCTTCAAGGCAGCATTGACCCGTGGCGAGCATTTCGCCGGTGCCGTGCGTCTTTCCCGTGGTAATGGGGAAGAGGCGTGGTTGCGTTCGATCGTGCAGCCGGTACGGTCTTCGGACGGGAGAATCAAGCATTTCTCGATCTACTCCAGCGACCTGACCCGCACTATCGAAGCCTCCCGCGAACACGAAAACCTGATTGGCGCGCTGGTGCGTTCGACCGCCGTGATCGAGTTCGACCTCGCCGGTAACGTGCTGAGTGCCAACGAACGATTCCTTCACGGCATGGGTTACAGCCTGGCGCAGATCAAGGGCAAACATCACCGCATGTTCTGTGACCCGGGCGAAGCCAACAGCACCGAGTATCAGAACTTCTGGCGTCGCCTGAACAACGGCGAATTTGTCGCCGGCCGTTTCAAGCGGGTCGACAGCCATGGCCGGACCGTCTGGCTGGAGGCGTCCTACAACCCGGTGCTCGACGCCAATGAAAAGCTCTACAAAGTGGTGAAGTTCGCCACGGTGATTACCGATCAGGTCAATCAGGAACAGGCCGTCGCCGACGCCGCCAACATCGCCTACAGCACGTCCCTGCAGACCGACAGCACCGCCCAGCGCGGCACCCGTGTGGTGACTGAAGCGGTTAACGTGATGCGCGATCTGTCCAGGCACATGCAGACCGCCGGCGAAGGCATCGAGGCGCTGAACGAGCAATCCCAGGTGATCGGCACCATCGTCAAGACCATCAGCGGCATTGCCGAACAGACCAACCTGCTGGCGCTCAACGCCGCCATTGAAGCTGCTCGTGCCGGTGAGCAAGGGCGGGGGTTCGCGGTGGTGGCCGACGAAGTGCGGCAACTGGCCTCGCGGACCAGCCAGGCGACCGAAGAAATCGTCGGTGTGGTGCGCCAGAACCAGGACATGGCGCGCAACGCCGTGGCCCTGATGACCGACGGCAAGCAACAGGCCGAACAAGGGCTGGCGCTGGCGGCGGAGGCCGGTACGGTGATCGTCGAGATCCAGGACGGCGCGCAGAAAGTGGTGGATGCGGTCGGCCAGTTCGCCAACCAGTTATCCAACTGATGCCTGCCAGGCGAAGGGAGGGGCGACGGCCATCCCTTCGTTGTTTTTATCCCGCTACAATCGGCTCTTTTTCCCGGAGCAGATCCCATGAGCGAGTCCTTCCGTCGCCCGGTTCCCCTGAACAAAGCCTACCGCCTGCTCAATCACGGGCCGACTGTGCTGGTCAGCGCCGCCCATGACGGGCAGCGCAACATCATGGCTGCGGCGTGGGCCATGCCGCTGGACTTCGAGCCGCCGAAAGTTGCAGTGGTTCTCGATAAATCCACCTGGACCCGGCAACTGCTCGAGGCCTCGGGCACCTTCGTTCTCAACGTGCCGTGCGTGAATCAGGCTGACATCGTGCAAACCGTTGGCTCGACTTCGGGTCTTGAAATCAATCGGGATCAGGGGCGGGACAAGTTCCAGGCTTATGGCCTGCCGACTTTCGCCGGCGAGCAGATCGAGGCACCGATGCTGGACGGTTGCGTGGCCTGGCTCGAATGCCGGTTGCTGCCGGAGCCGCGCAATCATGAACAGTACGACCTGTTCCTGGCCGAGGTGATCGCGGCGCAGGCTGATTCGCGGGTGTTCAGCGATGGACGCTGGCACTTCGATGGGCATGACGGGTTGCGTACTCTGCACCATGTGGCGGGTGGGCATTTCCTGACGATTGGCGATCCGGTGGATGGCAAGACGCTTGAGGTTTGAGCGTCGCTGGATGACAAGTCATGGCCGGATGTTGCAATACAAAAAAGGCTTACCTCTCGGTAAGCCTTTTTCAGTTGGCAGTGCTGATTCAATCCCCTAACGCTACCCCTTCACGCCGAGGATCTGCCCCACCATCCAGCGTTGCCTTCCCCTGAGCATCCTTGGCCCGCACGATGGCCTGGGTGCCGCTGGTCATGTCGATTTCGTTGACGGTGTGGCCCTTGTCCTTGAGTGCCTGGATAAGCGTCGGGCTGAACTGGCCCTGTTCCAGTTCCGTCGGGCCGTTGCGGCTGCCGAAGTTGGGCAGGCTGATGGCGCTTTGCGGGTCGAGGTTCCAGTCGAGCAGGCCGACGGTGGTTTTGGCCACGTATTCGATGATCTGCGAGCCGCCGGGAGAGCCGACGGTGGCGACGAACTCGCCGCTGTTGCGGTCGAAGATCAGGGTCGGCGCCATCGACGAGCGCGGGCGTTTGCCGGGCTCTACGCGGTTGGCGACTTTCTGTCCGTTCTCTTCGGGGATGAACGAGAAGTCGGTCATCTGATTGTTCAGGAGGAAGCCCTGAACCATCAGGTGCGAACCAAACGCTGCTTCGATGGTGGTGGTCATCGACACGGCGCCACCGAAGTCATCCACAGCCACCACTTGCGAGGTGGATATGCGCAGCGGCGAACGATCCGGGGCGTAGGCGACCTGCACGCCCGGCGGTGTGCCGGGTTTGGCACTGCCCATGCTGCGTTCGCCGATCAGGCTGGCGCGGCTGGCCAGGTAACCCGGATCGACCAGGCCTTTGACCGGCACCGGCACGAAGTCGGTATCGGCTACGTATTGCGCGCGATCGGCGTAGGCCAGGCGCTCGGCTTCGGCGATCAGGTGCACGGCTTGCGGCGCAGGTTCGAGGCCGGCGGGTTTATCGGTCTTCACAGGTTTGAGCGGCGTCAGGGACAGGCGCGGATCGCGGGTTTCCAGCGCCTGCAAGGTGCCGAGGATTTGCGCCACCGCGATCCCGCCCGATGATGGCGGCGGCATCCCGCACACCTGCCAGCGTTTGTAGTCGGTGCACAGAGGCGCGCGTTCCTTGGCCTGATAGTGCTGAAGGTCGTTCAGCGACAGGCTGCCGGGGTTGGCGTGGCCCTGAACCTTGGCCACGATCTCTTCGGCGATCGGGCCTTTGTACAGCGCGTCTGCACCTTCGTTGGCGACGCGCTTGAGCACGGCGGCCAGTGCCGGGTTCTGCAAGCGAGTGCCGACGGCTTTGACGCTGCCATCGCTGTTCAGAAAATACTTGGCCATGTCCGGCGAGCGGCGAATCACCGGGTCGGATTCCAGCAGCGAATGCAGGCGCGGGGAGATCGCAAAACCCTGCTCGGCCAGTTTGATCGCCGGCTCGAACAATGTTGCCCACGGCAAGCGGCCGTGCTTTTTGTGCGCCAGCTCCAGCGCGCGCATCACGCCCGGCGTGCCGACGGAGCGCCCGCCGATCTGCGCCTGCGGGAACGGCATCGGTTTGCCGTCGGCCTGTAGAAACAGCTTCTCGGTCGCGCCGGCCGGTGCGGTTTCGCGCCCGTCGTAGGTGCGCACCTGTTTGCCGTCCCACAGCACGATCATCGCGCCGCCACCGATCCCGGAGGATTGCGGTTCGACCAGGGTCAACACGGCTTGCATTGCGATGGCGGCATCGATGGCTGAACCACCCTGACGCAACATCTCGCGACCGGCCTCGGCGGCCAGCGGATTGGCAGCGGCGGCCATGTGTTTCTCGGCGTGGCTGGCTTGCAGGCCGGTGCGGTAACCGGAGGCGGCTTCCGGTGCAAGCGGCAAGGTCGAGGAGGGCGGGGCGTTGCAGGCCGTGAGGGCGATAGCGCTGACGATCAGCGTCAGGGCAGGCAGGCGAAACCGGTTCAGGGGCAGGGCTGGAAACACGCGGGGCTCTCCGTCCGTGGGATAAAGGTCTGACGGACTGTATCGGCCGACCGTGTACGACGCAAACCATCGGCTTCTTTGTCCTTCATGCCTTGGCGAATTTTCTGTAGGGTCATGGGCAAACGTGAAGCCAGAACAATCAACAAGAGGCCGCCATGCACAACGAGTTTCCGACCCAGCCCAGCTATCGCGAACAGCGCGAGCGCTTTCTTGCCGCCGCGAAGGGGGCGGGTGCAACGCTCTCTTCGTACGCGCATCCGCTCAATGGGCCGTTTGGCGAGTCTTTGAGTACCGATGTCGCGGTGCTGGGGGATCCATCAGCCAAACGGCGTCTGGTGGCGCTCAGCGGCACCCATGGGGTTGAGGGTTATTACGGTTCGCAATGCCAGATCGACTGGCTCAAGCATTTCACGCCGGACTCGCTGCCGAAGGATGTCGCGGTGGTGATGATTCACCTGATCAACCCGTGGGGCACGGCGTGGCTGCGGCGGGTCAATGAAGACAATATCGACCTCAACCGCAATCACCTGGATTTCAACCGACCGCTTCCGGACAACCGCGCTTACTCGACGCTCCATGAAATTTACGCCTGCACCGATTTGAATGGCCCCGAGCGGCAAAAGGCTGATGCCTTGCTTGATGTGCAAATCAACGAGCATGGCTGGCCGGCGGTGATGTCGATTGTCGAAGGCGGCCAGCACATTCATTCCGACGGTCTGTTTTTTGGTGGCCTCGGGCCGAGTTGGTCGAATCGAACGCTACATTCAATCATCGACAATCATCTGGCCGGTGCTGAAACCGTGATGTGTTTCGACCTGCACACCGGCGCCGGCGATTACGGCCATCCGATGTTGCTGACGATTACCCAGGCGCCTTATCCGGCACTGGCCCAGGCACAATCAATCTACGGCCCGTGGCTCTACACCTTGCACACGGGAGCTGAAACCCTGAGCGAAACCGGTATTGCAGCGACCGCTACCGGCTACACCTCGCAGGCACTGCTCAATGCGTTACCACATGTGCAACTGATGCCGTTTGTGATCGAGTGCGGGACTTATCCGGGGCCGGACGTGCATCGTTACCTGCGCGATGATCATTGGCTGCATCTGCATGGCGATCCGCTGGATGCGACGGGGAGGGCGATCAAGTTGAATCTGCTGGAGCAGTTTTATCCGGCGGATCCGGACTGGCGGGCGATGGTCGGTTTGCGCACGCGGCAGATCTGGGCGAAAGGGCTCTCGGCCCTGGGGGATGAGGTATAAACAAACGGCTTGCCTTTCGGTAAGCCGTTTTGACTATTAGGTGATACGCAGCCGTTTGGTTTATCGATGCCAGGTGTTTACTGCTTGAAACCAGGCAGCCCATTTGCCTCATGCCATGCAGCGACGGTACGAGCTATGCCAGAAGATGACGTGTCAGCACCTGGCTCAGGGTAATAGATAAGGTCCATCTTGCTTGGATGCCCAACGATCTCGTTGAAGTGCAGTAATAAAATATCCGCACGGCGCTGCTGCAGGATTCCACCACCGGCCATGCGCCCCAATGCCAGATCGGCGCCGATTGCCTTCGCTACGGCGTGACTGGCAGCGGGAATGCGCAGGGCGCCCGCCACCATGACTTTGCCGAAGTGAGAGGCGGGCTCAGGTGTTGTGCCGGCATCCGTCCGGCACCAGTTGCCCGGGGTGCAGGACTTGGCAAATACCAGATCGTCACGAGGCTTTGGCGATGGCCATTCGTCTGTCGGGACGTATACGGGCTCTGGCTCTCGGGGCGGATTCCAGGCAGCCCATGAGGCACCGCCGTTCGGAAGCTTTCGGCGCCAGATATCATCGAAAGAGTCTTTGTCCGGGTCCATGACAACTCCCTGTCTGTCTTTGGATCAAGACAGGGGAGCTTGTCGGTCAATCGGGATGGCGATCAAACCGACTTGCCGAGATACAGGGGATGGATCGAACGAAAAATCCTCTTCTTACGCCTGTGGCACTCTGTTCCTACAGAATCAGGCCGGCCCATTGAGGTGGGGCACTTTTCTCGAGGTATAAAAAAACGGCCTACCTTTCGGTAAGCCGTTTTTAGTACTTGGTGGCTACACAGGGACTTGAACCCCGGACCCCAGCATTATGAATGCTATGCTCTAACCAACTGAGCTATGTAGCCAAGTGGCGCGCATTATTCCCCTGAAATGGAAAAGCGTCAAGCGTAAATTAAAAATATTTCTTCTTATTTTCAACCGCTTATCCTCCCGCGCCGAAAATCGGGGCGGGAGGGGCTTTCAACGCAGCTGAAATCTTCCGGTGTTGGCACTCAAGGCGTGGCTGCCCTGGCTCAAGGTGTCCGCCGCGAGGTTCACGGCCCGCGCGCCTTCGAGCAGGCGAACCGCTGCCTGATCCACCTGCTGGATATTGCCGCTGACCTCATCGGCGGTGCTTGCCTGCTCCTCGACTGCCGTGGCGATCTGGGCGAGGGTGTCGGTGACACTCTGTACGGCGCTGGCGATTTCCCCGAGGCGTTCGCCAAGTCCGGTAACGGCTTCGGCATCCGATTGCGCCTGGCCGCACGCCGCTTCC
Source organism: Pseudomonas gozinkensis (assembly GCF_014863585.1). Lineage (NCBI taxonomy): Bacteria > Pseudomonadati > Pseudomonadota > Gammaproteobacteria > Pseudomonadales > Pseudomonadaceae > Pseudomonas > Pseudomonas gozinkensis. Next base: position 5,503,882 of record NZ_CP062253.1, on the reverse strand, counting down.
ATCAGGCTCACGGCTTCGTTGACGGTATTGCGCAGGCTGTCGACCGTGCCGGCAATCTGCGCCGTGGACGATTGTGTACGTTGCGAGAGGCTGCGCACCTCGTCGGCCACCACGGCAAAACCACGACCTTGTTCCCCGGCGCGCGCAGCCTCGATGGCGGCGTTGAGCGCCAGCAGGTTGGTCTGTTCGGCGACGCCACGAATGGTGTCGACCACCAATTGAATCTGCTGACCTTGCTCGCTGACCCGGCCGAGCGCCGCTGCGGTTTCGTTCAGACGCTGATTGAGTTGCTGAATGCTCGCCGTGGTGCGCTGGCTGTCACGGCTGCTGTCGGCGGCGATGCGCCGGGTGTGCTGTGCGCTGCCCGAAGCCTGTTCGCAACTCTGCGCCACCCCTTGAGAGGTGGCCGCCAGTTGCGTGGCCGCTGCGGCAATCTGGCTGATCTGCAATTGCTGCGCTTCGACTTCGCTGAGAGCGCCGCTGGAGTGATCGTTGAGGCTGCGCACCGCGTTGCTCAACTGCGAAGTCTCGTGATCGACACCCAGCAGGCTGGTGCGCAGTTGCACCACGGCCACGTTGAGCGCAGTGCTGATCGACGCCAGTTCATCTCGGCCAATTACCGGCACTTGCAGGCTCAGATTACCGTCACGCAAGGCTTCGGCCAGCAACGTGATGCCGCTGGCGCTGCGGCGGATCGAGGCTTGCAGGCAGACGAACAGATACAGCGCCGCCAAGAGCAGGCAACCGAAGATCGTCGCCACAACAATGAACTGCCGAATCGCCGATCCGTGGTAGTCATCCAGCCGCTGATCCAGTGACATCAGCGATTGCTGGCGCAGTGTCGCGAGGTTGCCGAGCAAGGCATCGAGAGTGCGCTCGAACTCTTCAGGCTTGAGATTGATGCTGCCGCCGAATACGCCGTCATCCAGCACTTTCAGGCCGGTATCCAGTTGCTTGAGGCTGTCTTGATACTGTCCGGCCCAGCCTTGCAGGGCTGGCGGCAGGCGCGCTTCGAGCAGGCCAGCGGTTTTCACCAACTGCTCGCGGGCATCGCCGATGCGGCTGCGCAGGTCACGCAGTTGCAGACGGCTTTGCAGGGTGAATTGACCGGATACCACGGACGCCTGGCCGACGGCTGCCAGCCGGCCGACACGCTCGATCAGGTCTGGCGCGTGCTGGGTGGAAATCTGCGTCAGCAGATAGGTTTCCAGCCACGGTGCGAGGATCAGTCGGTTGTCCATCGCGATTTGCTCGCGCAAGGCTTGCAGGGCGCTGAGGGCATTGGTGAAACGGTCGTAACCGTCCGGCCACCAGCCGACACTGGAAAGGCTTTTCGAGTCCAGACCGTTGAGCGCGGCTTGCAGGGCCTGATAGCGGGTCAGGGTTTCACCTTCCGCGCCTTCGGCCTGCAAGGCATTGCCCAGCTTCAGCGTCGCCTGGGCAATGGCAGGTTGTACGCCATCGAATGCGGCCATGGCCGCGAGGGTCGCGGGCGTCGGCTGGCGGTTGGTTTCCGTGGCGCGCCAGCGGGCGGCGCGGTCGCGCTGAGCGGCGAGCAGGTTGTCGAGTGCATCGAGGGCGAGCAACTGCCGCACACCGGCGCGTTCGCCGGCGATCAGGTTGAGTTTGTCGCGATAGTCCTGGCCGATCATCAACAGGCTGCCGGCCAATGGCAGGATAAACAGCAGAAACAACAGCTGGAATTTACGCGCGAAGCCAAACCGCCCCAGCAACCCGATCCCCGGTGATAAAAAAGCCTGCATGCCCCATGACTCCTCTGGACACCACGCACCATCGGCGTGCATCGCGGTCGTTGCGACCGGGATTGGTGCCCTGCTAAAAGGCCTCGAAAGTTCACCCTCGCCCGCTCTGTAGGCAGGCTCTGTAGCGAAACTTCCCATTCTCGATGCCCTTTGTAAGGGCACCGCGTTCAAGCGGATAAGCAAGGCAAGATTCAGACCATGGCGTTGCGCTATCACCTGTGTGGCGACGATTGAATAGTTCGTTAGCAGGCTAAGGGGATGGCGCTGGCGCACCGAAAAATGGCACATTGGCGCACCTGCCCGCGTGCACCCATCTGCAGTCCGGAAACTCCCATGGCTATCAGCAACGTTCAGACCGCCGCTGCCTCGGCGTCCGCTCCTCCCCAGAGCAGTCCACTGGTGATGCGCATCATCGGCGCGGTGGCGCTGGCGCATTTGATCAACGATCTGATCCAGTCAGTGCTGCCGTCGATCTATCCGATGCTCAAGGCCAACTATGGTTTGAGTTTTACCCAGGTCGGCCTGATTACCCTGACCTTTCAGTTGACCGCTTCGCTGTTGCAGCCGTGGGTTGGTTATCACACCGACCGGCATCCGAAACCGTGGCTGTTGCCGGCAGGTTCCGTGTGCACGCTGATCGGTATCGTGATGATGTCGATGGTCGGCAGTTTTCCGCTGATTCTGCTGGCGGCGGCGCTGATCGGCATCGGCTCTTCGACCTTTCACCCGGAAGCTTCCCGTATCGCGCGGTTGGCGTCGGGCGGGCGTTTCGGTCTGGCGCAATCGACGTTCCAGGTCGGTGGTAACGCCGGCTCGGCATTCGGCCCATTGCTGGCAGCGGCGATCATCATTCCTTTCGGCCAAGGCAACGTGGCCTGGTTCGGACTGTTCGCCGTTTTTGCGCTGTTCGTGCTGTACCGCATCAGCCGCTGGTACGCCCATCACCTGAACCTGTTCAAGCTCAAGGCCGGCCAGGCCGCCACGCATGGACTGTCGAAGGGCAGGGTGACCAGCGCGCTGGTGGTGCTCGGGCTGCTGGTGTTCTCCAAGTATTTCTACATGGCCAGCCTGACCAGTTACTTCACCTTCTACCTGATCGAGAAGTTCGACCTGTCGGTGGCCAGTTCCCAGCTGCATCTGTTCCTGTTCCTCGGCGCGGTGGCGGCGGGTACGTTCTTCGGCGGGCCGATTGGCGACAAGATCGGGCGTAAGGCGGTGATCTGGTTCTCGATCCTCGGCGTGGCACCGTTCACGCTGCTGATGCCGCATGTCGACCTGTTCTGGACCAGCGTCCTGAGCGTAGTGATCGGCTTCATCCTGGCTTCGGCGTTCTCGGCAATCGTGGTGTACGCGCAGGAGCTGGTGCCGGGCAATGTCGGAATGATTGCCGGGGTGTTCTTTGGTCTGATGTTCGGCTTTGGCGGGATTGGTGCGGCGTTGCTCGGGCATCTGGCGGACATTCACGGCATCGAGTACGTGTACTTCCTGTGCTCGTTCCTGCCGCTGTTCGGGGTGCTGGCGATCTTCCTGCCGAGAACCAAAAAGGCCTGACGGGCTGAATGTCAGGCACAAAAAAGCCGCGTATCAAACGCGGCTTTTTCTTGGGTGCAGCTTTTACACGTTGAAGCGGAAGTGCATTACGTCGCCGTCCTTGACGATGTAGTCCTTGCCTTCCAGACGCCATTTACCGGCTTCCTTGGTGCCCGCTTCGCCCTTGTACTGGATGAAGTCGTTGTAGGCGATCACTTCGGCGCGGATGAAGCCTTTCTCGAAGTCGGTGTGGATCACGCCGGCGGCTTGTGGTGCGGTGGCACCGACGCGGACGGTCCAGGCGCGGACTTCTTCGACACCGGCGGTGAAGTAGGTCTGCAGGTGCAGCATTTCGTAACCGGCGCGGATCACGCGGTTCAGGCCAGGCTCTTCCAGGCCCAGGGCCTCGAGGAACATGTCTTTCTCTTCGCCGTCGTCCAGCTCGGCGATTTCCGCTTCGATCTTGTTGCAGACCGGAACGACCATGGCGCCTTCTTCTTCGGCGATGGCCTTGACCACGTCCAGGTGCGGGTTGTTCTCGAAACCGTCTTCAGCGACGTTGGCGATGTACATGACCGGTTTGGTGGTCAGCAGGTGGAAGCCCTTGATGATCGCCTTTTCGTCGGCGCTCATGTTCTTCATCAGGCTGCGTGCAGGCTTGCCTTCGCTGAAGTGCGGGATCAATTGTTCCAGCAGGGCCTTCTGGGCCACCGCGTCCTTGTCACCGCCCTTGGCGTTGCGCGCGACTTTCTGCAGTTGCTTCTCGCAGCTGTCGAGGTCGGCGAAGATCAGTTCCAGATCGATGATTTCGATGTCGCGCTTCGGGTCGACGCTGTTGGAAACGTGGATCACGTTCTCGTCTTCGAAGCAGCGCACGACGTGAGCGATCGCGTCGGTTTCGCGGATGTTGGCCAGGAACTTGTTGCCCAGGCCTTCACCTTTCGAGGCGCCGGCAACCAGGCCCGCGATGTCGACGAATTCCATGGTGGTCGGCAGGATGCGCTTCGGATTGACGATGGCCGCCAGAGCGTCCAGACGCGGATCCGGCATCGGCACGATGCCGCTGTTCGGCTCGATGGTGCAGAAGGGGAAGTTCTCGGCCGCGATCCCGGATTTGGTCAGGGCGTTGAACAGGGTGGACTTGCCGACGTTAGGCAGGCCGACGATGCCGCAATTGAATCCCATGGTGTTTCCCCTCGGATTAGAGTCAGGCCTTCTGGCTGTGCAGGTTTTTCATCGCGCGGTTCCATTCACCGGCGAGGATATCCGGCAGCACGCCGAGGGCAAAGTCGATGCTGGCATCGAGTTTTTCCTGTTCGGCGCGTGGCGCACGACCCAGGACGAAATTTGAAACCATACTGGCGACGCCCGGGTGGCCGATGCCAAGCCGCAGGCGGTGGAACGTATTCTGATTGCCCAGTTGCGCAATGATGTCGCGCAACCCGTTGTGACCGCCATGGCCGCCGCCCTGCTTGAGCTTGGCAACGCCCGGAGGCAAGTCGAGTTCGTCGTGCGCCACGAGGATTTCTTCAGGCTTGATGCGGAAGAAACCGGCGAGTGCCGCCACGGCCTGGCCGCTGCGGTTCATGTAGGTGGTGGGAATCAGCAGACGAACGTCCTGACCCTGATGCGAAAAACGCCCGGTCAGGCCGAAATACTTGCGATCGGCCACGAGATTCACGTTCTGTGCGTGGGCGATACGCTCAACAAAAAAGGCCCCTGCGTTATGCCGGGTCTGCTCGTATTCAGCGCCTGGATTTCCCAGGCCAACGATCAGTTTGATGGCAGTCACGATAGGGGCCCTTCCTTTGAGTGGTGGATAACATCGCCGCGATCCGGGAAGGCGGCGAAAGTGGACGAAAAATGCTCATTTACCATGGATGTAAACTCCGCGTTCCCGCCCGCTTTCTCGCTACGTTCCAGCCCGCGATGTTACCTGCTCACTCAGGCATGACAGAGTGAATTACTCTGCTGCGCCTTCTTCGGTAGCTTCTGGAGCAACACGTGGAGCGTGGACGTTGGCAACAGCCTTGTCATCGCCGTGTGCCAGAGCAACGAACTCGACACCTTTAGGAGCTTTGAGGTCCGACAGGTGAACGATGGTGCCGATTTCAGCGTTAGCCAGGTCGACTTCGATGAACTCAGGCAGATCTTTTGGCAGGCAGGAAACTTCGATCTCGGCAACAACGTGCGAGATTTCGCCGCCTTTCTTCACTGGAGCAGCTTCGTTGATGAAGTGCACAGGAACGATAGCGGTCAGTTTCTGGCCAGCTACAACGCGTACGAAGTCAGCGTGCATCACGTGGCCTTTGGCCGGGTGACGTTGCAGAGCTTTGATGATCACGTTTTGCTTGGTGCCACCAACGTTCAGTTCGATAACGTGGCTGTAGGCAGCTTCGTTTTCGAGCAGTTTGGCAACTTCTTTGGCCAGCATGCTGATGGATTCAGGGGCTTTGTCGCCACCGTATACAACAGCTGGAACCAGGGCGGCGAGACGACGCAGGCGGCGGCTCGCACCTTTCCCCAGGTCGGAACGCGCTTCAGCATTCAGAGTAAAATCGTTCATTTTGTATCTCCAAAATAGCCATGACCGAGTGGCGTTTGCGACCAGCGCCGAACACGGTATGGGCAAAAAAGCCCCGCCCCGGCAGGAATGCCGGGGCGGGGCGCTTTTCGTCAACGAGACATTTCGAGAAGGGCAGGGCCCTTAACGGAACATCGCGCTGATCGATTCTTCATTGCTGATGCGGCGAACCGCTTCGGCAACAACCGGTGCGATATCCAGTTGACGGATACGTGCACAGGCTTGTGCTGCAGCGGACAGCGGGATGGTGTTAGTGACCACCAGCTCGTCCAGCACGGAATTTTCGATATTCTCGATGGCCCGACCCGACAGCACAGGGTGTGTGCAGTAGGCAAAGACCTTGGCTGCGCCATGCTCTTTCAGGGCCTTGGCCGCGTGGCACAGAGTGCCGGCGGTATCGACCATGTCATCGACCAGAATGCAGGTACGCCCTTCGACATCACCGATGATATGCATCACTTCAGAGTGATTAGCTTTCTCACGGCGTTTGTCGATGATCCCGAGATCCACGCCCAGGGATTTGGCAACGGCACGTGCACGCACGACGCCACCAATGTCCGGGGACACGATCATCAGGTTCTCGAAGCGCTGATCTTCGATGTCATCCACCAGAACCGGGGAGCCGTAGATGTTATCTACCGGAATATCGAAGAAACCCTGAATCTGGTCAGCATGCAGATCAACCGTGAGAACACGGTCGATGCCGACTACGGTGAGCATGTCAGCAACGACTTTCGCGCTGATAGCCACACGTGCGGAACGCGGACGGCGATCCTGACGGGCATAACCAAAATAAGGAATAACAGCAGTGATACGAGTAGCCGAGGAGCGGCGGAAGGCATCAGCCATCACTACCAGTTCCATCAGGTTATCGTTGGTCGGAGCGCAAGTCGGCTGAATAATGAAGACGTCTTTACCACGAACGTTTTCATTGATCTCGGCTGTAATTTCGCCGTCGGAAAACTTACCGACAGAGATGTCACCGAGAGGGATATGCAGCTGACGTACGACACGCCGAGCCAGATCGGGGTTAGCGTTCCCCGTAAAGACCATCATCTTGGACACGCGCAGTACCTGAAGGCTGAGGGTATACCTGGATGAGTATAGGAAAATGGCAGGGGCGGCTGGATTCGAACCAACGCATGGCAGGATCAAAACCTGCTGCCTTACCGCTTGGCGACGCCCCTGTATCTGTTGCTTGCAAGTGCCGGGCACTTGGTTCCTTTAGAGCAGACTTTGCAGCTTGCGATGCAACATCGAAACGTTGCTTCCTTTCGCTACAAACCCTGTAAGGGTCTCTGTCAGAAGGGCCGAGACTTTATCAGCTTCAGCTTTGCTTGGGAAGCCCCCAAACACACAACTTCCAGTTCCGGTGAGTTTTGCTTCGGTAAAATTACCTAACAAATTCAATGCGTTACGTACTTCTGGATAACGCCTTGATACCACCGGCAAGCAGTCATTTCGACTGTTTCCCTCGGGAACGGGGCGCACTTTAATGGGCGGCGTGTTACGTGTCAACAATGGATCTGAAAAAATTTCTGCCGTACTAACAGAGACTTGCGGGACGAGTACGACATACCACGGTTCGGCGGGCTCGACCGGGGTCAGTTTCTCGCCGACACCTTCGGCGAAAGCTGCATGGCCACGCACGAACACCGGCACGTCGGCGCCCAGTGTCAGGCCCAGTGCAGCCAGGCGATCTTCATCCCAACCCAGTTGCCACAAATGATTGAGGCCGAGCAGGGTGGTGGCCGCGTTCGAACTGCCGCCACCGATGCCGCCGCCCATCGGCAGGATCTTGTCGATCCAGATGTCGATGCCGAGCGAGCAGTCGGATTGTTCCTGCAGTTTTTTCGCCGCGCGCACGATCAGGTTGCTGTCGTGGGGCACGCCGTCGAATTCGGTGTGCAGGCGAATCACGCCATCGTCACGCACGGCGAAGGTGATTTCGTCGCCGTAGTCGAGGAACTGAAAAAGCGTCTGCAACTCGTGATAACCGTCTTCCCGGCGACCGAGAATATGCAGCATCAAATTGAGTTTGGCCGGCGAAGGCAAAGTGAGGCGTGGAGCGGTCATGCGTTATTGCCCCAACTTGCGCGGTTGCCAGGTCTTGATGACAAGCGTCACGTCCAGATCGGTGCCGTGCAGCTTGATCCGCTCGGGCAGCCAGTAACCGTTCTGCTCGGCATAGCTGAGGTATTCGACCTGCCAGCCATCCTGATCCAGATTGGCCAGACGGCTGTTGCCGTCCAGGGTCAGACGGCTTTTGCTGTCCGGTGCCGGGAGGCCGCGAACCCACCAGGCCAGATGCGAGACCGGCAGTTTCCAGCCCAGTTGCTCTTCGACCAGCGCTTCCGGAGTCGGCGCTTCATAACGGCCCTGATTCGCCACTTCCAGCGACACCGCGCCCGGGCGACCGGTCAAGCGCGCCGCGCCACGGCCCAGCGGGCCGGACAGACGAATGTCGTAGTAATCCTGGCGTTGCAGCCAGAACAGCGTGCCGCTGCCCGAATCTTTCGGGGCGCGGATGCCGATCTTGCCGTCGATCTGCCAGCCATCGAGGCCGGTCAGGTGTTGTTTGTTCGCGGCCCACTGTGCCGGATTGCCGTGGCCCTCGACCGATTCACGGGCGCCGAAGCCCGCGCAACCGGCGAGCAGGGCGATGAAGCTGAAAACTATGACGTGGCGCAAAAACATGAGTTAAAGAGTCTCGGATCCGGTCAGGCGCTTGATGGTGCTGCGCAGGATGGTGCTGTCAGGCTGGTCCTTGAGGAACTTGCCCCAGATTTGTTTCGCTTCGCGCTGCTTGCCTTTGGCCCACAGCACTTCGCCCAGATGCGCGGCGACTTCGTGATCGGGGAAGCGCTCGAGGGCCTGACGCAGGTATTTCTCGGCGTCTTCCAGATTGCCCATGCGGAAGTTCACCCAGCCGAGGCTGTCGAGAACAGCCGGGTCTTCCGGGTTGATCTGGTGCGCCTGCTCGATCAGCGCCTTGGCTTCAGCGTAGCGGGTAGTGCGGTCGGACAGGGTGTAGCCGAGGGCGTTGAGGGCCATGGCGTTGTCCGGATCGCGCTTGATGATCAGGCGCAGGTCTTTTTCCATCTGCGCCAGATCATTGCGTTTTTCCGCCTGCATCGCACGGGTGTAAAGCAGGTTCAGATCGTCCGGGTACTGCTGCAACGCTTGTTGCAGGACTTTCCAGGCCTTGTCGCCCTGATTGTTGGCGGACAGGGTTTCGGCTTCGATCAGGTACAGCTGGATCGCATAATCCGGCTGCTCGTCACGCTCGGCGGCCAGTTTGCTTTGGGCTTCGGCGGTCTTGCCGTTGTTCATCAGAATATCGGCCTGACGCAGTTGCGCCGGCAGATAGTCGTTGCCGGGACCGACCTGGGCGTACTCGATGAGCGCGCCTTGCGGATCATTGCGTTCTTCAGCGATGCGGCCCAGGTTCAGGTGCGCCGAGTCTACGTGGCTTTCCCGAGCAATCAGGTCTTCCAGATAACCCTTGGCCTCGTCCCAGGCCTTGGCTTCCAGGCAGACCAGTGCCAGGGAATAACGCAGTTCGTCATCTTCCGGGTATTGCTGAACCAGAGTGGAGAACTCGACCTTGGCGTCGTCCATCCGGTCCTGTTCCACCAGCATCCGCGCGTAGGTCAGGCGCAGGCGTTTGTCGTCCGGGTATTTCTTGATGCTTTTCTGCAGCAGCGGCAAGGCTTCGTCACCACGGTTCAGCCCTTGCAGCAGGCGCGCGCGCAGCAGAATCGGAGCGATCTCGCCGTCTTCCGGCGGATTGTCTTCGAGCAGGGTCAGCGCACCTTGGGTGTCGCCATCCTGCTGCATCAGCAGGGCCTTGCCGAAAATCAGCTGATTGTTGTTCGGGTGACGCTGCAACAGGCGATCGAAGCTTTTCATCAGGCCGTTGCGGGTTTCCTGATCGGTGTCGGCGGCCGACAGCGCGAGGAAGTCGAAATGGGTGTCGCCCTTGCCCTGCAGGACTTTCTCCATGTAGACCATCGAGTCGTCATAACGCCCGGCGCGGGCCAGTTGCACGGCGGCCGCGCGTTGCGCTTCGAGGTCGTTCGGGGCGTTTTTCGCCCAGATCAGCGCGGTATCGAGGGCCGGCTGGTCGGCGCCCAGGTACTCGGCAATGCGGAACGCACGCTCGGAAACGCCCGGATCCTGAGTGTTGATCGCCTGGGTCACGTAGTTGTCCAGGGCAATGTCGAAACGATTGCGCTGGCCGGCGAGTTCGGCGCTCAGCAGGCTGAACACGGTTTCCTGGCTGAACGAGCTGTAAACCTTGGGCTTTTCAGGGGCCGGCGTGGTGTCTTCGACCGGTGAGGCACCGTCCTGCGACACGGGGGCCAAGGCCTGGCAGCCGCTGAGGAAGACAAAAGCGAGGAGCAACGCGGAAGATCTATTCATATAGGAAGAGGACGACTAACCTGCGGTCGGATCATCATGACACAAGCCTTCGGCCAAACATAACCGAGTCTCGATTGTGGCCATTATAGGGGCCGATAATTGGGACAATAGTCAGCGGTAGTTGTTCTGAATCTGACGAAGTAGGACAATTGCCGGCTTCACGTCACCATCAGCGACTTTGAATGGCCTTCCTTGCACTCGGTATCAACCACAAGACTGCTTCAGTAGACGTCCGCGAGCGCGTGGCTTTTACCCCTGAGCAGCTGGTGGAGGCCTTGCAGCAGCTCTGCCGACTCACCGACAGCCGCGAAGCTGCGATCCTCTCCACCTGCAATCGCAGTGAGCTGTATATAGAACAGGATCAGCTTTCGGCCGATATCGTGCTGCGCTGGCTGGCCGACTATCACCATTTAAGCCTCGATGAGCTGCGCGCGAGCGCTTATGTGCATGAAGATGATGCGGCAGTTCGTCACATGATGCGCGTCGCCTCCGGGCTCGACTCGCTGGTGCTGGGCGAACCGCAGATTCTCGGCCAGATGAAATCGGCTTACGCCGTGGCCCGCGAGGCCGGCACCATAGGGCCGCTGCTGGGGCGACTGTTCCAGGCGACTTTCAATGCCGCCAAGCAAGTGCGCACCGACACGGCTATCGGCGAAAACCCGGTATCCGTGGCGTTTGCCGCCGTCAGCCTGGCCAAACAGATTTTCAGCGACCTGCAACGCAGCCAGGCCCTGCTGATCGGCGCCGGCGAGACCATCACCCTGGTCGCCCGCCATCTGCATGAGCTCGGGGTCAAGCGCATCGTGGTCGCCAACCGGACGCTGGAGCGTGCCAGCCTGCTGGCCGAACAGTTCGGCGCTCACGCGGTGTTGCTGTCGGACATCCCGGCCGAACTGGTGCGCAGCGACATCGTCATCAGCTCTACCGCCAGTCAGTTGCCGATCCTCGGTAAAGGCGCGGTGGAAAGCGCGCTGAAGCTGCGCAAGCACAAGCCGATCTTCATGGTCGACATCGCTGTTCCCCGTGACATCGAGCCGGAAGTCGGCGAACTCGACGACGTTTACCTCTATAGCGTCGACGATCTGCACGAAGTGGTCGCCGAAAACCTCAAGAGCCGTCAGGGTGCAGCGCAGGCGGCCGAAGAGATGGTTTCAGTCGGTGCCGACGATTTCATGGTGCGCCTGCGCGAGCTGGCGGCGGTCGACGTGCTCAAGGCCTATCGTCAACAGAGCGAACGCCTGCGCGACGAAGAATTGCAAAAGGCCCTGCGCCTGCTGGCCAACGGCGGCAACGCCGAAGACGTGCTCGGGCAACTGGCCCGTGGCCTGACCAACAAACTCCTGCACGCCCCGAGCGTGCAGTTGAAAAAGCTTTCTGCCGAAGGCCGCCTCGATGCGCTGGCCATGGCTCAGGAACTCTTTGCCCTCGAGGGCTCACCGGATAGCTTTTCGGATAAAAAACCGCAATGAAAGCGTCACTGCTCAATAAGCTGGATGTTCTCCAGGACCGTTTCGAGGAACTGACCGCGCTGCTCGGCGACGGCGAAGTGATTTCTGATCAAGCAAAATTTCGCGCCTATTCCAAGGAATACGCCGAACTTGAGCCAGTGGTACAAGGCTATAAAAAGCTGCTCGGCGTACAAAGCGATCTTGAAGGCGCGCAGGCACTGCTCAAGGACAGCGACCCGGACATGCGTGAAATGGCCGTGGAAGAAGTCCGCGAAGCCAAGGAATTGCTGGTCACGCTGGAATCCGACCTGCAACGCATGTTGCTGCCCAAGGATCCCAACGACGGGCGCAACGTGTTTCTCGAAATTCGCGCCGGCACCGGTGGCGACGAGGCGGCGATCTTCTCCGGCGATCTGTTCCGCATGTACTCGCGTTACGCCGAACGGCGTGGCTGGCGGGTGGAGATCCTCTCGGAAAACGAGGGCGAACACGGCGGCTATAAAGAAGTCATCGCCCGCATCGAAGGCGACAACGTTTACGGCAAGCTGAAATTCGAATCCGGCGCGCACCGCGTACAGCGTGTACCCGCCACCGAATCCCAGGGCCGTATCCACACCTCGGCCTGCACCGTGGCGGTACTGCCCGAGCCGGACGAGCGTGAAGCCATCGAGATCAACCCGGCGGATTTGCGCGTCGACACTTACCGCTCCTCCGGGGCCGGTGGTCAGCACGTCAACACCACCGATTCGGCGATCCGCATCACCCACATACCGACCGGCACCGTTGTCGAGTGCCAGGAAGAACGTTCCCAGCACAAGAACCGCGCCCGGGCGATGGCCTGGCTGTCGGCCAAGCTCAACGATCAGCAGACTGCTGCGGCGGCCAACGCCATCGCCAGCGAACGTAAATTGCTGGTGGGTTCCGGTGACCGCTCCGAGCGTATCCGCACCTACAACTTTGCCCAGGGCCGGGTTACCGACCACCGCGTCAACCTGACCCTGTATTCCCTCGATGAAATCCTCGCCGGTGGCGTCGAAGCGGTGATCGAACCGTTGCTGGCCGAATACCAGGCTGACCAACTCGCAGCGATAGGTGAGTAAATGACCATCATCGCCAGCCTGTTGCGCGCCGCCGAACTGCCGGATTCGCCCACCGCGCGTCTGGACGCCGAATTGCTTCTGGCCGCTGCGCTGGGCAAGTCGCGCAGTTTTCTCCACACCTGGCCCGAGCGCATCGTGCCGAGCGAAGCCGCTTTGGTTTTCGCCGAGTACCTGCAACGTCGTCGCAGCGGCGAGCCGGTCGCCTACATTCTGGGTCAGCAGGGTTTCTGGAAGCTGGATCTGGAAGTCGCGCCGCACACGCTGATCCCGCGCCCGGACACTGAACTGCTGGTGGAAGCCGCACTGGAATTGCTGCCAGCGACTCCGGCCAAAGTCCTCGACCTCGGCACCGGTAGCGGGGCGATTGCCCTGGCACTGGCCAGCGAGCGCCCGGCGTGGAAAGTCACCGCCGTGGACCGCGTGCTGGAAGCCGTGGCCCTGGCCGAGCGCAATCGCCAGCGCCTGCACTTGAACAACGCCACAGTTCTGAGCAGCCACTGGTTCAGCGCCCTTGAAGGCAAGCGTTTCGAGTTGATCATCAGCAACCCGCCGTACATTCGCGCCGCCGATCCGCATCTGGTGGAAGGCGATGTGCGTTTCGAGCCGGAAAGCGCCTTGGTGGCCGGCATCGACGGGCTCGACGATCTGCGTCTGATCATCGCCCAGGCGCCAGCCCATCTGGAGGCCGGTGGCTGGCTGATGCTCGAACACGGCTATGATCAAGCCGAAGCTGTGCGCGATCTGCTGCTGACGCAAGGTTTTGAAGAAGTCCACAGTCGCACCGATCTGGGCGGCCATCAACGGATCAGCCTGGGGCGCCTGCCGTGCTGAATGATCAGGAATTGTTGCGCTACAGTCGGCAGATCCTGCTGCAACACATCGACATCGATGGCCAGTTGAAGCTCAAGGACAGCCGGGTATTGATCATCGGCCTCGGTGGTCTCGGTGCGCCGGTGGCGTTGTACCTGGCAGCGGCGGGTGTCGGTGAATTGCATCTGGCGGATTTCGACACGGTCGATTTGACCAACCTGCAACGCCAGATCATCCACGACACTGACAGCGTCGGATTGACCAAGGTTGACTCGGCGCTCAAGCGCTTGGGCGCAATCAACCCTGAAATCAAACTGGTGCCCCATCGTCAGGCACTGGATGAGGATTCCCTCGCTGCGGCCGTGGCCGCGGTGGATCTGGTACTCGACTGCTCCGACAATTTCTCCACCCGCGAGGCGGTCAACGCTGCGTGTGTGGCTGCGCGTAAACCATTGGTCAGTGGCGCGGCGATCCGCCTCGAAGGTCAACTCTCGGTGTTCGACCCGCGTCGCGCCGAGAGCCCGTGCTACCACTGCCTGTATGGTCACGGCAGCGAGGCCGAACTGACGTGCAGCGAAGCCGGCGTGGTCGGGCCGCTGGTCGGTCTGGTCGGCAGCCTGCAAGCGCTGGAAGCCCTGAAGTTATTGGCGGGTTTCGGCGAGCCACTGGTGGGTCGTCTGCTGTTGATCGATGCACTGGGCTCGCGATTCCGTGAGCTGCGGGTCAAGCGCGACCCCGGTTGCAGCGTCTGTGGTTCGCAGCATGCGTGAAGCGCCGATTGCCGTCTTCGATTCCGGCGTCGGCGGTCTGTCGGTGCTGGCGGAAATCCAGCAACTGCTACCGAATGAATCGCTGCTGTATCTCGGCGATTGCGGCCACATTCCTTATGGCGAGAAAACCCCGGAATTCATCCGCCAGCGTTGCAGCGTGATGGCCGGCTTTTTCCGCGAGCAGGGCGCCAAGGCGCTGGTGATCGCGTGCAACACCGCGACCGTGGCCGGCGTCGCCGATCTGCGCCGGGACTTTCCCGAGTGGCCGATTGTCGGCATGGAGCCGGCGGTCAAACCGGCCGCGGCCGCCACCCGCAGCGGCGTGGTGGGAGTACTCGCCACCACCGGCACCTTGCAGAGTGCAAAGTTTGCAGCGCTGCTCGATCGTTTTGCCACCGATGTGCGTGTCATCACTCAACCGTGCCCCGGACTGGTCGAGCGGATTGAATGCGGCGATCTGCACAGCCCCGAGTTGCGTGCATTGCTCAAGCACTACGTCGATCCGCTACTGGCCAACGGTTGCGACACGATCATCCTGGGCTGCACCCACTATCCGTTTCTCAAGCCGATGCTCAAGTCGATGATCCCCGAGAGCATCAGCCTGATCGATACGGGCGCGGCGGTAGCGCGCCAATTGCAGCGGCTGCTGGCCGAGCGGGATCTGCTCGCCGAAGGGCCGAACCGACCGGTCAGATTCTGGACCAGCGCCGATCCCGCGTCTTTGCGCAAGACCTTGGTCTTGCTGGGCCAAGTCGATGGCGACGTCGAAAAATTCACCTTGTAAAAAAAATGTGAAATATCTAAAAAGTCAGCTGAACTTCTGACCAAGCGCGGATTTCTATAGCGCAGAGTGACCTAGAAAACCAAACGATCGTTCCGGAAAAGGAAGTTTCAACGTGAAGCGACTATTCTGCTTGGCCGCGATTGCGGCTGCACTGATGGGGCAAAGTTTTACCGCACAAGCTGCTGGCGTCGAGTTTGCAGTGGGTGCTACCAGCGATTCGACGATGACTTATCGCCTGGGCATGAATTTCGATTGGGACAAGAGCTGGCTGCAAAGTGATGTCGGTCGCCTGACCGGTTACTGGAGCGGCGCCTACACCTATTGGGAAGGTGACAAGACCTCCGGCAACAACAGCCTGTCGTTCTCGCCGGTGTTGGTTTACGAGTTCGCCGGTCAGTCGGTCAAACCCTACGTCGAGGCGGGGATCGGCGTGGCGCTGTTCTCCAATACCGAGTACGAGGACAACAAGCTGGGTGGCGCCTTCCAGTTCGAAGACCGTTTCGGTTTCGGCCTGCGCTTCAATGGCGGGCATGAAGTCGGGATCCGTGCGACGCACTATTCCAACGCCGGCCTGAGCAGCAACAACGACGGGGTAGAAAGCTACTCGCTGCATTACACGATGCCGCTATAAGCCCCCAGAAAGTCAGCCCCATGAAAAAGGAGCGCCAGGCGCTCCTTTTTTGTGTTCAGCGATACGCCGTGGCAATCCCCTGGCGTTCGTCGATGCATTCCGGCGCGCCCATTTCAAACTCACGGCAGATCAGCGGGCGCTTCTCGTAGATCGTGCACATCATCGTGTCGCGATCCAGCGCTGCGCACCAGCCGTCGTCCAGACGCAGCATCACCTCTCCACCCCAATCGTCGGTATCGATAAAACGCTCGGGCACGCCGGTGTCGGTGATCAACATCACTTCGAGCTGACAGCAGCAGGCTGCACAGGTCGAGCAGGTGACCACGGGTTCGGCGATTTGCCGGTGGGGAATGGTTTTCATGGCGCCAGTGTACGGCAGTGACCGATGAGCGTGTGAAAGGCCTGACAGACGTTTAGCGCGCCAGCCGCCGGGACAATTGGTGCAGCAGCGGAAACAGTAACGCCCACAGCAGCGCGATGCCGACCAGGGTAGGGCGCTCACCGAAAGGAAACTGCACGCCGGCCAGTCGTCCGCCGGCGCCATAGGACAGCGCGCCACCTGCCGCGCCGAGCAGACTGGCCAGCCACCACGGTCTCGCGCTCCATTGCAGGCAGTGGCGCAAAGTCGTGGCAAACAACGCCCACAACAACATCAGCCACAACGGAATAAGCGGCGACAGATCCTTGAACTCGAAAACCCCAAGGCCCCGCAGCATGCTGTCCACCACCGTGCCGATGATCACCACGCTGAGCATCAGCCGGCCTTCCTGCGCCCAACTGCTGATCCAGCACAGATGAATCACGAGCACCGCCAGCGCCAGCAGCAACCACAGGCTATTGCCGCCAAGCACGCAGGCCAGCCAGCCGATCTGGAACAGTGCTGCGTTGGTCAACCGCTCAAGCATCGAAACGGCCCAGCAAAGGCGCGGTCATCGCCGCCGGTTTGGCCAGCACCAGTTGTGCGGTGCCGATGGTGCGTTCGAGGAATCCGCCCTCGCAGTAACACAGGTAGAACTCCCACAACCTGAGGAAGTAATCGTCATAGCCCAGTTCGGTCAGACGGCCGTGAGCATGGCGAAAGTTCTCGTGCCACAGGCGCAGGGTGCGGGCGTAGTGCAGGCCGAAATCTTCCATGTGCAACAGGTTCATGTCGGTGTCGCGGCTGACGATCTCGAGCATTTTCTGCACGCAGGGCAGGGCGCCGCCGGGGAAAATGTAACGCTGGATGAAGTCCACTCCACGGCGCGCCTGCTCGTAGCGTTGTTCGCGGATGGTGATCGCTTGCAGCAGCATCAGGCCGTTGCTCTTGAGCAAGTGCGCGCACTGTTTGAAGTAGGTCGGCAGAAAGCGGTGGCCGACGGCCTCGATCATTTCGATCGACACCAGTTTGTCGTACTGGCCGGTGAGGTCGCGGTAGTCCTTGAGCAGCAGCGTCACCTGATCCTGCAAACCGAGGCGTTCGATGCGCGCGGCGGTGAAGGCGAACTGCTCCTTCGACAACGTGGTGGTGGTGACTTTACATCCGTAATGCTGCGCCGCGTAAAGCGCCATGCTACCCCAGCCAGTGCCGATTTCCAGTAGATGGTCGCCGGGCTTGAGCGCGAGTTTCTGGCAGATCCGCTCCAGTTTGTTCAATTGCGCCTGCTCCAGGCTGTCGTCGGGGCTGAGAAACTGCGCGGCCGAATACATCATGGTCGGGTCGAGAAACTGCTCGAACAGGTCATTGCCGAGGTCGTAATGCGCGGCGATGTTTTTCTGCGAGCCCTTGCGCGTATTGCGGTTGAGCCAGTGCAGCCCGCGCACCAGTGGCCGACCGAGCCGGGCCAGGCCACCTTCCATTCCGTCGAGCACTTCAAGGTTGCTGACGAAAACCCGCACCACCGCCGTCAGGTCCGGAGAACGCCAATAGCCATGAATAAAAGCCTCACCGGCACCGATCGAACCGTTGCCGGCGACCAGGCCCCAGACGGCCGGATCCAGTACCTGAATCTCGCCCACCAGTGCACTGCCCGGTGTGCCGAAGACGTGGCGTTCGCCGTCCTCGATGACGATCAGTTGGCCATGCTTGAGCTGCTCCAGCTGGCGCAGTACTCCCCGGCGCAGCAGCGAACCGCTCAGTCCGTGGGGGCTTAGCAGGCTACTGGCTCTGGCCGAGACGCTAGTGGATTTCATGGTGGCGTTCCTCGGTCGGTACGGTGGCGGTTCGAAAACGGTCGTCGGCGCGCTGGTGGGCAAATACCGGAGTGCGCTTGAGCAACAGGCGCAGCGCCTGCCAATAGATCGCCAACGCGGTCTTGGCGGTCATCCAGGGAAAGCGCCACAGGTGCCGGTGCAAATGGCGTCGGTCAAGGGGTTCGCGTTGCAGGTCGAGGGTGGCGTCGAACAGTTTCTGCTCGCCCTGCCAGTCGGCCATGTGCACGCCCAGGGTCTGCGCGGCAGGGCTGAAACTCATGCGGTATTCCAGATCCGGCGGCAGGAATGGCGACACATGAAACGCCTTGGCCACGGCGAAGTGCTGGTGGAAATCCTGCAGATGGGTCGGCGCTCTGGCTGGAAGCACGTAGTGATAACGCTCACGCCACGGGGTGTTGCTGACTTCGCAGAGAATCGCCGCCAGTTGGCCGTCGGCCTCGTGGCAATAGAAAAAACTCACCGGGTTGAACGACAGGCCCCAGCTGCGCGGCTGGGTCAGCAGGCAGATCGAGCCTTGCGGCGCATGGCCCAGGGATTCGCCGACCAACTGGCGCACCGCATCGCTCAGGGAGATGCCCCGGCCGGTGAAGGTTTTCAGGTAGTCGGTTTCGCGAAATGAAAACGGCGCAAAGCGGCTGGAACCTGCCAGCCTGGACAGGCCCAGTACAGCCTCCTGTTCAGTCAGATCGAGGTACAGCAGCCCGATCCGGTAACGAAATTCATGGCGGCGAGGGGAGAATCGCCGATGGGCGATCCAGCCACTGTAGAGTGCGCTGTTCACAGGCTTTCTCCGAATGACGCGGCCACGCGCAGGGCGCTGACCACGCCGTCCTCATGAAAGCCGTTGGCCCAGTAAGCACCGCAATAGTGTGTATGTTGAACGCCGTCCAGTTCGGCCCAGCGCCGTTGCGCCGCCACCGCCGCGAGGCTGAATTGCGGGTGGGCGTAGGTGAAGCGGGCCAGCACTTTCGACGGACTGATGCCGGCGCTCTGGTTGAGGCTGACGCAGAACGTGGTGTCGCTCTGGATGCCTTGCAGGATGTTCATGTCGTAGGTCACGGCAGCCTGGGTATGACCGGCACCGCCGAGGCGATAATTCCAGCTGGCCCACGCCAGTTTGCGAGTGGGCAGCAGACGGGTGTCGGTGTGCAGCACCACTTCGTTGTCGGCATAGGGCAGGGCACCGAGGATTTCCCGTTCGGCATTACCGGGATTACCCAGCAATCGCAGCGCCTGATCGCTGTGACAGGCCAGCACCACTTTATCGAAGCGCTCGATGCCGGCCGGGCTGTGGATAGCCACGCCGTGCTCGTCGCGATCGATCCGTTTTACCGGACAGTTCAGGCGGATGCACTCTTTGAACGACGCCGTCAGCGGAGTGATGTAGGCACTGGAGCCGCCCTCGATCACCTGCCATTGCGGCCGATTGCTGATCGACAGCAACCCGTGATTCTCGAAAAAACGCACGAAGAATTGCAGCGGAAAATTGAGCATCTCGGCCATCGGCATCGACCAGATCGCCGCGCCCATCGGGACGATGTAATGCAGGATGAAACGCTCGCCGTAACCGCCGGCCTTGAGGTAATCGTCCAGGGTGGTGTCGGCGGCGATCCGCTGTTCGGCGAGGTCGCGCCGGGCTTCTTTATTGAACCGCAGGATATCGCGCAGCATGCCCCAGAATCCGGGGGACAACAGATTGCTGCGTTGGGCGAACAGGCTGTTGAGGTTGTTGCCGTTGTATTCCAGGCCTGTGTCCGGATCGTTGACCGAAAAACTCATCTCGGTGGGCTTGAACGTGACGCCCAACTGTCCAAGCAAGCGAATGAAGTTCGGATACGTCCAGTCGTTGAACACGATGAAGCCGGTGTCCACCGCGTACTCGCGCCCCTCCATCGTCACCGGCACCGTGTGCGTGTGGCCGCCGACCCGGGCGTCGGCTTCGAACACGGTAATCTCGTGTCGGCGTGCGAGCAGGTAAGCGCAGGTCAAACCGGCGATGCCGGTGCCGACGATGGCGATTCTCACATTGGATCCCTGAGCGGAGGGCTGCTGCGCACCATGCGTTTGCCAATCGCCAGTTGTACGCGTGCGGGCATTTTCGACAAAGGCCACAGGACCGCCATGAACAGTGCGGGGAAGGCGATCTCCAGAGGTCGATCCTTAAGCTTGGCGAAGATATGCCGCGCGGCTTTTTCCACAGGCCAACTGAGCGGCATCGGGAAATCATTTTTGGCGGTCAGCGGTGTCTCGACGAAACCGGGGCTGATCACGGTGACTTCAATGCCTTCGTCGGCCAGGTCGATGCGCAGGGATTCGAACAGATAACGCAATCCGGCCTTTGATGCGCCATAGGCTTCGGCGCGAGGCAGCGGCACATAGGTCACCGAACTGGCCATGCCCACCAGATGCGGTGCCGTCCCTTTGCGCAGCAAGGGCAGCGCGGCTTCGATGCAATAGCTGCTGGCGAGCAGGTTGGTGCGCACCACATGCTCGATGATCGAGGCGTCGAATTGATGGGCATCGACGTATTCGCAGGTGCCGGCATTAAGGATCACGGTATCCAGCGAGCCCCAGTCCGCAGCAATTTGCTCGCCGATCTCGCGCACGGTCTGACTGTTGGTCAGATCGCCGGGCACCACCAGCACTTGCCCCGGATAACGTTGCGACAACACCTTGAGCGGTGCGACCTGGCGGGAACTGACTGCCAGATGTGCACCGGCCTTGAGGATTTCTTCTGCCAATGCTGCACCGATGCCACTGCTGGCACCGGTCAACCAGTAACGCCGTGGAGCTGTACGACTCATCCCAATCTCCTTTTCAGCCAGGCGATCACCCGACCCAATACGGGTAAATGTTCATAAAGCAGTGCTCCGGCATCGAAGTAATCCCGATGCTGGTAAACCTTGTCGCGCCAGAGCAGGTGCGAGCAGCCGGCGACACGGATCACTTGCCCACCGCTCAGACGCGGGTGGCGATAGCTCATGACCCAACGCAAATAGCCTTCGCCTTCGCTGATCTGGTCGAAGCCGTGAAAATCGAAGCGCAGTTCATTGACGTTGGCGTACAACTCGCTGAAGTAACCGCGCAGGTTCGTCAGCCCCTGCACTTCGTGCAGTGGATCGGTGAAATGAATGTTCTCGCTGTACAGTTCGTCCAGGTTGCGCAAGTTGTCTTTGTTCAACTGCGCAAACCGCTGGGCGAAACCGCGCAGAAATTCACTCATCGCTCACTCCTTGCGACGCGCGTGACGGCAGGTTCTTGAACGCTGCCAGCGCCCGTTCCCGGGAGGTGCTCAGATTGACGATCGGTGCCGGATAGTCCGCCACACCGAACAGCCCGCCGGCACTGGACGGGTTGTGGACTTCTTTCTTGTTCAGCCCGGCCAGCTCTGGCAACCAGTGCTTGATGAACAGGCCTTCGCTGTCGAATTTTTCCGACTGGCTGACCGGATTGAAGATCCGGAAGTACGGCGCCGAATCGGTGCCGGTCGATGAACTCCACTGCCAGCCGCCATTGTTCGCCGCCAGGTCGCCGTCGATCAGGTGGCGCATGAAAAAACGCTCGCCTTCGCGCCAGTCGATCAGCAGGTTCTTGGTCAGAAACATCGCCACCACCATCCGCAGACGGTTGTGCATCCAGCCGGTTTCCAGCAGTTGGCGCATGGCGGCATCGATAATCGGCAAGCCGGTTCGGGCCTCTTGCCAGGCGGTCAGATCCTCCGGGGCGTGGCGCCAGGCCAGGGCTTCGGTTTCCGGGCGGAACGCGCGATGTCGTGAAACCCTCGGATAACCGACAAGGATGTGTTTGTAGAACTCGCGCCACAGCAGCTCGTTGATCCAGGTGACAGCCCCGACCTTGCCGCTTTCGAACTCGCCCTGATTGCTTTGCAGGGCAGCGTGCAGGCATTGGCGCGGCGAGATCACACCGGCGGCCAGATAGGCCGAGAGCTGGCTGGTGCCGGGTTTGGCCGGGAAGTCGCGTTCGCTTTTGTAGTAGTCGATCTGCGCATCGGCGAACGTGTCGAGGCGACGTCGGGCTTCGGCTTCACCGGCGGGCCACAGGGCGCGCAGGGATTCGCCGGGTGTCGGGAATCCTTCGATGGCTGCTGGGACGGGATCGCTGTCGATATTCAGCGCTGACTGTTTGCCCGGTGCTTGTTTCAGTGACGGCATCGAGCGGTGCAGGCGCTCGTAGCAGACCTTGCGGAACTGGCTGAACACCTGAAAGTAAGTGTCGGTTCGGGTCAGTACGCTGCCGGGCTTGAACAGCAATTGGTCGAGGTAGCTGTGGAAGGTTATGCCTGCCGCCTGCAAGGCCTCGGCAACGGCGGCATCGCGACGGCTTTCGTTGATGCCGTATTCCTCGTTGACGTGAACCGCCTCGATCTTCAGTTGCCGGCACAGTTCGAGCAGCACCGTCGGTGCCTCGTCCCAACGCGCAGCGGTGCGGATCAAGAGCGGGATATTCAGGTCGCCGAGGCTTTTGTTCAATTCACGCAGATTGCGCAGCCAGAAATCGATCTTGCAGGGCGCGTCGTCATGTTCCTGCCATTGCTGCGGGCTCAACAGGTACACGGCCACGGTCGGGCCACGCTCGGCGGCGGCCGCGAGGGCGGTGTTGTCATGTTGGCGCAGGTCACTGCGCAGCCAGATCAATTGCATGTCGGTCTCTGTCTGAATCATTAAATCAACCCACGCTGAACGAGTACCCGATGCGCCGACAGGGGATCTTCGGCCAGGAACAGATCAGCGAGTTCGCAGGTTTTTACGGACAACTCGGCGTGGTGGATGCACACCGTTGGTCCGGCAATCAGTTTTGGGCAGCTGACGCCATTCAAAAGTTTCGGCAGCTGCGCAAGGTTCAGGGCTTTGCTGGAATACAGCAGTACGCCACGGGCTTGCAGGGTATCGGTTGCCAAACCCAGCTCACCGGGCGGCAGAGGCCAGTCGAACACGTGTACCGGGCAATCGGCGCTGCTGATCAGCCAGGCGCAGAGCCACAGATGCGGTTCCAGCGGCAGATCCGATTGATTGACCAGCAGCAGCGGCGCGGTGCGCAACTGACGATTGTTATGGTAGATGCGTGCGCCGAATTTGCTGCGTAACCAGGCATAAAAGAACACGCGCTCCATCTGCGCACCGAACTGGCCCTGCCAGCGTTGTTCGAGATCCGTCAGCAGCGGCAGCAGCAATTGCTCGCACAGCGTGCGCGGCGGATACAGCGCCATCGCCTGGTTGATGCTGTCGTCGAGGCTGCGTTCATTGAGTTGCGTGACCGCCATCAAAGCAGCCTGGCGCAGCGCAAACCATTCGTTCTCCACCGGTTCGTTGACGGCCTGCGCCGTGTCGAGCAACGGTTTGACCTGGCTGACCGCAACGCCGCGGTTGAGCCAGGTGAGGATGTGCTGGATACGTTGCACATGCTCGGCGTTGTACAGGCGATGGCCCTTGGGTGTGCGCTGCGGGACGATCAGCCCGTAGCGTCGCTCCCAGGCGCGTAGCGTTACGGCATTGACGCCGGTTTGCCGCGCGACTTCACGGATCGGCAGCCAACCTTCGTCGAGGGCTTTCTTGAAGTCGGCGCCCAGGTCTTCACGGGCGCTGGTGTCGGGTGAGTCGTTCATCAAATGGCGTTTCGCAGGCTGAGGTTTTCCGGATGCGGCTGCAAGTACACCTGCTGCGCAATGTAGGGATCCGGGTGGAGGCGAAAGTGGTGCTTGAGCAGCGTCAGCGGGACCACCAGCGGCACGATGCCGTGACGGTACTGGCCGATGATGTGCTGCACTTCCTGTTTGTCTTCGGGGGTGATGACCTGTTTCAGGTAACCACTGATGTGCTGCAGGACATTGCTGTGGGTGCGGCGGGTGGCGCATTTTTTCAGCGCCGCCATCAATTCGCTGAAATAGCGCGGGCCCAGCTCGACCGGGTCGGTCTGGCCCATGTTGCCCAGCAGATTGCCCAGCGCCTTGTATTGCACCGGGTTGTGGGCCATCAGCAGATATTTGTAGCGGGAGTGGAATTCGGTGAGCACCCGACGGCTCAGGCCGTGCTTGAGCACTTGTTGCCATTCGCTGTAGGCGAGTACACGGGTGATGAAATTTTCCCGCAGTACGGGATCGTTCAGGCGGCCCGCTTCTTCCACCGGCAGATCCGGATGCCGTGCGCAGAATGCTTCGGCGTAGATGCCACGTCCGCCACCATTCACCGGTGCGCCGTTGGCGTGATAGACCTTGACCCGCTCCAGACCGCACGACGGCGACTGCTGCATGAAGATGTAGCCGCAGATATCGTTGAGTTCTGCAGCCATTTTTTCGCCGTAGGCGGCCAGTGGATCAGTGACATTGATCGATGGGTTGACGGTGCCGACCGCCTCAGGCTTGTTCGGGTCACCCACCAGACGGATCGGTTCACGAGGAATCCCCAGACCGATCGCTACTTCGGGACACACCGGAACGAATTCGAAATGCTCCGCCAGGGTACGACTGCACAGCCGCGATTCCTTGTGGCCACCGTTGTAGCGCACCTCGGCGCCCATCAGGCAGGCGCTGATGGCGATTTTGGGCAGGGACGTCGATAAGTCGGACATGCAGCAACCTCGAATCTGAACCTGTACAGACGAATAGGTCTGTACAACATTCTTTCAGCATAGATTCAAAGATGTACAAGTCAAATTGTTTGTACAAGTTTTTGAGGTTTTCAGCGCCAGCCCATTTTCCAGCGTGAATCATCTTGCAGGGTTTGCCAGTCGCATTGCTCGGTACGCCGGGTCAGCACTGCCTGCAACTCGATTTCCAGCACCGTACCGTCCTCGTCGCGGAACAGTTCGGTCACCAGAAAGTGCTTCTCACGGTTTTGCGGATGGGCTGCTGTCCACTTCGACAGCAGCAATTTGCGCGGATTGATTCGGTTCACTGAAGGTGCTCATGCAGGCGGCGTGCAGCTTCCTGGCCACTGAGCCATGCCCCTTCGACCCGGCCTGACAGGCACCAGTCGCCACAGGCGTACAGGCCCAGATCGGCGTCGGCCAGAGTGCCCCATTCATGACTGCTGGCCGGGCGGGCATAGAGCCAGCGGTGGGCGAGACTGAAGGTCGGGGCAGGCATGGCGCTGTGCAGCAATTCGGCGAAGGCGCCGTGCAATTGTTCGATCACCGCTTCCTTGGGCAGATCAATGTGTTGCCGGCTCCAGGCGCTGGTGGCGTGCAGGACCCAGGTATCACACGTGGTGTCGCGTCCCGGTTTGCTGCGGTTGCGGGCCAGCCAGTCGAGGGGGCTGTCCTGGACGAAGCAGCCTTCGATCGGCGTATCCAGCGGTGTGTCGAAGGCGAGGGCGACGGCCCAGGTCGGGTCCATTTTGACTCCGGCGGCGGCGCCGGCGAGTTTCGGTGCGGCTGCCAGCAGGGCGGTGGCCTGAGGCGCCGGCGTGGCGATCACGACGTGGCTGAACGGCCCGTGGGTGAAGCCCTCGGCGTCCTGCAGGTGCCAGTGTTCTTCGCCGCGATAGACCTCGGTGATCCGACAGGCGAAATGCACTTCAAGTCCGTCGAGCAGCCCCCGAGTGATGGCGCTCATGCGCGGCGTACCGACCCAGCGGGTCTGTTCGTCCGGCGACAGGTTCAGTTGCCCGCCATGATAGGTGTAGAGCTGCGGCGCCCATTCGGCGACCCAGCCTTTGCTTTGCCAACGCTGGACTTCGGTGACGAAGCGCCGGTCACGGGCGGTGAAGTATTGCGCGCCCATGTCCAGCGAGCCTGCGTCGCTGCGCTTGCTCGACATGCGCCCGCCGCTGCCGCGGCTTTTATCGAACAGCTGAACGGTATGCCCGGCATCCGTCAGGGCCTGGGCGGCGGAGAGTCCGGCGATGCCGGTGCCAATGATTGCGATAGGTACAGTCATAGGGGCCTCGTTTACCTTTCTGTACAGACTACGCCGTGGATGAAACCTGTACAATTTTGTTTTTTGGTATAACTTCCAGCGTTCTCGTTCTGACAGCTTGGCCTATGGTTAAACAATAGAGCCTGCCCGATAGAAAAGATCCCTGTTTATAAAAATAGACTAGTGATCGAGGTAAAACGCCACGCGAGGAAGATGTCATGCACATATTGCTGACCGGCGGTACTGGATTGATCGGACGTCAGCTTTGCCGGCTCTGGTCCGGGCAAGGTCATCGCCTGACCGTCTGGAGTCGTCGTCCGGAGAAAGTCGCAAAAATCTGTGGCGCCCAGATGCGTGGCATTGCGCGTCTGGAGGACCTTGGCGACGAACCGGTCGACGTGATCGTCAACCTCGCCGGCGCGCCGATCGCCGACCGGCCGTGGACTCATCGGCGCAAGGCATTGTTGTGGAGCAGCCGGATCACGCTGACCGAGTCGTTGCTGGCGTGGCTGGAGAAACGCGGGCAGAAACCGTCGCTGCTGATCTCGGGCTCGGCCGTGGGTTGGTACGGTGACGGCGGCGAGCGCGAGTTGACCGAAGACTCGCCGCCGGTGATCGACGATTTCGCCAGCCAGTTGTGCATCGCCTGGGAGGAAACCGCGCAACGCGCCGAAGCGATGGATATTCGCGTGGTGCTGGTGCGCACAGGCCTGGTGCTGTCGGCCGAGGGCGGCTTTTTGTCGCGCCTGCTGCTGCCGTTCAAGCTCGGGCTGGGCGGGCCTTTGGGCAACGGTCGGCAGTGGATGCCGTGGATTCATATCGATGACCAAATTGCCCTGATTGATTTTCTTCTGCACCGCAATCAGGCGAGCGGTCCTTATAATGCGTGCGCGCCGAAACCTGTGCGCAATCGCGAATTCGCCAAGACGCTGGGCAGCGTGCTGCACCGCCCGGCGTTCATGCCGATGCCGGCCCTGGCGTTGAAGGTCGGGCTCGGCGAGATGTCATTGCTGTTGCTGGGTGGCCAACGGGCCACGCCGAAACGCTTGCTGGAAGCGGGATTCACTTTCCGGTTCACGGATTTACGCGCGGCCCTGGACGATCTTTCCAGCCGCCTCTGAAATAGGACGTTGCATGACCGATCACGCCTTGCTTCTGGTCAACCTGGGTTCGCCGGCCTCCACTTCGGTGGCCGACGTGCGCAGCTACCTCAATCAATTCCTGATGGACCCGTACGTGATCGACCTGCCGTGGCCGGTGCGGCGTCTGCTGGTGTCGCTGATCCTGATCAAGCGACCCGAGCAGTCGGCCCATGCCTATGCCTCGATCTGGTGGGACGAGGGTTCGCCGCTGGTGGTGCTCAGTCGTCGCCTGCAACAGCAGATGAAGGCGCAGTGGACTCACGGCCCGGTTGAGCTGGCCATGCGTTACGGCGAGCCGTCGATCGAGACAAGTCTGTTGAAGCTGGTCGCGGCGGGGCATAAACGCATCACCCTCGCGCCGCTTTATCCACAGTTCGCCGACAGCACCACGACCACGGTGATTCAGGAAGCCAGAAGGGTCGTGCGCGAGAAGAAACTTGATGTGCAGCTATCAATCCTGCAGCCGTTCTACGATCAGCCGGAATACCTTGACGCTCTGGTGGCGAGCGCCAGACCGCATTTGCAGCAGGATTATGATCACTTGCTGCTGAGCTTCCATGGCCTGCCGGAGCGGCACCTGACCAAACTCGATCCGACCGGCAATCATTGCTTCAAGAATGCCGATTGCTGCAAGAATGCTTCGCCCGCAGTGTTGGCCACCTGTTATCGCGCGCAATGCCTGCGCACGGCGGCATTGTTCGCTGAGCGCATGGGGCTGCCGGACGGCAAGTGGTCGGTGTCGTTTCAGTCGCGGCTGGGTCGGGCGAAGTGGATCGAGCCCTACACCGAAGCGCGGCTGGATGAACTGGCCAAGAGCGGCGTGAAGAAGATTCTGGTGATGTGCCCGGCGTTCGTTGCCGATTGCATCGAGACCCTGGAAGAGATCGGCGATCGCGGCAAGGAGCAGTTCCGCGAGGCGGGGGGAGAGGAGCTGGTGCTGGTGCCGTGCCTGAACGATGACCCGCAATGGGCGAAGGCGTTGGCAACGTTGTGTGAACGGGCGCCACTGGCCCTTTGATGATCGTCGATGATTGATCGTTCCCACGCTCTGCGTGGGAATGCCTCTGGGGACGCTCCGCGTCCAGTGAGGCGGAGCGTCACTGGCTGCATTCCCACGCGGAGCGTGGGAACGATCATGACGATGAGCGTGGGAACGATCCGTCGTTAGATCAGCGGCTCATCCGCCTTCTTGTGTTTCCAGCTGTCGTTGCCCGGCAGGATCAGGTTCAGCGCAATCGCCACCACCGCGCACAGCGCGATGCCTTTGAGGCCGAAGTCATCCGGACCTGTGCCGGTGCCGACCAGCACACCGCCGATGCCGAAGACCAGGGTCACCGAAACGATCACCAGATTGCGCGCCTCGCCCAGGTCGATCTTGTGGCGGATCAGGGTGTTCATCCCCACCGCTGCGATCGAACCGAACAACAGGCACAGAATCCCGCCCATCACCGGCACCGGAATGCTTTGCAGCAGGGCGCCGAACTTGCCGATGAACGCCAGGGTGATGGCGAAGATCGCCGCCCAGGTCATGATTTTCGGGTTGTAGTTCTTGGTCAGCATCACCGCGCCAGTCACTTCCGCGTAGGTCGTGTTGGGCGGGCCGCCGAACAGGCCGGCTGCCGTGGTGGCGATACCGTCACCGAGCAGAGTGCGATGCAGGCCCGGCTTCTTCAGGTAGTCGCGACCGGTCACGCTGCCGACGGCAATCACGCCGCCGATGTGTTCGATGGCCGGGGCCAGCGCCACCGGGACGATGAACAGGATCGCCTGCCAATTGAACTCCGGCGCGGTGAAATGAGGAAGTGCAAACCATGGGGCCGCCGCAATCTTCGCGGTGTCGACGACACCGAAATAGAAGGACATGGCGAAACCCACCAGCACGCCGGAAATGATCGGCACCAGACGGAAGATGCCTTTGCCGAACACCGCCACGATCAACGTGGTCAGCAGCGCCGGCATCGAGATCATCATGGCGGTCTGGTAATGGATCAGCTCCGAACCGTCACCGGCCTTGCCCATCGCCATGTTCGCGGCAATCGGCGCCATGGCCAGGCCGATGGAGATGATCACCGGACCGATCACCACCGGCGGCAGCAGACGGTCAATGAACCCGGTGCCTTTGATCTTCACGGCAAGGCCCAGGAAGGTGTAGACGAAACCGGCCGCCATCACGCCGCCCATGGTCGCGGCGAGGCCGAACTGACCCTTGGCGAGAATGATCGGAGTGATGAAGGCAAAGCTCGACGCCAGGAACACCGGCACCTGACGCCCGGTGACGATCTGGAACAGAATCGTCCCCAGACCCGCGGTAAACAGTGCCACGTTCGGGTCCAGGCCCGTGATCAGCGGCATCAGCACCAGGGCGCCGAAAGCCACGAACAGCATCTGTGCGCCGGACAGCACCGTGCGCCAGAGCGGATCGTTGAACTCTTGCTGCATGGTTACGCGTCCTTCTGCTTGGTGCCGAAGATCTTGTCACCGGCATCGCCAAGCCCAGGAATGATGTAACCGTGCTCGTTGAGTTTCTGATCGATGGACGCGGTGTAGATGATCACGTCCGGGTGAGCTTTCTCGACAGCGGCAATGCCTTCCGGCGCGGCCACCAGCACCATCGCGCGGATGTCCTTGCAGCCGGCCTTCTTCAGCAGGTCGATGGTCGCAACCATGGAGCTGCCGGTAGCGAGCATCGGGTCGATGATCATCGCCAGGCGTTCGTCGATTTCCGGAACCAGTTTTTCCAGATAGGTGTGGGCCTGCAGGGTTTCTTCGTTACGGGCAACGCCGACGGCGCTGACCTTGGCGCCCGGGATCAGGCTCAGCACGCCTTCGAGCATGCCGATACCGGCACGCAGGATCGGCACGACGGTAATCTTCTTGCCGGCGATTTTCTCGACCGACACGGTGCCGCACCAACCTTCGATGTCGTAGGTTTCCAGCGGCAGGTCTTTGGTAGCTTCATAGGTCAACAGCGCACCGACTTCCTGAGCGAGCTCGCGGAAATTCTTGGTGCTGATGTCTGCACGGCGCATAAGGCCAAGTTTGTGACGGATCAGCGGATGGCGGATCTCTTGGATGGACATGGGGAAAGGCTCCGGCGGCGGGCAAAAAAACCGGCCTAGATTAATCTATCCGAGGGTGATGTCCTATAGGACATACAGTACGTTAGTCCACAAATGCTTGATTCGGC
Organism: Pseudomonas gozinkensis; assembly: GCF_014863585.1. Classification (NCBI taxonomy): domain Bacteria; kingdom Pseudomonadati; phylum Pseudomonadota; class Gammaproteobacteria; order Pseudomonadales; family Pseudomonadaceae; genus Pseudomonas; species Pseudomonas gozinkensis. Next base: position 5,473,642 of record NZ_CP062253.1, on the reverse strand, counting down.
CGTGCGGGATGCGTACCTTTGCCCGCTTTTCCGAAACAGACCCCCCTTGGAGAGCGCCATGTCCGCTGATCTCGAGCATATCCGTCAAATCATGCGAGAGGCTGACTGCCTGTACACCGAAGCTGAAGTCGAGGCAGCCATTGCCCGCGTCGGTGCACAAATCAACGAACAACTGGCCGACAGCAATCCGGTGGTGTTCTGCGTGATGAACGGCGGTCTGATCTTCTCCGGCAAACTGCTGACCCATCTGCAGTTCCCGCTGGAAGCGTCCTACCTGCACGCCACCCGCTATCGCAACGAAACCAGCGGCGGCGACCTGTTCTGGAAAGCCAAGCCGGAAGTCTCGTTCATCGACCGCGACGTGCTGATCATCGACGACATCCTCGACGAAGGTCACACCCTGGGCGCGATCATCGACTTCTGCCGTCACGCCGGCGCGCGCAAAGTACACACCGCCGTGCTGATCGACAAGGATCACGACCGCAAGGCCCGTCCTGACCTGAAAGCCGACTTCGTCGGTCTGCCGTGCATCGACCGTTACATCTTCGGTTACGGCATGGACTACAAAGGCTACTGGCGCAACGCCAACGGGATCTTCGCCGTCAAAGGCATGTAATTCCGGGTAACCCCAAGCCCTGTGGGAGCGGGCTTGCCCGCGAAGGCGTCGTGTCAGTCACCGTCATTGGAATCTGACCCGACGCTATCGCGGGCAAGCCACGCTCCCACAGTTGTTTTTGTGTGTGCTGATCCATCCGCGATACCCATGCTAGAGTGCTCGGCCCCGCCCCCCGGAGCCTGTCATGAGCCTCTTGATCCGCAGCTGCGCCGCCCTGTTGCTGACCCTCAGCCTGCCCCTGGCCGCCGCCCCGATGCACAGCCAATTCCTGCCGCCGGACGACCTGACCCTGCGCGATGCCGAACCCGAGCAGCAGCAACTGTTGCAGGTCACCGATTATTCAGTGGTCGTGGGGGCCCAGCGTCAGTCCAATCAGCAGCCGATTCCGGTCACGTCGCCATTGATGATCCGCCTCAAGGGCAAGTCCCTGAACAAGGGCGCGACGATCAATCAGGTGCTGGTCAACTTCGATGGCGAAAGCAAAAGTCTGAAAAAACCGGTGTATGACGACAAGAGCAAGACCCTGACGCTGTTCTACCCGCTGGCCCAGTACCGGGTGGTGATCGATCTGTTGCGCAATGACACCGTGTATTGCCAGTTCCTGACCTACGCCAACGGCCACATCTGGGCCGATTTGCACACCGGCAGCACGCGCTCGCGTTGAGCCTTGTGCCTGCGCAGGGGTAAACTGCCCGCCCCGTGAAATGTCTGCGAGCTGGAGTCGGCAATGCGTAAAGATAAGAAGCAAGTGATTGGTGACGAGATCGGCGATGAGCAGATCAAGCTGTTCCTCGATTTTGAGCCGGTCGACGCCACCTCGCCGTCGCTGCACAAACTGGTCAAGGCTTACCGTGGCCTGCGCATCGACGATTTCGAGCGTTTCCTGACGTTCTTCGTTGCAGCCGGTTATGACGTGGACGGCAAGGACGAGCACGGCAAGACCTTCGTCGACCAGATCCGCGATCAGCGCAACGCCCCGGAATACATCGAGCTGATCGAGAAAGCACGCGGCTGATAGCACGAAGTTTTCCACAGGCATAAAAAAACGCCCCGCACTCACCGAGTGCGGGGCGTTTTTCATGGCGCCGAATCAGGCGTAGCTTTCGGTCTCGTTGCTGGCTTCAACCAGTTCCAGCGCGACGTTGTTTTGCGTGTTGATCTTGCGATACAGCGCAGCGTCGGTTTCCAGGACCTTTTCACGGGCCGGGAAGATTTCCGCCAGTTTGGCAGCCCACTCACCCTTGGCCTTGGCCGGGAAGCATTTCTCGATCAGTTCCAGCATGATCGAAACGGTCACCGAAGCGCCTGGCGAAGCGCCGAGCAGGGCGGCGAGGGAGCCGTCCTTCGCGGCGACCAGTTCGGTACCGAACTGCAGGATGCCGCCTTTTTTCGGGTCTTTCTTGATGATCTGCACCCGTTGGCCGGCCACTTCCAGGCGCCAGTCTTCGGCTTTCGCCTCCGGGTAGAAACGGCGCAGGGATTCCAGGCGCTGTTCCATCGACTGCATCACTTCGCTGACCAGGTACTTGGTCAGGTCCATGTTGTTTTTCGCCACAGCCAGCATCGGCCCGATGTTGCCGGCGCGAACCGACAGCGGCAGGTCCATGAAGGAGCCGTGCTTGAGGAACTTGGTGGTGAAACCGGCGTATGGCCCGAACAGCAGGGATTTCTTGCCGTCGACCACGCGGGTGTCCAGGTGCGGCACCGACATCGGTGGCGAACCCACGGCGGCCTGGCTGTAAACCTTGGCCTGGTGATGCTTGACCACTTCCGGGTTGTCGCAACGCAGCCACTGGCCGCTGATCGGGAAGCCGCCGAAGCCTTTGCTTTCTTCGATGCCCGAAGCTTGCAGCAGCGGCAGGGCCGCGCCACCGGCGCCGAGGAATACGAATTTGGCGTCGACTTCACGGCTGCTGCCGCTGTTGACGTCCTTGATGCTGACGGTCCAGCCGTTGGCGTTACGCTTGAGGCCGGTCACGCGCTTGCAGTACTTGACCTGGGCATCGGGTGCGCTGGTCAGGTGCTTGAGCAACTGATTGGTCAGGGCGCCGAAGTTGACGTCGGTGCCGTTGATCACGCGGGTGGCGGCGAGTACCTGGTCTTTCGGACGACCCGGCATCATCAGCGGCATCCACTCGGCCATCTTCGCCTTGTCTTCGGTGTATTCCATGTCGGCGAAGGCGTGGTGCTTGTGCAATACGTTGAAGCGTTCCTTGAGGAATGAAACGCCTTTTTCGCCTTCGACATAGCTCAGGTGTGGAACCGGGCTGATGAAGGATTTGCACGAGCCGAACGTGCCCTTTTTGGTCAGGTACGACCAGAATTGCTTCGACACCTCGAACTGGGTGTTGATGTGCACGGCTTTCTTGATGTCGACGGTGCCGTCGGCAGCCTGCGGCGTGTAGTTCAGCTCGCACAGGCCGGCGTGGCCGGTACCGGCGTTGTTCCATGGGTTGGAACTCTCCGCGGCACCGGAATCCATCAGCTCGACGACTTCCAGCTTGATCGCCGGGTCGAGTTCCTTGAGCAGTACTGCGAGGGTGGCACTCATGATGCCGGCCCCAACCAGAACTACGTCGACTGCTTCGTTATGCGCCATTTAACGCGTCTCCAAAATCTGCAGCACCAAATTGTCGGCATGGCTGCCAGGCGTTCAGGGCAGGTCAGTTAAGCCCCGGGTATCCTTGGTCAGGTTTGCCATGTCCGAATCTTCGCAATTTTTCGCAACTTCGACGGATGCGTGCGGCCTGGCTTCAAGAGTCCCATGAACTCATTTCGGCACGGGGCTGGCAATTCGACTTATGGTCGAGACATCCGTTTGTGCAACCAAATCCGTAGCGGACAGGCTTCAGGCTCCGGTATTCGAGGCGTTCCCGTTCCTGTGTCGTTGGGCTGTTTCAGACGCTAATGGTGCATGTTCAGACGCAAAACTATTCATTTGCTCGCCACACTCTTGTGAAGTTGTGAAAACCCGTTTTTTTCACGCTCTTTTGAAGACGTGAACCTCAAAAAGGGCTGTCCGGGGCTGGCACCGTGCCCGGAGGGGCAAACAACTCAGTGGCCGAGCGTCATGACAGCTCTGCAGATTCGCGAAAAGCGGGATTTGCCAGGGAAACAGCAAGCACGCCAGCTTCACTCGATCTGTGTGGGCGGCTCTCTGTGGGCGATTTGGATGCCAATGCAAGCGCATTGACGCTGTTGCGGGGCCCGATCAGGAGACGTCCTTATAATCGGGGGGAGATTGTATCGAAGAAATGCGGGGAGTTGGTCGAGTTTAATGACTTTTATTAGGCATCCGGTCAGATGCTCAACATCGCCTGGGCACGTGCGCGTGGGCGCTGCTGTTCGACCCGGGCGCTGGCGGGCAGCGGCTGGTGCAGCCAGTTGAGACGGATTTCCTCGATTTCCACCCAGCCGTCACCCATCGGTTGCAGGCTGCATTGCTTGAAGGCCTGGCAATGGCCGTTGCGGTCGAGCAGGGCGAAGCTGCGGTGCAGCGGGCGTGGGGCGAACAACGAGATCAGATAGCGCATGGCAGTGCTCCTTCTGGGGATCTGTGAGCAAGATTGTCAAAAGGCCGTGACGCGAACGTGTATGGGGGGTGAAGAATGTGTGACAGGAACCGCTGGCGGCGGGTTTTGTCAGAGATTTCAGTGCTGGTGACCCACAGTGGCCCACCGCTATACTGCCGGCCTGTCTGTGCCTGATTCTGGAGAGAAGAGCATGTTGCAACGCCTGTTGTTCGGTTTGATCACTGTGACCAGTTTGACCCTGGTTGGCTGCGCCCACAGCCCGCAACAACTGAGCCCGGAACCGAAGCTGACCACTCAGCTGGCACCGGTCGGCCATGGCCAGCCTGTCGTGGTCCGCGTGGTCGACGGTCGTCCGTCACCAACCCTCGGCACCCGTGGCGGCCTGTACCCGGAAACCAGCGCCATCACCGTGCAGCGCGAGCAGATCCTGCCGAAGTTGCAGGCTCAGGCTGAAGCGGCCGTGCGTCTGTTGGGCTTCACCCCGTCCAATGGCGCGATGAATGCTCCACAACTGACCGTGACCCTGACTGAACTGAAATACCAGTCGCCGAAAGAAGGTATGTACGTCACCGAAGCCACCATCGGCGCGACCTTCCGTTCCGACGTGCAGAGCGGCAACCGTCGCTACAGCGGTCGTTACGGTGCCTCGCTGGACCAGCGTTTCGGCATGGCGCCGAATCAGGAAACCAACACCAAACTGGTCAGCGACGTGCTGAGCGATGCGCTGACCCGCCTGTTCAAGGATCCGACCGTGGGTCAGATCCTCGCCGAGTAAGTATTCGGCTGATGTGAAAAAGCCCGGGGCCAGTGATGGCCCCGGGCTTTTTCGTTCAGGCGGCTTGTGAGTAGAAGTCGAGGACGCTGACGCCAGTCAGCAGGTCGGTCTCGGGCAAGTCCGCATGCTGATGCCCGCCGAGGGCGCAATACACCAGCCAGTGACGGTCCTGAACATTGAAGGCCAGGCTGCCGACGAGGGTCTGTTGTTCGTCGGACGGAGAGATGAGGTACAGGCGATCCTGGTTTTCAGCGTGAAGCATGTCGCGTTCCGTGTCGGTTTCGAGGCGCGCAGGGTGACTGAAACAAATGACGATGCCGTGACACAGGACAGCCATCGGTCGATTGACGGGTTATTTGTCGCAAAGGCTAGGGCAGTCGGGGAGGGTTTCGGTAGAATCCGCGCCGCGGTCGTCGGTCTGGCGTTCGCCATACCGGTCTAGATTGAGGTCTGTGATGTCGCTGCACTTGATGACGCTGTTTACCGCCCATCCCGCCAAACTGATCAACCTGCTGGCCCTGCTGTTGGCCTTCCCCGGCAGTTGGCTGCTGCACGCGACCCGCCGCCGTGAACAACGGGCGATGGCCAGTATCGCGGCCCAGCGTCAGCACCAGCCGGATCAGGAGCCGGTGCTCGATTGGGCGACCCTGCGCATGAACCGCTTCTTCTACCGCTTCGGTTTTGCCTGTCTGGGCCTGGCGTTGCTGGTGTCCTGGATCAGTACCCGCTTCTGAACGAAAAACGGCGCCCGAAGGCGCCGTTTTTGTATCTGGCCGACAGCGCTTACAGCGGCAGTCCAGCCTTGACCCGGTACTGATTGCGCACCGGCGTCGCATATTGCAGCACCAGATACGGACGGTGCTCCTCGGGGCAGGCGTCCAGACGGTTCTGCCATTCTTCCTGGGCCTTGGCCAGCTCCTCGGCACCGAACACCTCGGCAGCCTTGGGTACGTTCAGCTGCGGATCGGCATCCGCCCACTGCGCGTACGCCAGGTAATGCACCGGGAACAGGCGATAGCCGCCGAGAATCTGCTTGTCCATTTCGACCGCCAATTGCTTGGTGTCTTCGAACAATTCGGTGATCGGCGCGGCGAAGTTCACGTGCACCCGGCCCTTGTAGCCGGTGATGCCCTTGGCGATGCTCACGTCATCCTCGCCCGGCGCCTTGCTGTAGGTGCCGGTGGTGGCGCGGATGTACAGCTCGCGGGCCTTGGCCTGGTCGCACGGGTCGTATTCGTAGCTGATCGACACCGGGGTCAGGTTCAGCGACTGAATCACTTCGCCGAACGGCTCGTCCTTGCGGCTCATGTGGAACATCTTGAGGATCGCCGACTCGGTACGGTCGTCGCCGTCCTTGGCCCGGCCTTCGGCCTGGGCGATCCAGATCGAGGCGCAGTCGTTGCGGATCGAGTGGTTGATGTACGCCGACAGCAGTTGATAGGCGGCCATTTTCTCGCGGCGCCCGGTGATCGAGCGATGAACGATGAAGCTCTTGTTCAGACGCATCAGATCGCTGACGAACGGCTTTTGCAGCAGGTTGTCGCCAATCGCGATGCGCGGCGTCGGCAGGCCGGCGTGGTACACCGCGTAGTTGACGAAGGCAGGGTCCATCACGATGTCACGGTGATTGGCGATGAACAGATAGGCGCTGCCGGACTTGAATTGCTCGACGCCGGTGTAGGTCACGCCGTCGGTGGCGCGCTCGATGGTGTGGTCGACGTAGAACTCGACCTTGTCCTGCAAAGTGGCCACGGAGGTCACGTCGGCAAACTCACGACGCAGCCGATGGGCTATAAGTGGTTTGAGCATCCAGCCGAAGGCACCGGCAAAACGCGGGAAGCGGAAGTGGGTGAGGATATCTAGAAACGCCTTGTCGCCGAGCAGTCGCGCCAGTACCGCAGGTACTTCGCTGTCGTCGTAAGGTCGGATGGCATCGAATTCGCCCATCATGCTCTCTTGTTGGAAACGGCTAGGGTAAGTAAAGGTTTTGATCGAAAACCAACGGGGCACGGTCTGAAAAAGTAGCCAGACAAAAATAGCCCTGCAAATAGACCGGCGATTATACGCACAAGTCACCCGGGAGACCGCGATGCTGGAAAGCGCAGTATATGAATGTCCGTATTGTGGTGAAGAGGTCGAGACGACCGTGGATCTCTCCGCTGGCGACCAGACCTATATCGAAGACTGTCAGGTGTGCTGTCGGCCGATCACCTTTGTGTTGCAGGTCCATGGAGAGGACTGGTTTCTGGAAGTCTTCAGCGAAAACGAGTGAGGCGCGCCCATGCAGCGAATCTACGAGCCGGAAAACCTGATGGAAGGCGAGATGCTCAAGGGCATGCTCGCCAGCGAAGGCATCGAGGCGCATCTGGTGGGGCGCGATCTGCTGGGCGGCACGGGGGAATTGCCGATCTTTGGTCTGTTGGGACTGTCGGTCGATAACGACCAGGCCGAATACGCCCGCGAGCTGATCAGTGCGTACAATGCCGCGCTGCCGCTGCCCGGCGATGAACCGGACAGCTATCCCGGGACGCTGGTCTGTTAGGCTGGCGTTCGTTTTATTTGTGAGTCGTGCTGCCCCATGTGTGGACGTTATGCCCTGTTTCGCTGGAACCGCGATTTCGCGAGCCTGCCAGGTTTTCCTGCCGATCAGCAGGCGCAGTGGAACATTTCACCCAACGATTCGGTGTTGATGCTGCGCGCCGAACCCGACGGCCAGCGCACCCTGGCCCGTGCCCGTTGGGGGCTGACACCGCCGTGGCTGACCGACCTGTCACGCACGCCGGCCCACGCCCGGGCTGAAACCGTCGCCGAACAACCGATGTTTCGCGAAGCCCTGCGCCTGCGCCGCTGTCTGCTGCCGGCCAACGGTTTCTACGAATGGCGCGGCAACGTGCGCAAGCGGCCGTACTGGTTGACGCCGGGGGAGGGGGCTTCGCTGTTTTTTGCGGCGATCTGGGAAGCGTACCCGGTGCAGGAACAGGTGTGGCTGAGCACCGCGGTGATTACCCAGCCGGCGGCCAGTCAGCGCCGGCCGTTGATTCTTGACGAGGCGGGGCAGGCAGCATGGCTCGACCCGGCAACACCGTTGCATGTTCTGCAAGGCCTGCTCGCCAGCGAACCCGCCGCCTTGCGCGAGCGGGTGCTGGCGAATCTGGTCAATGATCCGAAACTCAACGGGCCGGAGTGCCTGACTCCGGCCTGATCGGTCAGACCTTGAACTGATTGATCAACCGCCGCTGCTGCTCCGCCAGTTTGGTCAGATCGGCACTCGCCGAGCTCGATTCATCGGCACCACCCGCCACCTCATTCGCCACCTGACCGATATTGATCACGTTGCGATTGATGTCGTCGGCCACCGCGCTCTGTTCCTCGGCGGCGCTGGCGATCTGGGTGTTCATGTCGTTGATTACCGACACCGCCTGGGTAATGGTCTCCAGCGCTTCGGCTGCCTTCGCCGCGTGCTGCACGCTTTCGTCGGTGCGGTTCTGGCTGTCTTCCATGACCCGCACCACATCGCGGGTGCCCTGTTGCAGTTGCTGGATCATGCTCTGGATTTCTTCGGTGGCCTTCTGGGTCTTCTGCGCCAGGTTGCGCACCTCGTCAGCCACTACCGCGAAACCGCGTCCTTGTTCACCAGCACGGGCCGCTTCGATCGCCGCGTTGAGGGCCAGCAGGTTGGTCTGCTCGGCGATGCCGCGAATGGCAATGAGGATCGCGTTGATGTTCTCGCTGTCCTTGGCCAGCGTCTGCACCACGTCCACGGCCTTGCCGATTTCCACGGCCAGCACGCCAATCGAATTGGAAGTGTCGCGCACGATCTGCATGCCCTGACTGGCCGCCTGATCGGCATGGCTGGCCGCTTGCGCTGCCTGGGTCGCGTTGCGCGCCACGTCTTGCGCGGTGGCGGTCATTTCCTGCACGGCGGTGGCGACCTGATCGATTTCGGCCATCTGCTTCTGAATGCCGATATTGGTACGGATCGCGATGTCCGCCGTGTGCTCCGAGGAATCGCTGACGCTCTGCACCGACGACACCACCTGCGTGATCATCCCCTGCAATTTGGCGAGGAAGGTATTGAAGCCTTTGGCAATTGAACCGAGTTCGTCATTGCGGTCACTGCTCAAGCGACGGGTCAGGTCGCCTTCGCCCTGAGCGATGTCATCAAGCATGGTCACCATTTGTTTGAGCGGACGGGCGATGCCGTGGCCCACCAGCCAGATCACCAGCAGGCCGAGGCCGGCGATGATCAGGCCGACCATGGCCATGCCGAAGGTGTCGGATTTGCGCTGGGCGTCGAGGTCGCCTTGGAGCTTTTGCAGGTCGGCCATCACCGCGTCGAGCGGCAGTTGCAGCATCAGTGTCCAGCGCGCGTCGGTCTGGCCGATGCCGAACGGCAGGTACAACTCGATCCGGCCTTGCTCTTTATTGACGGTGTACGTCACTTCGCCGCGTTTGAGATTGGCCATGTTGGCAATCTGCTGGGCGTCGAGGATGTCGCTGACCTTCTCGCCGAATTTGCTCGGGTCCTTGGTGTAGGCGACGATCCGGCCGTTGCCGCCGATCAGGGCCATTTGCCCGGCGCCGCTGTACAGCTTCTGGTTGGCGCCCAGGAGCATTTCCTGGATGAAGTTCACCGACAGGTCGGCGCCGACGATGCCCTGGAACGTGCCGTTGAGCATGATCGGCTCAATAAAGGAGGCGAGCATGACGATCTTGTCGCCGACCTTGTACGGGGCGGGATCGATCACGCAGGATTTCTTGGTTTCTTTCGAGCACAGGTAGTACTCGCTGGCGCGCACGCCGGTGGACAGGACTTTCTGGTCGTCGACGTCCACCAGTTTGTCCAGGCCCAGGGTGCCGTCGTCATTGCGGAACCACCACGGCAGGAAACGCCCGTTGGCGGCGTCGATGCCGACCACGCTGGTGCCGACGTAGGCCGAATCGTTGTGGTCGAGTGCGTTCTTTTCCCAACCGATGTAGGTGCCGAGAATCTTCGGGTTCTTCTCGACGTTTTCCTTGATCAGGCTGATCAGTTGCTCACGGCTGACGGTCAGTCGCGGCTGGCCGTCGGCGCCCGGCGTGCCGAGCAGGGCGTTGACGCGTACCAGCCCGCCGGCAATCAACAGCGGCGCTTCCAGTTCGCGCTGGATCTGGCTGACCTGGGTCTGTGCCAGCGACGTCAGGCGCTGTTCGATGACTTGCTCGAACTGGGCCTGGGTCCGTTGCTGGACCATCTCCTGGGTGCGGGCACCGGAGAACAGCGCATACAGCACCAGCGCGGCGACTACGCTGAGTACGATGGCGCCGGCCAGGGCCGCCACGGAAAACTGGATCGACTTGAACTTCATGGGAGCTCCGCACGCGAGAGGACGTCTGCGCTGCTGTATCGGCAGCCACTATTGCGCCATGAGGCAAGGTGCGTGGAATTGGAGCCGGATGTCGCAAATGGATCAGTGCGCGACGCAGTTGCAGAGGGCCCGGCGGTGGATGTGAATTTTTTCCTACAATGCTGGCGGGCGACTTCTGAAAGTGCGTGCAACACGTCCGTTGTATCTGGCGTCGATACAATTACCCGCCTAGGATACGCGGCAGGTTTTCAGGGAGCTTTTGAATGAACAAGACATTGGTTGTAAGTGCACTGAGCGCAGCGCTGTTGCTGGCCGGCTGTCAGTCGGTCAACACCACCAGCGGCGGTGCCGTGGGCGTGGAACGCAAGCAGTACATGTTCAGCATGCTGTCCTCGCAAGAGGTCGACCAGATGTATGCCCAGTCCTATCAGAAGACCGTGGGCGAAGCGTCCAGCAAAGGCGTGCTGGACAAGACCAGCAACGATGCCAAGCGCGTTCAGGCGATTGCCAACCGCTTGATCGCCCAGGCGCCGAACTTCCGTCCGGACGCGGCGCAATGGAAGTGGGAGGTGAACCTGATCAAGAGCGACGAGCTCAACGCCAACTGTGGCCCTGGCGGCAAGATCATTTTCTACACCGGGCTGATCGACAGCCTGAAACTCACCGACGATGAAATCGCCGCGGTTATGGGCCATGAAATCGCCCATGCCCTGCGCGAGCACGGTCGTGAAGCAATGTCCAAGGCCTATGGCATCGAAATGGCCAAGCAGGGCGCGGGTGCGTTGCTCGGCCTGGGTCAGGACAGTCTGGCGCTGGCCGACACCGTGGCCAACTACGGCATGACGCTGCCCAACAGCCGCGCCAACGAGAACGAGGCCGACCTGATTGGTCTGGAGCTGGCTGCGCGTGCGGGTTACAACCCGAACGCAGCGATCACCCTCTGGAACAAGATGAGCAAGGCTTCTGAAGGCGCCCCGCCAGAGTTCATGAGCACTCACCCGTCTTCCAGCAGTCGCACGGCTGCCTTGCAGGCGGCGATTCCGAAGGTCATGCCGCTTTACGAGAAAGCGCCCAAGTCCTGAATCAATGGTCGCTCCCACACCGAGTGTGGGAGCGACTGGCCGAAATCAAACCCAGCCGCTGCTCTGCATCGCCTTGTACACCGCAACGATCGCCAGGATCAGGAACGCCGAGGCGGCCAGTCGACGGATCAGGGTCAGCGGCAGTTTCTCCGCCGCAAAATTACCCGCCAGTACCACTGGCACATTGGCGATCAACATGCCCGCCGTCGTACCGATGATCACCAGCCACAGTTCCGGGTACTGCGCTGCCAGCATCACGGTGGCGATCTGGGTCTTGTCACCGATTTCCGCGAGGAAGAACGCAATCAGCGTGGTCAGGAATGGCCCGAACTTGCGGGCGGTGCTGGCTTCATCGTCGTCCATCTTGTCCGGGACCAGTGTCCACAGAGCGGTGGCGGCAAAGCTCGCGGCAAGAATCCAGTGAAGGACGGAATCGGAGAAGAAACTGCCGAACCAGGCGCCGACCGCACCGGCTGCCGCGTGGTTGGCCAGGGTCGCAGCCACGATACCGGCGATGATCGGCCAGGGTTTGCGGAAGCGAGCGGCGAGAATCAGCGCGAGCAATTGCGTCTTGTCGCCGATTTCGGCCAAGGCAACGATTGCGGTGGGAACGAGTAACGAGTCCAGCATCAGGATTTCCTAAGGGGCGGGTCGACACGGCTATGACACGTACAGCCTTCCCGCCCCGGGTAAGGTGTGCGTGTCATAGGTCTTGTCAAACCCTGCGATCCGTCTGCTGCGGACGCTTGGGTCGCATACGCCATGATCTGAGGATCAAGTATGTTGACGTATGCCGGACGAGCTTGGCGCTCGTGGGAGACTACTCCCCTAGGACGGAGCGGATTCTGCCTAGGCAGAATCCATTCGGCAAGTGCTAATTTTCAGCCGCGCTTGGCCCGGTAAATCCGGAATCCGTTGCCTTCTGCCTTGATCGCGCAGACCCCGAGATGCTCTTCGATCAGTGGTTGATACTTCAGGAAGCTGTTGGCGACCAGCCGAAGTTCGCCGCCGTTTTTCAGATGTTTGGCCGCTTTTCGCAGCAAGTTTTCGGTGGCGAAATAATCGGTGTGCACGCCGACATGGAACGGCGGATTGCTCAGAATCGCGTTCAAACCCATTGGTGCGGCGTCGATCCCGTCACCGGTCAGCACCTCGGCTTCCAGACCGTTGGCGGCCAACGTCAGGCGACTGCTGGCGGCAGCGAATGCGTCGACGTCGAGCAACGTGACCTGATTGTGCGGATAGCGACGTTTGACCGCCGCACCGAGCACGCCAGCACCGCAACCGAAATCCAGCAGATGGCCGCTCGGCAGTTTGTCCAGATGTTCCAGCAGCAGGGCGCTGCCGCGATCCAGTCGGCCGTGGCTGAACACGCCCGGCAGGCTGATGACTTTCAATGGGCCTTCGGCCAGAGGCAGTTCGTAGGTCTGCGCCAGGCTTTCCAGCGGCTTGGCTTCCGGGGCGTTGGCCACGGTCACTTGCCACAGCTGGCAATGGCGCGCGCTGTCGAGCTTGCGCGGCTTGCCGAACGGGTTGAGCTGTTTGGAGGCGCCTTCGATACCGCTGCGTTTTTCCCCGACCAGATACACCTCACGCCCGGCCAGGCGCGCAGCCACGGCATTGAGGATGTAATCGGTCAGGTCCTTGGCCTTGGGCAGGAACACCACGGCGGTGTCGAACGAGCGGTCCGGCACGTTCACGCCAAAATGGCTACGCCCTTCGAAACGCGCATCGAGTGCGGCCTGATCGCCGGCGTGCCAGCACCAGCCAAACGCATCGGGCAGCCGCCCCAGCAGATCATCGGCAGGCAAACCGGCCAGCAACACCGAACCCTGGAATGACTCGGCCTGACGAAGCAGTACTTCACTGCGCGGATCCATAACTGCTCCTGTGAAAAAAAGTGCCGCAGTTTATCAACTGACGACCCGCAGCGCCTTACCGCTGTAGAACGCCTGGGTGTTTTCGACCAGTTGGCCGACGATACGCTGCCGCGCTTCGCGGCTGCCCCAGGCGTTGTGCGGGGTGACGATCAGGCGCGGGATGTCGGCGGCCAGTAGCGGATTGCCATTGGTCGGTGGTTCGACGCTCAACACATCGGTGGCCGCGCCGCCCAGATGACCGCTGCGCAGGGCATCGGCCAGTGCTTGCTCGTCGATCAGCCCGCCACGGGCGGTGTTGACCACAAAGGCGCCGGGTTTCATGGACGCCAGTTCGCGGGCGCCGATGAAGTGCCGGGTGTGCTCGTTGAGCGGGCAGTGCAGGGTAAGGGCGTCGATCTGCGGCAGCAGTTCTTCCAGCGGCAGACGATCCGGACGAGCCGGGCGCCCCGGAATCTGCCCCAGCAACACGCGCATGCCGAAGGCTTCGGCCAGACGCGCGACCGCGCCGCCGAGTTCGCCATGACCCAGCAAGCCGAGGGTTTTGCCTTCCAGTTCGACAATCGGGTAATCCAGCAGGCAGAACTGTTTCGCCTGCTGCCAGCGGCCTTCACCGACGGCTTTCTGATAATCGGCCAGGCGTGTGGCGAGGTTGAGCAGCAGCATGATCGTGTGTTGCGCCACCGATGGCGTGCCGTAACCCTGGCAGTTGCATACGGTGATGCCGTGGGCACGGGCGGCGGCCAGATCGACGTTGTTGGTGCCGGTGGCGGTGATCAGGATCAGCTTCAACTGTGGGTTGGCGGCCATGGCGGCGGCGTCGATCAGGATCTTGTTGCTGATCGCCACGGTCGCCCCTTGCAGGCGTTCGCTCACCTGCCCAGGCAACGTCTGGGCGAACAGTTGCAGATCGCTGAAACAGTCACGCAAAGGACTCAGATCGAGATCGCCAAGATCCAGCGACGGGTGATCGAGGAATACGGCGCGGTGGGCGTTCGTCATCAACTGTACCTGTTGTGCTTTGAAGGGAAGGCGTAATCTGCCGAGCCTACCAGATGAAACAACTCGTTACGCTTGGCCGAAAGGAGCCCCCATGTACTGGACCGAATTCTTGACCGTTGCCCTGATCCACCTGTTGGCCGTCGCCAGCCCCGGTCCTGATTTCGCCGTAGTGGTGCGCGAAAGCGTGACCCATGGTCGACGCGCCGGGACCTGGACCGCGTTGGGCGTGGGCACGGCGATTTTCCTGCACGTCGGTTATTCGCTGCTGGGGATCGGCCTGATCGTTTCCCAATCGATCGTGTTGTTCAACGCCTTGAAATGGGCGGCCGCCGCCTACCTGCTGTACATCGGCTTCAAGGCCCTGCGCGCGCAACCGGCGAAAACCGTGACCGATGATCTGCACAAAGAGGCCGGCGAGCGCACCGCCCGTGGCGCCTTCACTTCGGGTTTCGTGACCAATGGCCTGAACCCGAAAGCCACGCTGTTCTTCCTGTCACTGTTCACCGTGGTGATCAACCCGCACACCCCGCTGACTGTGCAGGCCGGTTACGGCATTTACCTGGCCGTTGCGACTGCCACCTGGTTCTGCCTGGTGGCCATGCTGTTCAGCCAGCAGCGTGTGCGCGCCGGTTTCGCCCGCATGGGCCACTGGTTCGACCGCACCATGGGCGCCGTGCTGATCGCCATCGGCGTGAAACTCGCGTTCACCGAGATGCATTGATCCTTCTGCGGTGTCACCTGGCTCGGCAAATGCTGGCGCAAAGCTAGCATTTGTACGGCTCTGCAAATCATTCCTTTGGCTGATTTGGCTGACGTATAACGGTTCTAGAGTACGAAACTCCAAAGCCAACACCGTGCAGTCAGAAAAGGGATTCTTATGTTGCAGACTCGCGTTATTCCGCCCGCCGAAGGGGCGTACCAGTATCCACTGCTGATCAAACGGCTGCTGATGTCGGGCGCCCGTTACGAGAAAACCCGCGAGATCATCTACCGTGACCAGTTGCGCTACAGCTACCCGACCCTGATCGAGCGGGTCGCGCGGCTGGCCAACGTGCTGACGGCGGCCGGGGTCAAGGCCGGTGATACCGTGGCGGTGATGGACTGGGACAGCCATCGCTACCTCGAATGCATGTTTGCAATTCCGATGATCGGTGCGGTGATCCACACCATCAACGTGCGCCTGTCACCTGAGCAGATCCTCTACACCATGAACCACGCCGAGGACCGCTTCGTGCTGGTCAACAGCGAATTCGTGGGGCTGTACCAGGCCATCGCACCGCACCTGACCACGGTGGATAAAACCCTGCTGCTGACCGATCTGCCGGAAAAGACCGCCGATCTGCCGAATCTGGTCGGCGAGTACGAGCAGCTGCTGGCAGCCGCGAGTCCACAGTACGATTTCGAGGATTTCGACGAAAACTCGGTCGCCACCACGTTCTACACCACGGGCACCACCGGCAATCCGAAAGGCGTGTACTTCACCCATCGGCAACTGGTGCTGCACACCATGGGTGTATCGACCATCATGGGCGCCATCGACAGCGTGCGGCTGCTGGGCACCAACGACGTGTACATGCCGATCACCCCGATGTTCCACGTGCATGCGTGGGGCCTGCCATACGTGGCGACGATGCTGGGGCTCAAGCAGGTCTACCCGGGACGTTATGACCCGGAGTTTCTGGTCGAGTTGTGGCGCAAGGAAAAGGTCACGTTCTCCCATTGCGTGCCGACCATCCTGCAGATGGTGCTCAACGCCAAGGGCGCGCAAGGCACTGATTTCGGCGGCTGGAAAATCGTCATTGGCGGCAGTGCGCTCAATCGTTCCCTGTATGAAACGGCCAAGAGCAAGGGCATTCAACTGACGGCCGCCTACGGCATGTCGGAAACCGGGCCATTGGTTTCGTGCGCGCACCTCAACGATGAGTTGATGGCGGGCAGCGAAGACGAGCGCACCACCTACCGGATCAAGGCTGGCGTGCCGGGGCCACTGGTTGAGGCGGCGATCGTCGACACCGAGGGGAATTTCCTCCCGGCCGACGGCGAAACCCAGGGCGAACTGGTGCTGCGTGCGCCATGGCTGACCGAGGGTTATTTCAACGAGCCGCAGAAGGGCGCCGAGCTGTGGTCTGGCGGCTGGTTGCACACCGGTGATGTCGCCACGCTGGACAGCATGGGCGTGATCGACATCCGCGACCGGATCAAGGACGTGATCAAGACCGGTGGCGAATGGATCTCTTCATTGGACCTCGAAGACCTGATCAGCCGCCACGTCGCGGTACGTGAAGTAGCAGTGGTGGGCATCGCCGATCCGCAGTGGGGCGAGCGTCCGTTTGCCTTGCTGGTGGTCCGCGAAGGGCATGCCATCGGGGCACGCGAGCTCAAGGAACACCTCAAGCCGTTCGTTGAACTGGGGCACTTGAGCAAGTGGGCAATCCCGAGCCAGATCGCGCTTGTTACTGAAATTCCCAAGACCAGTGTCGGCAAGCTCGACAAGAAGCGCATCCGCCTAGACATCACCGAATGGCAGGCCAACAACAGCACCTTCCTCTCGACGC
The DNA here is from genome assembly GCF_014863585.1 of Pseudomonas gozinkensis. Taxonomy (NCBI): domain Bacteria; kingdom Pseudomonadati; phylum Pseudomonadota; class Gammaproteobacteria; order Pseudomonadales; family Pseudomonadaceae; genus Pseudomonas; species Pseudomonas gozinkensis. The sequence goes on along the minus strand of NZ_CP062253.1, from coordinate 5,456,854 downwards.
TCTGAGCGTCCCCTGGCGCGCCGAAAACGGCGCGCCAGACCCACCAAGCAAGCGCTTGGCTTGTGAAATCCGAATTTTCAGCCATCCTTGCGGTGCCGACATGCGTCGGACTGGCGAAAGGACTGTTCCAGAGTGGCCGGCAGCTGCAAATCACACTTTAGAGGGATCAAGCAGTACCACCTGCTGGCTATAGTCCGCTCAAGGATTTTTAAGAACGGGGCACACGCACAAACGGGGCGATGCAACATTGAAGCGATTTCGGGAAGCCTCTGGCGCCCGGTCCTTCAGGCGTTTTTAAAAGTACTCACTGCCATAACAATAATGCACATGGAGTAGCGTCGATGACCTCAGTAAACCAGTTCTGGCGCCGGGCAAAGCTGCCTCTGGCCGTCAGTCTTGCTTCTTCGCTCGCCGGGCCCGCATTCGGCGTCAGTTTCAACGTCGGTGAAATCGAAGGCCAGTTCGACTCCTCCCTGTCGATCGGTGCCAGCTGGTCCACCCAGAGCCCGAACAAGAACCTCATCGGCGTCAACAACGGCGGTCACGGTCTGTCCCAGACTTCCGATGACGGTCATGCCAACTTCAAGAGCGGCGAAACCTTCTCGAAGATCTTCAAGGGCATCCATGACCTCGAACTGAAGTACGGCGACACCGGCGTGTTCGTCCGTGGCAAGTACTGGTACGACTTCGAACTGAAGGACGAGAGCCGCGAGTTCAAGGACATCAGCGACCACAACCGCAAGGAAGGCGCCAAGTCCGCCGGCGGTCAGATCCTCGACGCCTTCGTCTACCACAACTATTCGGTCGCCGATCAGCCAGGCTCCGTGCGTCTGGGCAAGCAGGTGGTGAGCTGGGGTGAAAGTACCTTCATCGGCGGCGGCATCAACTCGATCAACCCGATCGACGTGTCCGCGTTCCGTCGTCCGGGTGCCGAGATCAAGGAAGGCCTGATCCCGGTCAACATGTTCTACGTGTCCCAGAGCCTGACCGAAAACCTGTCGGCCGAAGCCTTCTATCAGCTTGAGTGGGACCAGACCGTCGTCGACAACTGCGGCACCTTCTTCTCCCAGCCGGACATCATTGCCGACGGCTGCGACAACAACCTGCGCGTGCTGAACAAGCGCTCGCAGATCCCGGCCATTGCTCTGGGGCCATTGGCTGCCAACGGCGTCAACGTCAACGAGGAAGGCGTTCTGGTCCAGCGCGGCGGTGATCGCGATGCACGCGACAGCGGCCAGTGGGGGGCTTCCCTCAAGTACATGTTCGAACCGCTCGACACCGAGTTCGGCGCGTACTTCATGAACTATCACAGCCGCGCACCGATCTTCAGTGCCACCGGTGCTCCGCAATCGGTCTACAACACCGCTGCGGCCTTGCCGGGTCCGTTCGCCGCGCTGGGTCCGCTGCTGGTGGCGGGTAACTCGAAGTATTTCGTCGAATACCCTGAAGACATCCGCCTGTATGGCCTGAGCTTCTCCACCACCCTGCCTACCGGTACGGCGTGGAGCGGTGAAATCAGCTACCGGCCGAACGCGCCGGTGCAACTGAACTCCACCGACATTCTGTTCGCCGGTGTGCGTCCGCTGGGCGGCGCGCTGACTAATGCTTCGCTGCTGACCGGTGTTCCGGGCCAGGACCTGCACGGTTATCGTCGCAAGGAAATCACCCAGTTCCAGACCACCCTGACGCACTTCTTCGATCAGGTCATGGGCGCCAGCCGTCTGACCCTGGTGGGCGAAGTGGGCGTGACCCATGTTGGCGGTCTGGAAAGCACGTCCGACGTCCGTTACGGCCGTGACCCGGTCTACGGACCTGGCGAGTTGCCGGCCACCGGCACGACCAACACCTGTGCCAACATCCTCAACGCCAGCACCATCAATGGTGCAGGCCCTGGCTCGCCACAGAACAACCGCAGCCGCAACTGCACCAACGGTGGCTTTACCACGGCTACTTCGTGGGGCTACCGCGGTCGTGCGATCTGGGAATACAACGACGTGTTCGCCGGTGTGAACCTCAAGCCGAACGTGGCCTGGTCCCACGACGTCAGCGGCTACTCGCCAGGTCCTGGCGGCAACTTCGAGGAAGGTCGCAAGGCCGTCAGCCTGGGCGTCGATGCCGAATACCAGAACACCTACACCGCGAGCCTGGCCTACACCAACTTCTTCGACGGCAAGTACACCACCGTGGATGACCGCGACTTCGTGGCGCTCAGCTTCGGCGTGAACTTCTAAGCACTGCATTTTCAGGACGAACGAATTTATGAAAATAACAAAGAGTCTGTTCCACGCCGGTGTTTTGGGCCTGTCGCTGCTGGCGACCGGTGTCATGGCGGCAGTGCCTGCCGCCGAAGCGGACAAGCTGGGCAAGAGCCTGACCCCGATGGGCGCCGAAATGGCCGGTAACGCCGACGGTTCGATCCCGGCCTGGAAACCGATGCCGAAAAATGCCGGCACTGTCGACAGCAAGGGTTTCCTGTCCGATCCGTACGCCAGTGAAAAACCGCTGTTCACCATCACCAAGCAGAACGTCGATCAGTACAAGGCCAAGCTCGCACCGGGTCAGTACGCGATGTTCCAGCGTTACCCTGACACCTTCAAGATGCCGGTCTATCCGTCCCATCGCGGTGCCACCGTGCCGGATGCGGTGTTCGCCGCCATCAAGAAGAACGCCACCACCACGACCCTGGTGTCGGGTGGCAACGGCCTGGAAAACTTCGATACCGCCGTGCCGTTCCCGATTCCGAAAACCGGCGTGGAAGTCATCTGGAACCACATCACCCGCTATCGCGGCGGCAGCGTGACCCGTCTGGTGACCCAGGCCACTCCGCAACCGAACGGCTCGTTCAGCCTGGTGTACTTCCAGGATCAGTTCGTGTTCCGCGACCGGATGAAGGATTACGATCCTGCGAACCCGGGCAACATCCTGTTCTACTTCAAGCAGAAAGTGACCGCGCCGGCACGTCTGGCCGGTGGTGTACTGCTGGTACACGAAACCCTCGACCAGGTGAAGGAGCCGCGTTCGGCGTGGGTCTACAACGCCGGTCAGCGTCGTGTACGTCGCGCACCGCAAGTGTCTTATGACGGCCCGGGTACCGCGGCAGACGGCCTGCGTACTTCCGACAACCTGGACATGTTCAACGGCGCACCGGATCGCTACGACTGGAAATTGGTCGGCAAACAAGAGATGTACATCGCCTCCGACAGCTACAAGCTTGACGATCCGAAGCTGAAGTACGCCGACATCATCAAGGCCGGGCACATCAACCAGGATCTGGCGCGTTATGAACTGCGTCGCGTCTGGCACGTGACCGCGACCCTGAAGGAAGGTCAGCGTCACATCTACGCCAAGCGTGACTTCTTCATCGACGAAGACACCTGGCAAGCGGCCGTGATCGATCACTACGACGGTCGCAACCAACTGTGGCGCGTGGCGGAAGCTCACGCTCAGGACTACTACAACGTGGAAGTGCCGTGGTACACCCTGGAAACGCTCTACGATCTGCAGTCCGGTCGTTATCTGGCACTGGGCATGAAGAACGAAGAAAGCCGGGCTTATGACTTTGGCTTCACCGCCACCATCAGCGACTTCTCGCCGGCCGCGCTGCGCCAGGACGGTATTCGCTAAGCTGCTGTAAACCGAGGCCGCATCCTCGTGAAAACGCCCCGACCGGTTCGGGGCGTTTTTTTGCCTGTCGCTTTTTCCGTAGCCTTTTTGTAGCCATTTGTAGCAACGACCTTCATAACCGCTTCGTTTAAGGCTAGTCTGCGGACATCTGCTACGCCGCCAACAGCCATACAAACAAGAGCCGGCCATGACTGATCTCTCCCCACTTCCGGGCCCCGCAAGCGTTGCCGTCGCGGCATTGGACGGACGTTTTTTCCGTCCGCCGTTACCCGATGGCTACGTGCTGCGACCCCGTTTGTGCGAGCGCCTGAGTGCGGGGCTCGGAGGGCGCTTGTTGCTGGTCAGCGCTCCGGCCGGGTTCGGCAAGAGCTCGCTCGCGGTAGAGTTTTGCCAAAGTCTGCCGGCACACTGGCAAAGTCTGTGGCTAGGTCTGAGCCCCCGGGACAACGATCCGGGGCGGTTTCTCGAGCGTCTGCTCGAAGGCCTGCAGGATTACTTTCCGCAATTGGGCAGCCGGGCACTGGGGCTGCTCAAAATGCGTCAACGTCATCAGCCATTTGCGTTCGAGGAATGGCTCGACGGGCTGCTGGATGAATTGGCGCTGCATCTGCAAACGACGGCTCCGCTGTTGTTGGTACTGGATGATTACCACTTGGCTCAAGGGCCGGTGCTCGACCGTTGCCTGCAATTTTTCCTCAATCATTTACCGGATGGCCTGGTGGTCATGGTCACCAGCCGGCAGCGCCCGGACTGGCACCTGGCTCGCCTGCGACTGTCGCGCCAGCTGCTGGAACTGCACGAACAGGATTTGCGCCTGACCCACGACGAAGCGGCGGCCCTGCTTGATCGACACAGCAGTTCGTTGCGTGGTGAAGCGCTGGAAAACCTGATCCTGCGTAGTGAAGGCTGGGTGGCCGGACTGCGATTCTGGTTGCTGGCCCAGTCCGAAGCCGAGAGTGATTCAGTGCTGCCACACGCGCTGAACGGCGGAGAAGGGCTGATTCGCGATTATCTGCTGGAGGAGGTCATCGATTGCCTGCCTGCCGAGGTTCAGGCGTTTCTGTTCGAAACCGCATCCCAGGAGCGTTTTTGCAGTGAGCTGTGTGATGCCGTACGAGAGGCACATGACAGCGCCGAAATCCTCAGGTTTCTGCTGGCGCATCAGGTATTCCTGGTGCCGCTGGACGAACATGGCCACTGGTATCGCTATCACCATCTGTTCTCTGATCTGTTGCGCAGTCGGGCGGTCGCCCAGGCGATGGTGCCGACCGCGACGCTGCATCTGCGTGCCTGCCGCTGGTTCAATGCGCAGGGCTTGCTCGACGAAGCGGTGGAGCAGGCGTTACGCGCCGGTCATCTAGATGTGGCGGCTAACCTGGTGCAGAACCTTTCCGAAGAACAGCTGCTGGCCGAACAGAACGTCGGCATGTTGCTGCGCTGGAAAATGGACTTGCCCGACAGCCTGCTGATAAGCACCCCCCGCTTGATCGTGTTGTACAGCTGGGCGCTGGGACTGGCCTGTCAGCTCGATGCGGCGGAAGAACTCGTCAGCCATCTGAGCCGGTTTCTGCCGGCACCTTCGGCCACAGCGCAAAAGTCCATGCTCGCGCAATGGCTGGCGCTGAGCGGGATCATCGCGCGCGGGCGCGGTCAGCGCGAACTGACGCTGACCTACTGCGGCGAGGCGCTTGAGAGTCTGCCGGCCAAACGTTACGGCCAGCGGCTGATGTGCCTGTCGACCTTGTCCAATCTGGCGATTGCCGATGGTGATCTTTGGCGCGCCCGCAGGTTGAATCGCGAATCGCTGGAGCTGGCGCAGAGGGTTGGCAATCCCTTGTTCGAAGCACTCGCGCATTACGATCGCGCCCGTGTGTTGCAGGCCCGTGGCGAAATTCTGCGTGCTCTGGAGGAGGTCCATGAGGGCCTCGGGCGCTTGCGTGGCCTCTCGGCTCAGCGGTTGTACGCAGTGCGTGCCAGACTGACGCTTTATGAAGGTTTCCTGCTGGCAATGCGTTTGCAGCCTCAGGCGGCCAAGGTGCGATTGCAGGCGGGGTTGGGTGAAGCACGAGCCTGCCGCGACATCAGCGTATTGATCGGTCACTGCGTGATCGCGCGGCTGGACGGTGCGAGCGGCGAATTCGCCAAAGCCTTCGCTGAACTCGCCGAAGCCGAACGTCTGATGCACATCTGGGATGTTCCGCCGATCTACTACCTGGCGATGATTACCCTGGTCAAATGTGAACTTTGGCTGGCCCAGGGCCGCACCGATCTGGCGGAAGCCTGGCTGGTGCGCCTCGGCCAGACCTACACCGGTGACCGTGCCGCCGCACCGCCTGAGTTTCATCCTCAGTTGCCCTTGCATGTCGAACTGCAGCAGGCGCTGCTCGATGTGACACAAGGCAAGCTGATGCTCGCCGAAGGGCGGTTGAGCGTCTTGCACGAGAACGGCCAGCAAACCGGTCGCCAGTTGCTCAGCGTGATGGCGTTGACGCAGAAGGTCGCGCTGCTACTGGTGGCGGGGCGCGAACCGGAGGCGCGCAAGACGTTGAGTCTGGCGCTGGAAGCTGCGGCGGGTGGTGTGTTGCAGCCGTTCGATGGTTTGGTGAAAGAACACTCGGACTGGTTACGTGGACAGTTGCAGGCATCACCGACGCTGGCCGGACCGCAATTGTTGGAGCACCTTCCGGTGACGGCGCTCCGCGTGACCGTGGAGTGTGGAGCCACTGAGCAGCTCAGCAGTCGCGAACTGGCGGTACTGCGCCTGATCGCCCAAGGTTGCTCGAATCAGGAAATCAGTGAGCAGTTATTCATCTCGTTGCACACGGTGAAAACTCACGCCAGCCACATCAACAGCAAGTTGGGGGTGGGGCGGCGAACGCAAGCGGTGGCGCGGGCAAAGTCGCTGGGTGTTTTGAGTTGATGCCAGGCATCGTAAACAAAACGCCCCGAATGGTCGGGGCGTTTTGTTTTTGAAGGTGAATCAATTTCCGACGCCGTGTGAGGCAGTCAATAAGAGCGTCAGGCCACCAGATCGCTGGCACTGAATGCATTGACACCCACCAGCTGAATTTCGAAATCCGCCCCGACATTGCCGCTGACATTTCCCGAGAGTACATGGTCTACGAAGCGCAGTTGACCTGCGCCCGTGAAGTCAGCAGCGCCGATGAAGCTGAACCCGTTGAAACCGGCACTCAGCAAGTTGGCATCAAACTTCGACAGATCGATCTTGTCACCCTGCGCGCTGCTGAAGTCGGTGATGACGTCACGCAGGCTTCCCGTACCGGTTTCATTCCAGTTATTGAATATGAAGGTATCTGCACCTGCACCTCCGGTCAGCGTATCGGTGCCCAGGCCACCTTCCAGTCGGTCGGCACCCAGGCCGCCGTCGAGAATGTTGTTGCCGGCGTTGCCGACCAGGCGGTTGGCGACTTCGTTACCGGTGGCGTTGATGTTGTCGCTGCCGGTCAGCAACAGGTTCTCGACGTTGGCGCCGAGGCTGTAGCTGACGCGGGAGAAGATCCGGTCGATGGCGGTCAATGAGGCGTCGGTTTCGATGACCACGTCGTTGACGTTGTCGACGTAATACGTGTCGATGCCGGCACCGCCGATCATGATGTCTGCGCCAGCGCCGCCATTGAGGACGTTGTCCTGGTCGTTGCCGGTGAGAGTGTTGTCCAGGTTGTTGCCGGTGCCGTAGATGGCGTTGCCGGTCAAAACAAGGTTTTCCAGATTGGCACCCAGGGTCCAGTCGATGGAGGCGCGCACCGTGTCGATTTCGTTGGCGTTGTTGCTGGTTTCGATGATCTGGTCAGCGACGTTGTCGACGATGTAGGTGTCATTGCCCAGGCCACCTTCCAGTCGGTCGGCACCCAGGCCGCCGTCGAGAATGTTGTTGCCGGCATTGCCGGTCAGGGTGTTGCTCAGGCTGTTGCCGGTACCATTGATATGGGCAGTGCCGGTCAGGATCAGATCTTCAACGTTGGCGCTGAGGCTGTAGCTAACCGAGGCTTGAACGGTGTCGATCTCATTGGCCAGGGCACTGGTTTCAATGACGATGTCACCGACGTTGTCGACGATGTAGGTGTCATTGCCCAGGCCGCCTTCCAGTCGGTCGGCACCCAGGCCGCCGTCGAGAATGTTGTTGCCGTCGTTGCCGACCAGACGGTTGACGACTTCGTTGCCGGTGGCGTTGATGTTGGCGCTACCGGTCAGCAACAGGTTCTCGACGTTGGCGCCGAGGCTGTAGCTGACGCGGGAGAAGATCCGGTCGATGGCGGTCAGCGAGGCGTCGGTTTCGATGACCACGTCGTTGACGTTATCCACGTAATACGTATCGATGCCGGCACCGCCGATCATGATGTCTGCGCCAACGCCGCCATTGAGGACGTTGTCCTGGTCGTTGCCGGTGAGGGTGTTGTCCAGGTTGTTGCCGGTGCCGTAGATGGCGTTGCCGGTCAAGACAAGGTTTTCCAGGTTGGCACCCAGGGTCCAGTCGATGGAGGCGCGCACCGTGTCGATTTCGTTGGCCAGGGTACTGGTTTCAATGACGATGTCACCGACGTTGTCGACGATGTAGGTGTCATTGCCCAGGCCACCTTCCAGTCGGTCGGCACCCAGGCCGCCGTCGAGAATGTTGTTGCCGGCATTGCCGACCAGACGGTTGACGACTTCGTTGCCGGTGGCGTTGATGTTGTCGCTGCCGGTCAGCAACAGGTTTTCGACGTTGGCGCCGAGGCTGTAGCTGACGCGGGAGAAGATCCGGTCGATGGCGGTCAGCGAGGCATCGGTTTCGATGACCACGTCGTTGACGTTGTCGACGTAATACGTGTCGATGCCGGCACCGCCGATCATGATGTCTGCGCCAGCGCCGCCATTGAGGACGTTGTCCTGGTCGTTGCCGGTGAGAGTGTTGTCCAGGTTGTTGCCGGTGCCGTAGATGGCGTTGCCGGTCAAAACAAGGTTTTCCAGATTGGCACCCAGAGTCCAGTCGATGGAGGCGCGCACCGTGTCGATTTCGTTGGCGTTGTTGCTGGTTTCGATGATCTGGTCAGCGACGTTGTCGACGATGTAGGTGTCATTGCCCAGGCCACCTTCCAGTCGGTCGGCACCCAGGCCGCCGTCGAGAATGTTGTTGCCGGCATTGCCGGTCAGGGTGTTGCTCAGGCTGTTGCCGGTACCATTGATATGGGCAGTGCCGGTCAGGATCAGATCTTCAACGTTGGCGCTGAGGCTGTAGCTAACCGAGGCTTGAACGGTGTCGATCTCATTGGCCAGGGTACTGGTTTCAATGACGATGTCACCGACGTTGTCGACGATGTAGGTGTCATTGCCCAGGCCGCCTTCCAGTCGGTCGGCACCCAGGCCGCCGTCGAGAATGTTGTTGCCGTCGTTACCGACCAGACGGTTGACGACTTCGTTGCCGGTGGCGTTGATGTTGGCGCTACCGGTCAGCAACAGGTTCTCGACGTTGGCGCCGAGGCTGTAGCTGACGCGGGAGAAGATCCGGTCGATGGCGGTCAGCGAGGCGTCGGTTTCGATGACCACGTCGTTGACGTTATCCACGTAATACGTATCGATGCCGGCACCGCCGATCATGATGTCTGCGCCAACGCCGCCATTGAGGACGTTGTCCTGGTCGTTGCCGGTGAGGGTGTTGTCCAGGTTGTTGCCGGTGCCGTAGATGGCATTGCCGGTCAAGACAAGGTTTTCCAGGTTGGCACCCAGGGTCCAGTCGATGGAGGCGCGCACCGTGTCGATTTCGTTGGCCAGGGTACTGGTTTCAATGACGATGTCACCGACGTTGTCGACGATGTAGGTGTCATTGCCCAGGCCACCTTCCAGTCGGTCGGCACCCAGGCCGCCGTCGAGAATGTTGTTGCCGGCATTGCCGGTCAGGGTGTTGCTCAGGCTGTTGCCGGTACCATTGATATGGGCAGTACCGGTCAGGATCAGATCTTCAACGTTGGCGCTGAGGCTGTAGCTAACCGAGGCTTGAACGGTGTCGATCTCATTGGCCAGGGCACTGGTTTCAATGACGATGTCACCGACGTTGTCGACGATGTAGGTGTCATTGCCCAGGCCGCCTTCCAGTCGGTCGGCACCCAGGCCGCCGTCGAGAATGTTGTTGCCGTCGTTGCCGACCAGACGGTTGACGACTTCGTTGCCGGTGGCGTTGATGTTGGCGCTACCGGTCAGCAACAGGTTCTCGACGTTGGCGCCGAGGCTGTAGCTGACGCTGGAGAAGATCCGGTCGATGGCGGTCAGCGAGGCATCGGTTTCGATGACCACGTCGTTGACGTTGTCGACGTAATACGTGTCGATGCCGGCACCGCCCATCATGGTGTCTGCGCCAAGACCACCGTCGAGGGTGTTGTTCAGATCGTTACCTGTGAGGACATCGTCGAAGGCCGAGCCGATGGCATTTTCGATCTTGGCACCATAGGCAATTGCCAAGCCATCATTCAACAGGTTGGTGCCGTCGGTGAATGCTTTGCCGATCTGACTGAACGCGCCTTCATTAAGGTTCAGGCTGACGGGCGCCAACTGGTTGCTGGCATCGATAGTATCGTTGCCGCCGGCATCCCAGATTGTTTCGAATACCGATTGGTTGGCGCCCCATTTGTAGACATTGTCACCGGTTTGCCAAAGCATGTTGGCGCCATACAGTTTCTGAATGACCAGAATGTCCAGCAACATCGGCGTAGTTGGCTGGTACGAGTAGGCATTGTTGTAACTCATCACCGTGAAATGCGAGTCGTCCAGTAGCGGCGAAATTACATTGCTGTTGGATGTGCTGGCCTCAAAAGGATGTTTGAGACCCAGCGCATGACCAATTTCATGCACGAACGTCATGTAGTCGTAGGTGCCTTTGACCGGGTTCGGGTCGTTCGTCACAGGCCCGATCCACACGTCGCCTGCCGATGGTTTTTCATCTGGGAAATACGCCCAGGCAGCTGTCTTCGGATCCATGCCCGAGTAACCGCCAAACCGCAGGTCACCTGCGCTGTTGATGTTGTCACTCACCAGCGTGAACTTGATGTTCGCCACCGAACTCCAGTTATTGAGGGCACTGGTGATAGCCGACTGTTGCGCGGTGGTCAGGTTGAAGCTGTTCAGGAATTCGTTATCTGGCGTGTAGTCTCTGGCGAAGTACGATTGACCCACCGTAACAAAACTGTAGGTCAGGCGGGTCGAAAGGAAATCCTCCCCTCCGAAGTCCGGGCTCAGCCATTGCGTGCCATAGATCAGGCTATCGGCCTGCGTATTGCCGGTTAAAAACGACGACTGCGTGAGTGCATAGCCAAGCGGAGACGACATTTGAATATCCTGAGTGAGTTTGCGGCCGTCCTGATATGGCCGCTACAAAGCAATAATTTTGTACCAGATTCAGCGTCAATTGATATCACTACGCCATTATTTTTTTGATACTGACGTCAGAAAATTGGCTCACCTTGTATATCGGGACGGCTTGTTGAATCTGCAGAAAAAAATCAGCTGTTATTCTTGGGCACACCCCCAATACGCATGAATATTCGACGAGTGGCACTATGAACACCCTCATCCGCGAAACCTTCCCCGTCGGCCCACTTCAGTGCAACTGCACGATCATCGGCGACCCGATCACCAGAAAAGCCATCGTCGTCGACCCGGGCGGCAATCCTGACCTGATCATGGCTCGCCTCGATGCCCTCGGTCTGAAAGTGGTCAGCATCATTCACACCCACGCGCACCTCGATCACTTCCTGGCTTCCGGCCAGATGAAAGAGAAGACAGGCGCTACCTTGCACCTGCACAAGGATGATCAGTTCCTGTGGGACAACCTCGAGATGCAATGCCAGATGTTCGGCGTGCCTTACACGCCGGTGCCGTCGCCGGATCGCTGGTTGAGCGACGACGAGGAACTGGCCTGCGGCTGCGGCGTGGCGTTGCATACGCCGGGGCATACGCCAGGTTCCATGAGCTTCTGGTTTTCCGAGGCTAAGCTGTTGATTGCCGGCGACACGTTGTTTCGTCGCGGAGTAGGGCGCACGGATTTGTGGGGCGGCGATCAGGCGACCATCGTGCGATCGATCAAGCAGCGGCTGTACACCCTGGATGAAGATGCAACCGTTGTGACCGGGCATGGTCCGGATACGCGTCTGGGGGATGAAATGCGTGAAAACCCGTTCGTGCGTGCCTAAACATTTTGTCACGGGTGCCCGGCGGAATTTTTGTGCATTGTCATGATCCAACGCCCGCACGGGCCAATTGCCAATGGCCGCTGCACCACAGAATGCAAAATGTAGGAGCACTCCATGTTCACCACGCGTCGTTTGATTATTGTCGCTACTGCCGTGGCCGTTTTGTCCGGCTGCGCCTCGCCCAACCCGTATGACAATCAGGGTCAGGCCGACGGTGGCTCCCAGGGCATGAGCAAAACCGCCAAGTACGGTGGCCTCGGTGCACTGGCCGGTGCGCTGGCCGGTGCCGCCATCGACCACAACAACCGCGGCAAGGGCGCGCTGATCGGCGCAGCCGTCGTCGGTGCTTCGGCCGCCGGTTATGGCTACTACGCCGACCAGCAGGAGAAAAAACTGCGCGCCAGCATGGCCAACACCGGAGTTGAAGTGCAGCGTCAGGGCGATCAGATCAAGCTGATCATGCCGGGCAACATCACCTTCGCCACCGACTCGGCTAACATCGCTTCCAGCTTCTATCAGCCACTGAACAACCTGGCCAACTCGCTCAAAGAGTTCAACCAGAACCAGATCGAAATCGTCGGCTACACCGACAGCACCGGCAGCCGTCAGCACAACATGGACCTGTCCCAGCGTCGTGCGCAGAGCGTGGCCACCTACCTGACCTCGCAAGGCGTCAGCGGTGCCAACCTGAGCGCCCGCGGTGCCGGTCCGGATAATCCGATCGCCAGCAACGGTGACGTCAACGGCCGCGCGCAGAACCGCCGCGTCGAGGTCAACCTCAAGGCGATCCCGGGCCAACAGTACGGTGGTCAGCAGCAACAGCCGGGCACAGTTCAGCAGTATCCGTAACTGAAGCCTGAATGAAAAAATGCCCGGTCCTGATGATCGGGCATTTTTGTGTGTGGCCTGTTATGGCCCCATCGCGGGCAAGCCCGCTCCCACAGGGTGATGTGTGGAACACAGATTTTGTGTACACCACCAATACCTGTGGGAGCGGGCTTGCCCGCGATGAGGCCATCACTGGCGATACATATCGGCGGATACAAAAAAGCCCCCGGACAACCGAATTGTCCGGGGGCTTTTTGTTGGCGCGAAGGCTGATTACTTCTTCAGGCCGTAATGCTCGTCGAGCATGCCTGGCGAGTTCGGGGTCTTTGGCGCGTAGTCACGCGGCGGTTCCTGATCCCGCGGTGGCGTCAGGCGTTCCCGCGGGGACTGTGCTGCTTCAGAGTGCAGCGAGGCGAGCAGGCGTTGACGGGTCTGCTCGTCCAGGGCCAGACGGTTGGCGCCCTCGGCGAGGTGGTCCTGCACTTCCTGATAGCTCTGGGTCAGTTTCTTGACCAGATTGGCGGTGCTGTTGAAGTGGGTCACCACTTCGTTCTGATAACTGTCGAAACGTTCCTGAATATCATCCAGTTGACGCTGCGTGCGGCTGGGCGCGGCGTTCGGCGCAACGCGTGCGATCAGGAAACCAATGGCGACACCCACAACCAGGGCAAGAGTCGGTAACAACCAAACTAAGAGCGAGTGTTCCACGAGTCCTTCCTCTATAAACGGCTTTGCTTTACGTTAACGGCTCGAACCTGCGCTGTATACCGCGATTCACTCGCAATAGACTGGCACAGACAATTTGCTAGACGAGTCGACCCGATTCGAGGTCACGGAGTTCCTTCCTTGCTGATGCGTGAAACCCCTGTAGTGATTGATGGCCCGGTGGGGCAACTTGAGTCTTTGTATCTGGACAACGAGCAGCCCCGCGGCATCGCGCTGATCTGCCATCCGAACCCGGTGCAGGGCGGCACCATGCTCAACAAGGTCGTCTCGACCCTGCAGCGCACCGCGCGCGATGCGGGCCTGATCACCTTGCGCTTCAACTATCGCGGCGTCGGTGCCAGCGAAGGTTCTCATGACATGGGCACCGGTGAAGTCGACGACGCTCAGGCCGCTGCCGCCTGGCTGTTGGAAAAGCATCCGGATCTGCCGCTGACCCTGTTCGGTTTCTCCTTCGGTGGATTTGTTGCAGCAAGTCTCGGCGGTCGACTCGAAGCCCAAGGCATCACGCTCAAGCACCTGTTCATGGTCGCGCCGGCGGTGATGCGTCTGGGCGATCAGGATCAACTGCCGCAGCAGGGCGAACTGACCGTGATCCAGCCGGAAACCGACGAAGTGATCGATCCGCAGCTGGTCTACGAATGGTCCGACAAACTCCAGCGCCCCCATGAGCTGCTGAAAGTGGCAGAATGCGGACACTTTTTTCATGGCAAGCTGACCGATCTCAAGGATCTGATCCTGCCGCGTCTCTCGAATTGATTGCAGTCTGACAAGCGATTACCCATGACGAACCGTACCCGCATCCTCACCGGCATTACCACCACCGGCACGCCGCACCTGGGCAACTACGCCGGCGCCATCCGCCCGGCGATTCTCGCCAGCCGCGACAGCAATGCCGATTCGTTCTACTTCCTGGCCGACTATCACGCCCTGATCAAGTGCGATGACCCGCTGCGCATCCAGCGCTCGCGTCTGGAAATCGCCGCGACCTGGCTGGCCGGTGGTCTGGATGTGGATCGCGTGACCTTCTATCGTCAGTCCGACATCCCGGAAATCCCCGAGCTGACCTGGCTGCTGACCTGCGTCGCCGCCAAGGGCCTGCTCAACCGCGCCCACGCCTACAAGGCTTCGGTGGACAAGAACGTCGAGACCGGCGAAGACCCGGATGCCGGCATCACCATGGGCTTGTACAGTTATCCGGTGCTGATGGCGGCGGACATTCTGATGTTCAACGCGCACAAGGTGCCGGTCGGTCGCGACCAGATCCAGCACGTGGAAATGGCCCGTGATATCGGCCAGCGCTTCAACCACCTGTTCGGTCAGGGCAAGGAATTCTTCACCATGCCCGAAGCGCTGATCGAGGAAAGCGTTGCCACCCTGCCGGGCCTGGACGGTCGCAAGATGTCCAAGAGCTACGACAACACCATTCCGCTGTTCTCCAGCGCCAAGGAAATGAAGGACGCGATTTCGCGGATCGTCACCGACTCCCGCGCGCCGGGCGAAGCGAAAGATCCGGACAACTCGCACCTGTTCACCCTGTTCCAGGCGTTCTCCACGCCGGCGCAGGCTGACGAATTCCGCAGCGAACTGCTGGGCGGTCTGGGTTGGGGCGAGGCGAAAAACCGTCTGTTCCAGTTGCTGGATAACGAACTGGGCGAGTCCCGCGAGCGTTATCACCAGTTGATCGAGCGTCCGGCAGATCTGGAAGACATCCTGCAGCACGGCGCCAAGAAGGCCCGTGCGGTGGCGACGCCGTTCCTCAACGAGTTGCGCGAAGCAGTCGGTCTGCGCTCCTTCGTCAATCAGGTTCAGGTGGCCGCGACCACCAAGAAGAAAGCCGCGAAAGCCGCACGTTTCGTCAGCTTCCGTGAAGACGACGGCAGCTTCCGTTTCCGTCTGCTGGCGGCCGACGGCGAGCAATTGCTGCTGTCGCGTAACTTCGCCGACGGTAAAACCGCCGGTCAGGTGACCAAGCAGCTGCAATCGGGTCAGGCGCTGGATGTGCGCAGCGAAGACCTGAGCTTCAGCGTCTGGCTGGAAGGCGAGTGCGTCGGCGACAGCCCGGCGTTCGCCGACGTGGCTGCGCGGGACGCGGCCGTCGAGGCCTTGCGGATCGCTCTGACACCGGTTCAGGAATAATCAACGGGCCGGTCCGACCAAGGGCCGATTGCCATTCCCACGGGCCATCGCTACAGTGACGGCCCGTTTTTGTTGCCTTGCTAACGAATTATGACGCCCCTAGAACGATATCAAGCTGATCTGAAACGCCCGGACTTCTTCCATGACGCCGCCCAGGAAACTGCCGTGCGTCATCTGCAGCGCCTGTACGACGATCTGATCGCGGCCGAGCAGAACAAGCCGGGTTTGCTGGGCAAGCTGTTTGGCAAAAAGGATCAGACCCCGGTCAAGGGCCTGTATTTCTGGGGCGGCGTGGGTCGCGGCAAGACTTACCTGGTGGACACTTTCTTCGAAGCCCTGCCATTCAAGGAAAAGACCCGCACCCACTTCCACCGCTTCATGAAGCGCGTGCACGAAGAAATGAAAACCCTCGGCGGCGAGAAAAACCCGCTGACCATCATCGCCAAGCGTTTCGCGACGGAATCGCGGGTCATCTGCTTCGATGAGTTCTTCGTCTCCGACATCACCGACGCCATGATCCTCGGCACGCTGATGGAAGAGTTGTTCAAGAACGGTGTGACCCTGGTCGCCACTTCGAACATCGTGCCGGACGGCCTGTACAAGGACGGCCTGCAACGCGCGCGCTTCCTGCCGGCCATCGCGCTGATCAAGCAGAACACCGAAATCGTCAACGTCGACAGCGGCGTCGACTATCGTCTGCGTCACCTTGAGCAGGCGGAACTGTTCCACTTCCCACTCGACGAAGCCGCTCACGAAAGCCTGCGCAAGAGCTTCCGCGCGCTGACGCCTGAGTGCACGGCGGCGGTGGAAAACGATGTGCTGATCATCGAAAACCGCGAAATCCGCGCCCTGCGCACCTGCGACGACGTGGCCTGGTTCGACTTCCGCGAACTGTGCGACGGCCCGCGCAGCCAGAACGACTACATCGAGCTCGGCAAGATTTTCCATGCCGTGCTGCTCAGTGGCGTAGAGCAGATGAGCGTCACCACCGACGACATCGCCCGACGCTTCATCAACATGGTCGACGAGTTCTACGACCGTAACGTCAAACTGATCATTTCTGCCGAAGTCGAGTTGAAAGACTTGTACACCGGCGGACGCCTGACGTTCGAATTCCAGCGTACCCTCAGCCGTCTGCTGGAGATGCAATCTCACGAATTCCTGTCTCGGGCACACAAGCCTTAAGCAGATTCGGGAAACAAAAAGGGCCTGCAGATGCAGGCCCTTTTTTGTGTCTGGTCGAATCGTCAGGCAGCTTGCTGGAACTGCTGCCGGTACTGGTTCGGCGACAGTTCGGTGTGCTGGCGGAACAGCCGTGCGAAGAAACTCGCATCGTCGTAGCCGACTTCGTAGCTGATGGTCTTGATGCTCTTGCGACTGCCGGAAAGCAAGCCCTTGGCGGTCTCGATGCGCAGCCGTTGCAGGTAGTGCAGCGGCTTGTCGCCGGTAGCGGTCTGGAAGCGGCGCATGAAGTTGCGGATGCTCATACCGTGCTCGCGCGCCACGTCTTCGAAGCGGAACTTGTCGGCGAAATGCTCTTCGAGCCAGTGCTGGATCTGCAGGATGATCACGTCCTGGTGCAGTTTCTGGCCGCCGAAACCGATGCGGCCCGGTGCATAGCTGCGTTGCACTTCATAGAGAATGTCGCGGGCCACCGCCTGGGCGACATTGGCGCCGCAGAAGCGCTCGATCAGGTAAATGTAGAGGTCGCAGGCCGAGGTGGTACCGCCGGCGCAATACAGGTTGTCGGCGTCGGTCAGGTGTTTGTCCTGATTGAGATAGACCTGCGGGAAGCGCTCGGCGAAGGCGTTGAAGAAACGCCAGTAGGTAGTCGCTTCTTTGCCGTTGAGCAATCCGGCCTCGGCCAGCCAGAACACCCCGGTGGCCTCGCCGCAGAGCACGGCGCCCCGGGCATGCTGCTCGCGCAGCCACGGCAGGACCTGTGGATAACGCTGGCACAGCGTATCGAAATCGTCCCAGAACGCCGGGAGGATGATGACATCGGCGTTTTCCAGGCCGCCGTCCACCGGCATGACCACGTCACTGAAGCTGTTCACCGGTTTGCCGTCGGGGCTGACCAGGCGGGTTTCGAACGCCGGAGTCAGGCCGTGGCCCAGTTGTTTGCCGTAACGCAGGCTGGCCAGGTGGAAGAAATCCTTGGCTTGCATGAGGGTGGAAGCGAAAACCCGGTCGATCGCCAGGATGCTGACGCGCCGCAAGGGCGTGGAGACTTGCTTGGACATAATTCAACTTTTGTTTTTATAAGGGAAAGTGGTCACCAGACGGCTGGATCGTCTTATTTTTTGTCGGATGTGTCCAGTGTCCTGTATCGGAAGCGAGGCTTAGTCTCTGAAGGTCTGATCCCTCCAACAATAAAGAAAAGGTGCCGCATGATTCCCAGAACCTTGTTCAGCTCCGAGCACGAATTGTTCCGCGACAGCGTACGAACATTCCTCGAAAAAGAGGCCGTGCCGTTCCATGGGCAATGGGAAAAACAAGGCTACATCGACCGCCAGCTGTGGAACAAGGCGGGGGAGGCGGGGATGCTCTGCTCGCATCTGCCGGAGGAATACGGCGGGTTGGGGGCGGACTTTCTTTACAGCGCAGTCGTGATCGAAGAAGTAGGGCGGCTGGGCCTGACCGGTATCGGTTTCTCGCTGCATTCGGACATTGTCGCGCCGTACATCCTGCATTACGGCAGCGAGGCGCTGAAGCAGAAGTACCTGCCGAAACTGGTGTCTGGCGAGATGGTGACCGCGATCGCCATGACCGAACCGGGCGCCGGTTCCGACCTGCAAGGGGTCAAGACCACGGCGGTGCTGGATGGCGACGAATATGTGATCAACGGTTCGAAAACCTTTATCACCAATGGTTTCCTGGCGGATCTGGTGATCGTCGTCGCCAAGACCGATCCCAAGGCCGGCGCCAAGGGCACCAGCCTGTTTCTGGTGGAGGCGAACACGCCGGGCTTCGACAAGGGCAAGCGCCTGGAGAAGGTCGGAATGAAGGCTCAGGACACGTCGGAATTGTTCTTTCAGGACGTGCGCGTGCCGAAGGAAAACCTCCTGGGTCAGGCCGGGGCGGGATTTGCCTATCTGATGCAGGAACTGCCGCAGGAGCGTCTGACCGTAGCGATTGGGGGGCTGGCCTCGGCCGAGGCGGCGCTGCAATGGACGCTGGATTACACCCGTGACCGCAAGGCGTTCGGCAAATCGATTGCCGACTTCCAGAACACCCGCTTCAAACTGGCGGAAATGGCCACCGAGATTCAGATCGGCCGGGTGTTCGTCGACCGCTGCCTGGAGTTGCACCTGCAAGGCAAGCTTGATGTGCCGACGGCGGCGATGGCCAAGTATTGGGGCACCGACCTGCAATGCAAGGTGCTCGACGAGTGCGTGCAACTGCATGGCGGCTACGGTTTCATGTGGGAGTACCCGGTGGCCCGGGCCTGGGCGGATGCGCGGGTGCAGCGAATCTATGCCGGCACCAATGAAATCATGAAGGAGATCATTGCGCGGTCACTTTGATCCGAGCGTGTGATCGTTCCCACGCTCTGCGTGGGAATGCCGCCGTGGACGCTCTGCGTCCGCTATGGAAGTGACGCGGAGTGTCACGGTATGCGTTCCCACGCAGACGGTTCGACGCCTCGACGTGGGAACGATCATCGTCCTGGGTTACGGCGCCGGGTTCGGATGATCCTTGTGAATCGCTTCGATCCCTTCCAGCACTTCCCTCGACAGTTTCAGCTCGTAGCTGGCGATGTTGCTGTCCAGTTGCTCCAGCGTCGTCGCCCCGATGATGTTGCTGGTGACGAACGGTTGCTGATTCACAAACGCCAGGGCCATTTGCGCCGGATCCAGGCCGTGTTCCCGGGCCAGTGCCACATAGCGGCTGCACGCGGCTTCCGACTGCGGGTTGAAATAGCGGCTGAAGCGGCTGTAGAGGCTCAGGCGGCCTTTCGGCGGACGCGCCCCACCTTCGTACTTGCCCGACAGGAAGCCGAACGCCAGCGGCGAATAGGCGAGCAGGCCGCATTGTTCACGGATGGCGATTTCCGCCAGGCCGATCTCGAAACTGCGGTTGAGCAGGTTGTACGGGTTCTGGATCGATACGGCGCGTGGCCAGCCACGGGCTTCGGCCAAAGCCAGGAAACGCATGGTGCCCCACGGCGTTTCGTTGGACAGGCCGATGTGGCGGATCTTGCCGGCCTTCACTTGCTCATCGAGCGCTTCGAGGGTGTCTTCGAGCGGCGTCAGGTTGGCTTCGGTCTGGTGCTTGTAGCCCAGTTGTCCGAAAAAGTTGGTGCTGCGCTCCGGCCAGTGCAACTGGTAGAGGTCGATGTAATCGGTCTGCAGGCGCTTGAGGCTGGCGTCCACGGCTTCGGTGATGTGCTGGCGATTGTGGCGCAGATTTTTGTCGCGGATGTAGTCGATGGTGTTGCCCGGGCCGGCGATCTTGCTGGCGAGGATCCAGTCGGCGCGGTCGCCACGGCTTTTGAAGTAATTGCCGATATAGCGCTCGGTGGTGGCGTAGGTATCGGCTTTTGGTGGCACCGGGTACATCTCGGCGGTGTCGAGGAAATTGATCCCGGCCTCTTTGGCCCGTTCGATCTGGGCGAAGGCTTCAGCTTCAGTATTTTGCTCGCCCCAGGTCATGGTGCCGAGGCAGATTGCACTCACGTTCAGATCGGTACGGCCTAGCTGGCGATAGTCCATCGGGTGCTCCTTGGGCAAAACAAGCATAAAAGCAGGTTGAAATTTTTTTCGCAATCTGCATAATTGCCGACCTCTTTCTGCAGTGGAAGTGATGCGCCGCCGCCGAAGAATCTTGCCGTTGAACGGACGCGCCGACCCGAGCCCCCGAAAGCGTCTGTATCCGGCTGCCTTTGACTTGTCAAAGTACGCACTATTCAGTAAGATCCGCCGTCTTATTTACAGGCGGCCCCTGAGGCTATAAAGAATGAAAACTTTTACTGCTAAACCGGAAACAGTAAAGCGCGACTGGTTTGTCGTCGACGCTGCTGGTCAGACCCTGGGTCGTCTGGCCACCGAAATCGCGAGCCGTCTGCGTGGCAAGCACAAGCCTGAGTACACTCCTCACGTTGACACCGGCGACTACATCGTCGTAATCAACGCCGAGCAGATCCGTGTTACCGGTGCTAAAACCACTGACAAAATGTACTACTCCCACTCCGGTTTCCCGGGCGGCATCAAGTCGATCAACTTTGAAAAGCTGATCGCCAAGGCCCCTGAGCGCGTGATCGAGACCGCGGTTAAAGGCATGCTGCCTAAAAACCCACTGGGTCGCGACATGTACCGTAAGCTGAAAGTCTATGCGGGCGCTGCACACCCTCATACTGCTCAGCAGCCCCAAGAACTGAAGATTTAACGGAATAGTTCATTATGTCGGCGACTCAAAATTACGGCACTGGCCGTCGCAAGACCGCAACCGCACGCGTTTTCCTGCGTCCGGGTACTGGTAACATCTCCATCAACAACCGCTCCCTGGACACGTTCTTCGGTCGCGAAACTGCCCGCATGGTAGTTCGTCAGCCGCTGGAACTGACTGAGACTGTCGAGAAGTTCGACATCTACGTCACCGTCATCGGTGGTGGTGTAAGTGGTCAGGCTGGCGCAATCCGCCACGGTATCACTCGCGCGCTGATGGACTACGACGAAACCCTGCGTAGCGCTCTGCGCAAAGCTGGCTTCGTTACCCGCGACGCCCGTGAAGTTGAACGTAAGAAAGTTGGTCTGCGTAAAGCGCGTAAGCGTCCGCAGTACTCGAAGCGTTAATTTCGCTTCCACGTTCAAAAAGAACGCCCGATTCCTCACGGAACCGGGCGTTTTTTTATGCGTGCGATTTCTTGAATAATTGCGCTGTGACAACTTGCCACATTCGTAGACCCCCTATACTACAAGGCTTGAGGGCCAGCCCTCCGGGTAATTACCTTGTCAGAATTGGGGGTTTTCATTACCATTCGGCAAAATTTTTATAAGTACATAGTTTCAATTTAGTAGACGCCTGATTTAACAGGCCACAAAGCTGATGGGAGAGGACTGAATGAGCAATGACGGCGTGAATGCAGGCCGGCGTCGCTTCTTGGTAGCAGCCACATCCGTGGTGGGTGCTGCAGGAGCGGTGGGGGCTGCGGTCCCGTTCGTGGGGTCATGGTTTCCCAGTGCCAAGGCGAAGGCTGCCGGGGCACCGGTGAAAGTGAATGTCAGCAAAATCGAGCCAGGACAGCAGATGATTGCTGAATGGCGCGGCCAGCCGGTGTTCATTGTCCGCCGTACCGAGGAAATCCTGGGGAATCTCAAGAAGATCGAGGGCCAGCTCTCCGATCCGACCTCCAAAAACTCCACGCAACCCACTTATGTCGACCCTGAAGTGCGTTCGATCAAGCCGGAAATCCTCCTGCTGATCGGGATCTGCACTCACCTGGGTTGCTCACCGACCTTCCGTCCCGAAGTGGCACCCGCGGATCTGGGCAAAGACTGGGTAGGCGGCTATTTCTGCCCTTGCCACGGTTCCCACTACGATCTGGCTGGCCGCGTCTACAAGTCGCAACCTGCGCCTTTGAACCTGCCAGTACCCCCGCATTCCTATGAGACCGATGACCTGATTGTCATTGGCGTCGATACGGAGAAAGCGTGATGAGCAAGTTCATGGATTGGGTTGATGCGCGCTTCCCCGCCACCAAGATGTGGGAAGACCATCTCAGCAAGTATTACGCTCCAAAAAACTTCAACTTCTTCTACTTTTTCGGCTCGCTGGCGCTGCTCGTTCTGGTCAACCAGATCGTCACCGGTGTCTGGCTGACCATGAGCTACACCCCGTCGGCGGAAGAAGCGTTCGCTTCCGTCGAATACATCATGCGCGATGTCGAGTACGGTTCGATCCTGCGCCTGCTGCACTCCACTGGCGCTTCGGCGTTTTTCATCGTGGTCTATCTGCACATGTTCCGTGGCCTGCTCTACGGTTCGTACCAGAAGCCGCGTGAGTTGGTGTGGGTTTTCGGCATGCTGATCTACCTGGCGCTGATGGCCGAAGCCTTCATGGGGTACCTGTTGCCGTGGGGCCAGATGTCCTACTGGGGTGCCCAGGTAATCATCTCGCTGTTCGGTGCGATCCCAGTCATCGGCAACGACCTGACCCAGTGGATCCGTGGTGACTACCTGATTTCCGGGATCACCCTGAACCGCTTCTTCGCCCTGCACGTGGTTGCGTTGCCGATCGTGATTCTCGGTCTGGTGGTGCTGCACATCCTGGCGCTGCACGAAGTCGGTTCGAACAACCCGGACGGCGTGGACATCAAGAAGCACAAAGACGAAAACGGTATCCCGCTGGACGGCATCGCCTTCCACCCGTACTACACCGTGAAAGATATCGTCGGCGTTGTGGTGTTCCTGTTCATCTTCTGCTTCATTGTGTTCTTCTTCCCGGAAATGGGCGGCTACTTCCTCGAAAAACCTAACTTCGAGCAAGCCAACCCGTTCAAGACCCCTGAGCACATTGCACCGGTCTGGTACTTCACACCGTTCTACGCAATCCTGCGTGCGGTCCCTGACAAGCTCATGGGTGTTATCGCCATGGGTGCAGCGATTGCGGTGCTGTTCGTCCTGCCATGGCTCGATCGCAGCCCGGTCAAGTCGATGCGCTACAAAGGCTGGATGAGCAAGATCTGGCTGGTGGTGTTCTGCATTTCGTTCGTGATCCTCGGCATTCTGGGCGTTCTGGCCCCGACGCCAGGCCGTACGCTGCTGTCGCAGGTCTGCACCTTCCTGTACTTCGCCTACTTCATTCTGATGCCGTTCTACACCAGGCTCGAGAAGACCAAACCGGTTCCGGAAAGGGTGACTGGCTGATGAAAAAGTTATTTTTTGCTCTGATTTTTGCTGCTCTGCCAGTGCTGTCTTTCGCGGCCGAACACGGTGGTCCGGAACTGGAAAAGGTCGATATCGACGTTTCCGACAAGGCTGCCTTGCAGGATGGTGCGCGTACTTTCGCCAACTATTGCATGGGTTGCCACAGTGCCAAGTTCCAGCGTTACGAGCGTGTTGCCGATGACCTCGGCATTCCGCACGAACTGATGCTGGAAAAACTGGTGTTCACTGGCGCCAAGATCGGCGATCACATGAACATCGGCATGCAGCCGGCCGACGCCAAGACCTGGTTTGGCGCAGCGCCGCCAGACCTGACGCTGGTGGCTCGTGTTCGCGGCACCGATTGGCTTTACGGTTACCTCAAGTCGTTCTATGAAGATCCAGCGCGTCCATGGGGCGTGAACAACAAGGTCTTCCCGAACGTCGGCATGCCTAACGTGCTGGTCGGCCTGCAGGGGCGTCAGGTCGTGGGTTGCAAGCAGGTACAGATCGTTGAAGACGGCAAGAAGCAATATGACCCGCTGACCGGTACGCCTCTGACTCATGAAGCGTGCGATCAGTTGACCATCGTGCCGAAAACCGGAACCCTCAACGAAGAGCAGTTCGATGAGAAGGTCAAGAATCTGGTAACCTTCCTGGCTTACTCGGCTAACCCGGTTAAGCTGCAACATCAGCGCATCGGTACTTACGTCTTGCTGTACCTGGCGTTCTTCTTTGTGTTCGCCTACCTGCTCAAGCGTGAATACTGGAAAGACGTGCACTGATACGCTTCAAGCAATTGCTGTTAATCGCGCGCGCCCAAGGGCGCCTCTGAAAACGCAACGCCTGGTTCGCCAGCCGTCGCGGGAGGCGCCCTCTGGGCGCGCGCGTTTTTCCGGCTCCGACTATTTCAACAAGCGAGGAGGATCGCCATGGGCGTGACCAATCGGTTGGCCTGTTACTCCGACCCCGCCGACCACTATTCCCACCGAGTGCGCATCGTGCTTGCAGAGAAGGGTGTCAGCGCCGAAATCATTTTTGTGGAGGCTGGTCGTCAGCCGCCTAAACTGATTGAAGTGAACCCTTACGGCAGTCTGCCCACGCTGGTCGATCGCGACCTGGCGTTGTGGGAGTCGACCGTGGTGATGGAATACCTGGATGAGCGTTACCCGCATCCGCCATTGATGCCTGTGTATCCGGTGGCGCGTGCCAACAGCCGTCTGCTGATTCACCGCATTCAGCGCGACTGGTGTGGTCTGGTGGATCTGATTCTGGATTCGCGCACCAAGGAAGCGGCCCGTGCCGTGGCGCGCAAGGAATTGCGCGAAAGCCTGACAGGCGTGTCACCGCTGTTTGCCGACAAGCCGTTTTTCCTCAGTGAGGAACAAAGTCTGGTGGATTGCTGCCTATTGCCAATACTCTGGCGTTTGCCGATTCTGGGTATAGAACTGCCGCGGCCGGCCAAGCCGCTGCTTGATTATATGGAGCGTCAGTTTGCGCGTGAGGCTTTCCAGGCGAGTCTGTCTGGTGTCGAACGCGACATGCGCTAAGGCTTAAGGAGCCGCTATGAACTCCAGTCGACCTTATCTGGTCCGCGCGCTCTACGAGTGGATTGTGGATAACGATTGCACCCCGCACATGCTGGTCAATTCCGAGTACCCGGCGGTGCAGGTGCCGCAGGGATTTGCCAGTGACGGGCAGATTGTCCTGAACATTTCGCCGAGTGCCGTGCGGCACTTGCACATGGACAACGACGTTGTGACCTTCGAAGGTCGCTTCGGTGGCGTCCCGCACAGTCTTTACGTGCCGATTGCTGCAATTCTGGGGATCTACGCCCGGGAAAACGGTCAGGGCATGGTGTTCGATCTGGAGTCGCCGATGGATGACGAAGACGAGATCGAGCAGGATGACGATGTTCCGCCACCGGACAGCGAGCCACCGCGCCCAAGCGGCCGGCCAAGCCTGAAAGTGGTGAAGTAATAAAAAAGGCGATCCGGTTGGATCGCCTTTTTTGTGCCTGCGTTTTGCGGGTCAGTCGATGTACTCGAACAGCTTCACAATCTTCTGCACGCCGGAAACACCCTGCACCAGGTTGGTCGCCTGGGCGGCTTCCTGTTTGGTCAGCAGGCCCAGCAGGTAAACGATGCCGTTCTCGGTCACGACTTTGATGCGCGAACCGGGAATGCTGGCGTCGGCGAGCATCTGGGTCTTGATCTTGGTGGTCAGCCAGGAGTCGTTCTGGCGGGCAACGAAGCCTGAAGGCGCAATCACTTGCAGTTCGTTATGGACCTTTTTAACGCGCTGCACATTGGCGGCGGCTTGTTCGGCCTTCTCCTTGAGATCTGCGCGCGGGGTCTGGCCAGCCAGCAGCACGACACCGTTGAAGCTGGTAACGACGATGTGCGAGTCGTTGTCCAGGGCCGGATCGGCCTTGGCCACGTTGACGCCGACTTTGGTTTCGATCAGCGAGTCATCGATCTTGCTGCCGAAAGTGCGGGTGCCGCGGTCGTCTTCGATCGGCGCTTCACGGCTGGCATTCACCACCGACGTGCAGCCGCTGATGCCGAGGCACAGGGTCAAGGCCAGAAGGCCAAGGCGATTAGGGGTCATTCTTCACTCCCGAACAGTTGGCTGTCGATCAGATCGCAAAGGCAATGGATCGCCAGCAAGTGGACTTCCTGAATACGTGCGGTGACGTTGGCCGGTACGCGAATCTCGACGTCTTCGGGCAGCAGCAGCGAAGCCATGCCGCCGCCGTCGCGTCCGGTCAATGCTACGACAATCATTTCGCGATCATGTGCGGCCTGGATTGCCTGAATAATGTTCGCCGAGTTGCCGCTGGTCGAAATCGCCAGCAGCACGTCACCCGGCTGGCCGAGTGCGCGGATCTGCTTGGAGAACACTTCGTTGTAGCTGTAGTCGTTGGCGATCGAGGTGATGGTCGAGCTGTCGGTGGTCAGTGCGATCGCCGGCAGGCTAGGGCGCTCGCGCTCGAAACGGTTGAGCAGTTCCGAGGAGAAGTGCTGGGCATCGCCGGCCGAGCCGCCGTTACCGCACGAGAGCATTTTGCCCTCGTTGAGCAGGGCGTTGACCATCACCTGGCTGGCTTGCTCGATGTGCGGTGCAAGTACGTCCATCGCCTGTTGCTTGGTGTCGATGCTGGCCTGGAAAAGCTGGCGAATTCGGGATTGCATGTCCATCTGTGTGACCTTAATTAGCGCGGCTGTCCGGCACGTGAATGTGCAGCCCGCAAAGCAAAGAGCAAAAGTGTTGAGTGAAAGTGTCCGGGTCGGAGCAGGCGGTCAACTGTCGAACGCATTCTGCAACCAGTTCAGCTGACCCTGATGGCTGTCGATGGCCACCACGTCGAAGCGGCAGGGGGAATTGGCCCAACGCGACTCGCGCTGAAGAAAATACTGCGCGGCGAAAATCAGTTTCTGCCGTTTGCGCCCATCGATGCTGTCGAGTGCGCCACCCCATTGAGTGTTCTTTCTGTAGCGGACTTCGACGAATACTACTGTATCGCCATCAAGCATGACCAGATCAAGCTCACCGCGTTTACATAACCAGTTCTGCGCCAGCAGGCGCAGACCCCGGTGTTGCAGATGCTCGAGCGCCTGGCGCTCGGCATCCTTGCCGCTTTGCAGGTGTGACCTGTCGGGCATCAGCGTGGAGTGTCCGGCAGGCGCTGGATCTGACCGCTGACGAACTGCGCCCATGGCAATTGACGTACGACACGTTGGGACTGGGTCATGCCCAGGCTGCCCGACTGACCTTCAATGCGGCTGTCCGGCAGTGCCTTGAGCTGATCCAGGCGTGGCGCCAGGCGATAGGCGTCGACGCCCATTGCATAGAGGCGACCCAGGCTGCCGGCGGCTTGTGGCCATTGCGCGGTGACCTGCTGACGCAATGGATCGCTGGTTTCCAGCAGCCACGGGGTTTCGCAGAATCGCACGCCGTTCATGTCGTTGTACTGGTTCACGTCACCGCTGGCGCTGAACACGTGGGAGGTCGCGTAGACCGGCACGTCACCGGCGTACTGGAAGTTCAGGGTCGGTTTGATCTGTTGTGCCTGTTGCGGGGTGGCGGCGAGGAAGATGAACTCGATGTCCTGACGACGCGAAGGCTGGGCGGCAACGTTGGTGCCGGCGGCATTCTGCAGGCTCTTGGCACGCGCCTCGCTCTGGCGCAGCTGGAACATGTCGGCGATCTGCTGGGCCAGTTGCACTGGCTGATCGACACGTTCGGTGGCGACGATGCTGCCACCATTGGCTTGCCAGTCCTGGCTGAACGCGCGCATGACACGATCGCCCCATTCGCCTTTCGGCACCATGATGGCGGCGCGATGCAGGCCGTCGGCACGGGCGCGACGGGAGACTTCGCGAGCTTCGTCTTCAGCGGCCAGGCCGAACTGGAACAGTTGCGCCGGACCCTGATCGCCTTCGCTGTAGTTCAGGGCGAGCGTGGTGATCGGCAGTTGCGGGCGAGTGCTCAACTGTTTGACCAGCGGCTTCTCCAGCGGGCCGACGACCAGTTGCACACCATCAGCCTGGGCCTTGCGGTAGAACTCGTCGAGGTTGGTCAGTTTCGAGCTGTCGTAGAACTCGATGGCCGGTGGTTTCTGGCCGGCTTGCTGAGCCTGGTAGTGCGCGGCCATGAAGCCGTCACGCAGGGCCTTGCCGACCGAGGCCAGTTGGCCGTCTTGCGGCAGCAGCAGGGCGATCTTGCTCAGGGGCTGGCTGGCCAGTTCCTTTAGTTTGGTCAGGGGTAGCGGCAGGTTGATTGCGGCTGGATGCTTCGGATGCTGGTTGCGCCAGTTGTCGATGGCGGCTTGCTGCTGCTCCAGAGTGCCAGCGGTTTTTACCGCCAGGGCCAGGCTCATCCAGCCGCCGAGGTCATCGGTGGTGTTCGCTTGCAGTTGATCGGCCGGAAGCGATGCAATCAGGGTCCAGATCGCTTCGTGGTTCTTGCTGGCGGCTTCGCCTTCCAGCATTGGCGCGATGAAGATGCGCTCGCGAGCGGCAGCCAGGGTCTGGCCGTCGGCTTCAAGAGCGCGGGCGTGAACGGTGCCGGCGCGAACTTGCAGCGGGACCGACATTTCGCTCAGGCGTTGCAGGCTTGGATGGCTCAAGGCAGTCAGCGCGGCTTTCGGCTGGTTGCGGGTCATGGCCAGTTCGGCAGACAGCGTGCTGGCGAACGCCTGCTGGCCCGGCTGGAGTTGTTCCATCGGCACTTGCTGCAGGATCTGCGCGGACTGTCCGGCATTGCCCTGGCGATAAGCCATGTCTGCCGCACTCAGGCGCAGCAGCGCAGCCTTGTCCGGCGATTTGGCCTGGGCAGCCTGTTCGAGCAGTTGCTCGATGGTGGCATCCGGGGTCCGTGGAAGTTCGCCAAGGCTGGAGGAAGGGGAGCTGGCGCAAGCCGCCAGCAAGGCAGCGAGGCAGAGGGCAGTGAACAGCCGCAGGCAAGCGATCATGTAAGTGTTCCTGATACTCGATCAAATTAGCGTCGAATTGTACCCAAGCACTGGCCGGGGCGCGATGTTACTGGCGTGAAACCGTCAATTTAGCTGATACAAAGAGTGCGCAGCCTCACAATGGTGCGACAAACCGTGTCCGACCCGGACGCATTGTCCGGCGCGCGACGCGCTACAATGGCGGCTTTTACCGATCATGAGGTGTGCGCTTTGACTGCTCCAGGTCCTTTGAATTCCGCTGCGGGCTCGCTTTATGTGGTGGCGACGCCCATCGGCAACCTGGATGACATCAGCGCCCGGGCGTTGAAGGTCCTGCGCGAGGTGGCGCTGATCGCCGCCGAAGATACGCGCCACTCCCAGCGCCTGATGCAGCACTTCGGCATCGCCACGCCGCTGGCGGCCTGTCATGAACACAACGAGCGGGACGAAGGCAGTCGCTTCATTACCCGTCTGTTGGCGGGCGACAACGTCGCGCTGATTTCCGATGCCGGTACGCCGCTGATTTCCGATCCCGGTTATCACCTGGTGCGTCAGGCCCGTGCGGCGGGGATCAATGTGGTGCCGGTGCCTGGTGCGTGCGCGTTGATCGCAGCGTTGTCGGCTGCCGGCCTGCCGTCCGACCGTTTTATCTTCGAAGGCTTTCTGCCGGCCAAGGCCGTGGGCCGCAAGGCGCGCCTGGAAGCTATCAAGGAAGAGCCGCGCACGCTGATTTTTTACGAGGCGCCGCATCGTATTCTGGAATGCCTGCAGGATATGGAGGCGGTGTTCGGCGCTGATCGTCCTGCATTGCTCGCTCGTGAAATCACCAAGACCTTCGAAACCCTCAAGGGATTGCCGCTGAGCGAGTTGCGGGCATTCGTCGAGGCGGACAGCAATCAGCAGCGTGGCGAGTGCGTCGTGGTGGTGGCGGGCTGGACAGCGCCGGAATCCGAAGACGCCGTCAGCAGCGAGGCGATGCGCATCCTCAACCTGTTGCTCGAAGAGATGCCGCTCAAGCGTGCGGCGGCTCTGGCGGCGCAAATCACCGGTGAGCGCAAAAACGTGTTGTATCAGGTGGCGCTGGATCAGCAAAAAGACGCGTAACCCGTCGCGCAGACCGGTTTGCGGGCTATTAGCGCTTGTTCTTCGGCCGCTCTGCCGTTAACCTGCGCGGCGGAGAGTCGATCGGACAGTCGCTGCCCTCTATGAAAATTAGGGGGGGGAGGAAAGTCCGGGCTCCATAGGGCGAAGTGCCAGGTAATGCCTGGGAGGCGTGAGCCTACGGAAAGTGCCACAGAAAATAACCGCCTAAGCGCTTCGGCGCCGGTAAGGGTGAAAAGGTGCGGTAAGAGCGCACCGCACGTCTGGCAACAGTTCGTGGCTAGGTAAACCCCACTTGGAGCAAGACCAAATAGGGTCCCAAGGCGTGGCCCGCGCTGGGACCGGGTAGGTTGCTAAAGATGTCCAGTGATGGCCATCGTAGACGAATGACTGTTCAAGACAGAACCCGGCTTACAGATCGACTCTCCACCTTTTTCTTTTCCCTGCTTGAATTAAAGGCGACAGGGCTGTTTATTATCAGCAGGCCTGCGCTGGAAACCGGCAGCGGCAAACGCAGTAATAGCCATTTCCCACCTTGCTTCAATCAACAGCAGAAGCGCTTTTGTAATACCGAAAAAATCTTACTCTTAACAAATTACTTTAACTTTCGAGCGCAGCTTTCAGTGCTGCTTCAAGTTATTGGATAAAAGCATCCGCCAGATTCTCGTTGCTCCTCCTTTTATGCTCCTAAATCTCCGTTCTGTAAGGGTTTTCCTTTAATCCGCGCCTTGACGGTGTGGTGGGCGCATTCCTATAGTGTGCGCAAGTGGCGGAAAGTGGCATGAAGTGGGTTTTTTGAGCTCAAAACGATAAAAATTGGAGAAACGCAGACGTGTTTCGCGGAGCTAACGCTATCAGTCTCGACGCAAAGGGCCGTCTCGCCATGCCGAGCCGGTACCGTGACGAGCTCGATTCGCGCAGTTCCGGCCAGTTGATCGTGACCATTGACGCCGTTGATCCATGTTTGTGTGTCTACCCGCTCGATGAGTGGGAAATTATTGAAACCAAGTTGCGCGCGCTTCCTTCGCTTCGCGAAGAGAACCGTCGTCTGCAACGTTTATTGATTGGTAATGCCGTTGACCTCGAACTCGACGGCAGTGGTCGTTTTCTGGTGCCGCCGCGCCTGCGCGAATACGCGAAGCTCGACAAGCGCGCGATGCTGGTGGGCCAACTGAACAAGTTCCAACTGTGGGACGAAGATGCCTGGAATGCGGTTTCTGCCGCTGACCTGGCTGCCATACAACAACCGGGCGCCATGCCTGACGAACTGCGTGATCTGATCCTGTGACTATTGATAGCGGCTTTAACCACATCACCGTACTGCTTGACGAAGCCGTCGAGGCTCTCGCCGTACGTCCTGATGGCTGCTATCTGGACGGCACGTTCGGTCGCGGCGGGCACAGCCGGTTGATCCTCAGCAAGCTCGGGCCGGATGGTCGGCTCATCGGATTCGACAAGGATCCTCAAGCGATTGCCACCGGGCAAACGCTAGCGGCCGAAGACGGCCGCTTTGTCGTTGTGCAGCGCAGCTTTGCCGAGCTCGGCTCGGTCGTTGCCGAACAGGGTCTGGCCGGCAAGGTCAGCGGCATTCTGTTGGACCTGGGCGTGTCTTCGCCGCAGCTTGATGATGCCGAGCGCGGCTTCAGCTTCCTCAACGACGGCCCGCTGGACATGCGCATGGATCCGTCCCGTGGTATCAGCGCAGCCGAGTTCGTCAACACCGCGCCGGTGGAGGAAATCGCCCGTGTCTTCAAGGAATACGGCGAAGAACGTTTCTCCGGTCGCATGGCCCGTGCCGTGGCCGAACGCCGTGACATCACGCCGTTCGAGCGCACCGCCGATCTGGCCGAAGTCCTGAAAGTCGCCAACCCGGCTTGGGAAAAGGGAAAAAACCCGGCGACCCGTGCATTCCAGGGCCTGCGCATTCACGTCAACAATGAACTGGGCGATCTGGAAGCGGGTCTTGAAGCCGCGCTCGAATGCCTGGAAGTGGGCGGCCGCCTGGTCGTGATCAGCTTCCACTCGCTGGAAGACCGTATCGTCAAACTGTTCATGCGCAAGCTGGTAAAAGGCGAAGCCGACAACCTGCCACGCAACCTGCCGGTTCGCCACGTTGCGTTCGAACCGAAAATCAAAGTCCATGGCAAAGCGCAGACGGCCTCCGACGCCGAACTCAAAGCCAACCCACGTTCCCGTAGCGCCGTCATGCGCGTCGCGGAGAAGCTGCGGTGAGCAAGCTTTTCGCCAAGCCACTGCCCGGCGGCAGCTTTTTCATGCTGCTGCTGTTCATCGGCGTGCTCGTGTCGGCCATCGGCGTGTCTTACAGCGCCCACTGGAACCGGCAGTTGCTCAACACCCTGTATAACGAACTGAGCGTGCGCGACAAGGCGCAGGCCGAATGGGGGCGCCTGATCCTGGAGCAAAGCACCTGGACCGCCCACAGCCGGATCGAAGTGCTGGCCACCGAACAATTGAAGATGCACATCCCTGGCGCGGCTGACGTGAAGATGGTGGCGCCATGATGAAACTCGAAGGGGCACTCTTCCCGTGGCGCTTCCGTCTGGTGGTCGGCCTGCTCGGTATGATGGTGGCCGCAATATGCTGGCGCATCATCGACCTGCAAGTGGTCGACCGCGACTTCCTTAAAGGTCAGGGCGATGCGCGCAGCGTTCGTCACATCCCGATTCCGGCGCACCGTGGCCTGATCACCGACCGTAATGGCGAGCCGCTGGCCGTGAGTACGCCGGTGACCACCTTGTGGGCCAACGCCAAGGAAATGCAGACCGCCAAAGAGAAGTGGCCGGCACTGGCCGCCGCGCTGGGGCAGGATCCAAAAGCATTGGCCGAACGTCTTGAAGCCCAGGCCAACAAAGAATTCATTTATCTGGTGCGCGGTTTGACCCCCGAGCAGGGCCAGGCCGTGCTCGATCTGAAAGTGCCGGGCGTCTACGGCATCGAAGAGTTCCGCCGGTTCTACCCGGCCGGTGAGGTGACGGCGCACATGGTCGGGTTCACCGACATCGATGACCACGGTCGTGAAGGCGTCGAACTGGCCTACGATGAATGGCTGGCCGGCGTGCCCGGCAAGCGGCAAGTCATCAAGGATCGGCGCGGACGGCTGATCAAGGATGTCCAGGTCACCAAAAACGCCAAGGCCGGCAAGCCCTTGGCGTTGTCGATTGACCTGCGCCTGCAATATCTGGCCAACCGCGAGCTGCGCAACGCGATCATCGAGAACGGCGCCAAGGCCGGCAGTCTGGTGATCATGGACGTGAAGACCGGCGAGATCCTCGCCATGGTCAACCAGCCGACCTACAACCCGAACAACCGTCGCAACCTGCAACCGGCGATGATGCGCAACCGCGCGATGATCGACGTGTTCGAACCCGGTTCGACCATGAAAGCGATCTCGATGAGCGCCGCGATCGAAACCGGCCGCTGGAAACCGAGCGACACCGTCGAGGTGTATCCGGGCTCCCTGCAGATCGGCAAATACACGATCAAGGATGTGTCGAAGACTGAAGGTCCGGTGCTCGACCTGACCGGCATTCTGATCAATTCCAGTAACGTCGGCATGAGCA
Source organism: Pseudomonas gozinkensis (assembly GCF_014863585.1). NCBI lineage: Bacteria > Pseudomonadati > Pseudomonadota > Gammaproteobacteria > Pseudomonadales > Pseudomonadaceae > Pseudomonas > Pseudomonas gozinkensis. Next base: position 5,423,358 of record NZ_CP062253.1, on the reverse strand, counting down.
AGGTCGCGTTCGACATCGGCGGCGAAACCATTTTCCGCCTCGCACAGAAAGTCGGCCTCGGTCAGGACACCGGCCTCGGCTTCCCGGGCGAACGTGTCGGCAACCTGCCGAACTACCGCGAGTGGCGCAAGGCCGAAACCGCAACGCTGTCGTACGGTTACGGTATTTCGGTGACCGCGATCCAACTGGTGCACGCATTCTCGGCGCTGGCCAACAACGGTCGCCTCGCCCCGCTGACCCTGATCAAAACCGACAAGGCACCGCAGACCACCCAGGTGCTGCCGGAAGCCGTCGCGAAAACCATGCAAGGCATGCTGCAACAAGTGATCGAAGCCCCGCGCGGCGTGTTCCGTGCGCAGGTGCCGGCGTATCACGTGGGCGGCAAGTCCGGTACTGCACGTAAAACTTCGGTCGGCACCAAGGGCTACGCCGAAAACTCTTACCGCTCGCTGTTCGCCGGTTTCGGGCCGATGAGCGACCCACGCTATGCAATCGTCGTGGTGATCGATGAGCCGACCAAGGCCGGTTACTTCGGTGGTCTGGTTTCGGCGCCGGTGTTCAGCCGTGTGATGTCGGGCACCCTGCGCCTGATGAACGTCACCCCGGACAACCTGCCGACCACACAACAGGCCAACGCCACCCCGGCCGTTCCGCTGAAAGCCAATGGAGGGCGCGGCTGATGTCTCTGAGTCTGAACAAGATTTTCCCTCACGCCGGCCACGATCTGTTGATCCGTGAACTGGCACTCGACAGTCGCAACGTGCGCGCGGGTGACCTGTTCCTCGCGGTGCCGGGCGGCAAGTTCGACGGGCGTGCGCACATTGCCGACGCCTTGCAGCGCGGTGCCGCCGCCGTGGCCTATGAAGTGGAAGGCGCCACGGTGCTGCCGATCACTGAAGTGCCGCTGATTCCGGTCAAGGGCCTCGCGGTGCAGCTGTCGGACATCGCCGGGCGTTTTTACGGTGAGCCGAGTCATCACCTGAACCTGGTTGGCGTCACTGGTACCAACGGCAAGACCAGCGTGACCCAACTGGTGGCGCAGGCGCTGGATCTGCTCGGCCAGCATTGCGGCATCGTCGGCACCTTGGGCTCCGGTTTCCACGGCTCGCTGCAAAGCGGCCTGCACACCACGCCGAACCCGATTGCCATGCAAGCGACGCTGGGCGACCTGAAAAAGGCCGGCGCCAAAGCCGTGGCCATGGAAGTCTCGTCCCACGGTCTGGATCAGGGCCGGGTTACCGCACTGGCGTTCGATGTGGCGGTGATGACCAATCTGTCCCGCGATCACCTGGATTACCACGGCACGATGGAGGCGTATGCCGAGGCCAAGGCCCGGCTGTTCGCCTGGAATGACCTGAAGTGCCGCGTGGTCAACCTCGACGACGATTTCGGCCGGCAACTGGCCGCTGAAAAGCGCGAGTCGCGCCTGATCACTTACAGCCTGCTCGACAGCAGCGCCTATCTCTATGTGCGTGAAGCGCAGTTCGATGACCATGGTGTGCGCGCCACGCTGGTCACGCCGCAGGGCGAGCACCATCTGCGCAGCACGCTGCTCGGTCGTTTCAACCTGAGCAACGTACTGGCCGCCGTCGGCGCCTTGCTCGGTCTCGACTACGCGCTCGACGAAATTCTCAAGGTGTTGCCGAAACTCGAAGGCCCGGCCGGACGCATGCAGCGTCTCGGCGGCGGCACCCAGCCGCTGGTGGTGGTCGATTACGCCCACACCCCGGACGCACTGGAAAAAGTCCTGACTGCGTTGCGCCCGCACGTCAAAGGTCAGCTGCTGTGCCTGTTCGGCTGTGGCGGCGACCGTGATCGCGGCAAACGTCCGTTGATGGCTGAAGTGGTCGAGCGTCTGGCCGACCGCGTGCTGGTCACCGATGACAATCCGCGCACCGAAGATCCGGCGGTGATTTTCGACGACATCCGCGCCGGTTTCACGGCTGTGGGCAAGGTGACGTTCGTGGCCGGTCGCGGCCAGGCCATCGCACAACTGATTGCCGGCGCTTCGGCGGATGACGTGATCGTTCTGGCCGGCAAAGGTCACGAGGACTATCAGGAAATCAACGGCGAGCGCCACGCATTCTCTGATCTGGTCGAGGCGGATCACGCCCTGACCGCGTGGGAGGTGGCCCATGCTTAAGGCCCTGAAACTCAGCGAGCTGACCAACGCGCTCGACGCACGTCTGATCAGCGCCAATGCCAGCTTCGACGGCGTCAGCATCGACAGTCGGGCGATTCAGCCTGGCCAACTGTTCATTGCCCTGACCGGCCCGCGTTTCGACGGTCATGATTATTTGAATGACGTGGCTGCAAAAGGCGCCGTGGCCGCGCTGGTCGAGCGTGAAGTCGCCGATAGCACCTTGCCGCAATTACTGGTGAAAGATACCCGTCAGGCTTTGGGCCAGTTGGGTGCCTTGAATCGCGCTGCATTCACTCAGCCAGTCGCAGCGATTACCGGCTCCAGCGGCAAGACCACGGTCAAGGAAATGCTCGCGAGCATCCTGCGTACGCGCGGTCCGGTGCTGGCGACCCGTGGCAATCTGAATAATGACCTCGGTGCGCCGCTGACCCTGCTCGAACTGGCCCCGGAACACACGGCGGCCGTGATCGAGCTGGGCGCCTCGCGTCTGGGCGAAATCGCCTACACCGTCGGGCTGACCAAGCCGCACGTAGCGATCCTCAACAATGCCGGCACCGCGCATGTCGGTGAGTTCGGCGGCCCGGAAAAAATCGTCGAAGCCAAGGGCGAGATCATCGACGGGTTGGCGGCCGATGGCGTCGCCGTGCTCAATCTGGATGACAAGGCCTTCGGCATCTGGAAGCTCCGTGCGGGAGCTCGCAAGGTGCTGACCTTCGCGTTGAGCAATGCGCAGGCTGACTTCTACGCCAGCGATCTGACCACCGATGCGCGGGGTTGCCCGGCCTTCAATCTGCATACACCTGAAGGTATCGAGCGCGTTCAACTGAACCTGCTCGGCACCCATAACGTCGCCAACGCCATGGCCGCCGCCGCTGCCGCCCAGGCCCTGGGCGTGTCGCTGTTCGGCATCGCTACCGGGCTTGGCGCGGTACAACCGGTCAAGGGTCGCACCGTCGCGCAACTGGCGAAAAACGGCATGCGCGTGATCGATGACACTTACAACGCGAACCCCACCTCGATGTGCGCGGCCGTTGATATACTCGCCGGCTTTTCCGGCCGCACCGTTCTGGTGCTCGGGGATATCGGCGAGTTGGGCGACTGGGCGGAGCAGGGGCACCGCGACGTGGGCGAATACGCCCGGGGCAAGGTTTCCGCGCTATACGCCGTCGGGCCGAACATGGTCCACGCCGTGAATGCATTCGGTGAAGAGGCGCATCACTTCGGCACACAGGCCGAACTGATCCAGGCCCTCGGCGCCGAGCAGGACACAAACACCACCATTTTGATCAAGGGTTCGCGCAGCGCAGCGATGGAAAACATCGTTGCGGCCCTGTGCGGGTCCAGTCTGGAGAAACATTAATGCTGCTGCTGCTAGCGGAGTATCTGCAACAGTTCTACAAAGGCTTCGCGGTCTTCCAGTACCTGACCCTGCGCGGGATCCTCGGTGTGCTGACCGCGCTGGTCTTGTCGCTGTGCTACGGCCCGTGGATGATCCGCACCCTGCAGAACCGTCAGATCGGCCAGTCCGTTCGTAACGACGGCCCGCAATCGCACCTGTCCAAATCCGGTACGCCGACCATGGGCGGCGCGCTGATCCTGTCTTCGATCGGTGTCAGCACCCTGCTGTGGGCTGACCTGAGCAACCGCTACGTGTGGGTCGTGTTGCTGGTGACCCTGCTGTTCGGCGCCATCGGCTGGGTCGACGACTACCGCAAGGTGATCGAGAAGAACTCCCGTGGCCTGCCGAGCCGCTGGAAATATTTCTGGCAGTCGGTGTTCGGCCTCGGCGCGGCGATCTTCCTTTATATGACTGCCAGCACTCCGGTGGAAACCACCCTGATCCTGCCGATGCTCAAGGACTACAGCATTCCGCTGGGCGCGGGCTTCATCGTGCTGACGTACTTTGTGATCGTTGGTTCGAGCAACGCGGTCAACCTGACCGACGGCCTCGACGGTCTGGCGATCATGCCGACGGTAATGGTCGGCGGTGGCCTGGGCATCTTCTGCTACCTGTCGGGTAACGTGAAATTCGCTGAATACCTGCTGATCCCTTACGTACCGGGCGCAGGTGAGCTGATCGTGTTCTGCGGCGCGCTGATCGGTGCCGGCCTGGGCTTCCTGTGGTTCAACACCTATCCGGCGCAAGTCTTCATGGGCGACGTCGGCGCACTGGCGCTGGGCGCGGCCCTGGGCACCATCGCGGTGATCGTCCGTCAGGAAATCGTCCTGTTCATCATGGGCGGCGTGTTCGTGATGGAAACCCTGTCAGTCGTCATTCAGGTTGCGTCCTTTAAGCTGACCGGTCGCCGTGTGTTCCGCATGGCGCCGATCCACCACCACTTTGAACTCAAGGGCTGGCCCGAGCCGCGTGTGATCGTCCGTTTCTGGATCATCACCGTGATTCTCGTGCTGATCGGCCTTGCCACCCTGAAGCTGAGGTAGAAAGAGTGTCTCTGATCGCTTCTGACCACTTCCGCATCGTTGTCGGCCTCGGCAAGAGCGGCATGTCCCTGGTTCGCTTCCTGGCGAACCGGGGCGTGGCGTTTGCCGTGGCCGACACGCGGGAAAATCCACCGGAACTGGCCACGCTCCAGCGTGACTATCCGCACGTGGAAGTGCGTTGTGGCGAGTTGGACGTCGAATTCCTGTGCCGTGCCGACGAGCTCTACGTGAGCCCCGGCCTGGCACTGGCGACCCCGGCCCTGCAAGCCGCCGCGGCCCGTGGCGTGAAGCTGTCCGGTGACATCGAGCTGTTCGCGCGTAACGCGAAGGCGCCGATCGTGGCCATCAGCGGTTCCAACGCGAAAAGCACTGTCACCACCCTGGTCGGCGAGATGGCGGCTGCGGCCGGCAAACGTGTGGCCGTGGGCGGCAACCTCGGTACGCCGGCGCTGGATCTGCTCAGCGACGACGTCGAGCTGTACGTGATGGAGCTGTCGAGCTTCCAGCTGGAAACCACCGACCAGCTCAACGCCGAAGTGGCGACCGTGCTCAACATCAGCGAAGACCACATGGACCGCTACAGCGGTCTGCCGGCCTATCATCTGGCCAAGCACCGGATTTTCCGGGGTGCGAAGCAGTTCGTGGTCAACCGTCAGGACGCCTTGACCCGTCCGCTGATGGGCGAGGGCCAGCCGTGCTGGACCTTCGGCCTGACCAGGCCCGATTTCAAGGCCTTCGGTCTGCGTGAAGAGAATGGCGAGAAATATCTGGCCTTCGAATTCCAGAACCTGATGCCGGTGCGCGAACTGAAGATTCGCGGCGCCCACAACCAATCCAACGCCCTGGCGGCGCTGGCGCTCGGCCATGCGGTCGGGCTGCCGTTCGACGCCATGTTGGCGGCCCTGCGCACCTTCGCGGGTCTCGAACACCGTTGCCAGTGGGTGCGTGACCTGGATGGCGTCGGCTACTACAACGATTCCAAAGCCACCAACGTCGGCGCCGCACTGGCTGCCATCGAAGGACTGGGTGCGGACATCGAAGGCAAGGTCGTGCTGATCGCCGGTGGCGATGGCAAGGGTGCCGAATTCAAGGACCTGCGCGATCCGGTGGCGGCCCATTGCCGCGCCGTGATCCTGATGGGCCGCGACTCCGACAAGATCGGCGAAGCCATCGGCGATGCCGTTCCGCTGATTCGCGCGACCACGCTGGTCGACGCCGTCGACCAATGCCGCGCCGCCGCCCAGCCGGGTGACGTGGTGCTGCTGTCGCCGGCCTGCGCCAGTTTCGACATGTTCAAGAACTACGAAGACCGTGGTCACCAGTTCGTCCGCGCCGTGGAGGATCTGGCATGAGCTTGAGAAACATCATCAAGCCATACCCGTCGCCGCTGATCACCGGACGCGGGATCGACCTCGACTTCCCGATGCTCGCCGGTTGCCTGGCGTTGCTCGGCCTGGGCCTGATCATGATCGCTTCGGCCTCCACTGAAGTGGCGGCCGTGCAGTCGGGCAGCCCGCTCTATTACATGATTCGTCACCTGATCTACGTGGTGCTGGGCCTGGGTGCCTGCATCGTCACGATGATGATCCCGATCGCCACCTGGCAGCGCTTGGGCTGGATGATGCTGATCGGCGCGTTCGGTCTGCTGGTGATGGTGATCATCCCGGGGATCGGCCGTGAGGTGAACGGCTCGATGCGCTGGATCGGTTTCAGCTTCTTCAACGTTCAGCCGTCCGAGATCGCCAAGGTGTTCGTGGTGATCTACCTCGCCGGTTACCTGGTGCGTCGCCAGAAGGAAGTGCGCGAGAGCTGGATGGGATTCTTCAAGCCGTTCATCGTGCTGCTGCCGATGGCGGGCCTGCTGCTGATGGAGCCGGACTTCGGTGCCACCGTCGTGATGATGGGCGCGGCGGCGGCGATGCTGTTCCTCGGCGGGGTCGGGCTGTTCCGCTTCTCGCTGATGGTAGTGCTGGCCGTCGGTGCGGTGGTGTTGCTGATCCAGATGCAGCCGTACCGGATGGCGCGTCTGACCAACTTCGCCGACCCGTGGGCCGACCAGTTCGGTGCCGGTTATCAATTGTCCCAGGCCTTGATCGCGTTCGGTCGCGGCGAATGGTTGGGCGTTGGCCTGGGCAACAGCGTGCAGAAGCAGTTCTACCTGCCCGAAGCGCACACCGACTTCGTGTTCTCGGTCCTGGCCGAAGAGCTCGGCGCCGTTGGCTCGCTGTGCACCGTGGCGCTGTTCGTGTTCGTGTGTATTCGCGGCATGTACATCGGCCTGTGGGCCGAGAAAGCCAAACAGTTTTTTGCTGCCTATGTTGCCTACGGCCTGTCGTTCCTGTGGATCGGCCAGTTCCTGATCAACATCGGCGTGAACGTCGGCCTGCTGCCGACCAAGGGCCTGACCTTGCCGTTCCTCAGTTATGGCGGCAGTTCCCTGGTGATCTGCTGCGCCTGCCTTGGCCTGTTGCTGAGGATCGAGTGGGAGAGCCGGACCCACCTGGGCAGTGAAGAGATGGAATTCCATGAGAGCGACTTCGCCGAGGAGCCGAACCATGGGCGCTAACGTATTGATCATGGCCGGCGGCACCGGTGGCCACGTGTTCCCGGCGCTGGCCTGTGCCCGCGAATTCCAGGCGCGCGGCTACACCGTGCACTGGCTCGGCACACCGCGCGGGATCGAAAACGATCTGGTGCCGGCGGCCGGTCTTGAATTGCACCGCATCAACGCCACTGGCCTGCGTGGCAAGGGCAAGCTGTCGCTGCTCAAGGCGCCGTTCATGTTGCTCAAATCGGTCTGGCAGGCGCGGGCGATCATTCGCCGTTTGCGTCCGGTGTGCGTGGTCGGCTTCGGCGGCTATGTGACCGGTCCCGGTGGTCTTGCCGCCAAACTGGCCGGCGTGCCGGTGATCGTTCATGAGCAGAACGCTGTGGCTGGCACCGCCAATCGGTTGCTGGTGCCGTTCGCCGCCCGGGTGTGTGAAGCCTTCCCCGACACCTTTACCCTGTCGGACAGCCGCCGTACCACCGGTAACCCGGTGCGCAGCGAGTTGTTCCTCGAAACACCGCGCCCGGCCCTGGCCGGACGCAAGGCGCGTTTGCTGATCCTGGGCGGAAGCCTGGGCGCAGAGCCGTTGAACAAGTTGCTGCCTGAAGCCCTGGCACAAGTCGCTGCCGACTTGCGCCCGGAAGTGTTCCATCAGGCTGGCAGAAACCACGATGAAGTGACTGCAGAGCGCTACCGCGTCGCCGGCGTGGATGCGCAAGTGCAGCCGTTCATCAAAGACATGGCCCAGGCCTATGGCTGGGCTGACCTGGTGGTGTGCCGCGCCGGCGCATTGACCATCAGCGAACTGGCCGCCGCCGGTCTGCCCTCGATGCTGGTGCCCTTGCCCCACGCGATCGACGATCACCAGACCCGCAACGCCGATTATTTGGCCCGCGAAGGCGCTGCCTTCCTGATGCCGCAAAGAACGACTGGCGCCGCGGACCTTGCCGCGCGCCTGACAGAGGTCTTGATGCAACCGCAACGACTCGAACAAATGGCCCAAGCGGCCCGCCGTCTGGCGAAACCCGAAGCCACCCGTAGCGTGGTCGATACCTGTCTGGAGGTGGCCCATGGTTGAGAATCAGAAAGCCATGCCGCAACCGGAAATGCGCCGCATCCGTCGCATCCACTTCGTCGGGATCGGCGGCGTGGGCATGTGCGGTATTGCCGAAGTGCTGCTGAACCTGGGTTATGAAGTGTCCGGTTCCGACCTTAAAGCTTCGCCGGTGACCGAGCGTCTGGAATCCTTCGGTGCACAGATCTTCATCGGCCACCGTGCCGAGAACGCCGCTGCCGCCGACGTGCTGGTGGTGTCGAGCGCCGTCAACACGTCCAACCCGGAAGTAGCGACCGCCCTTGAGCGTCGTATCCCGGTGGTGCCGCGTGCCGAGATGCTTGCCGAACTGATGCGCTATCGTCACGGCATCGCCGTCGCCGGTACCCATGGCAAGACCACCACCACCAGCCTGATCGCTTCGGTGTTCGCGGCCGGTGGCCTGGACCCAACCTTCGTCATCGGTGGCCGTCTGAATGCTGCGGGCACCAATGCCCAGCTCGGTACCAGCCGTTACCTGATCGCCGAGGCCGATGAAAGCGACGCGAGCTTCCTGCATCTGCAACCGCTGGTGGCCGTGGTCACCAACATCGACGCCGACCACATGGCGACCTACGACGGCGACTTCAACAAACTGAAGAAAACCTTCGTCGAATTTCTGCACAACCTGCCGTTCTACGGTCTGGCGGTGATGTGTCTGGACGATCCGGTGGTGCGCGAAATCCTGCCGCAGGTCAAACGCCCGGTCGTCACCTACGGCTTCAGCGAAGAAGCCGACGTACGCGCAATCAATGTCCGTCAGCAAGGCATGCAGACCTTCTTCACCGTGCTGCGCCCTGATCGCGAGCCGCTGGATGTTTCCGTGAACATGCCGGGCAACCACAACGTGCTCAATTCCCTGGCAACCATCTGCATCGCTACCGACGAGGGCGTCAGCGATGAAGCCATCGTCCAGGGCCTGTCCGGGTTCCAGGGTGTCGGCCGACGCTTCCAGGTCTACGGCGAACTGCCGGTGGACGGCGGCAACGTGATGCTGGTCGACGACTATGGTCACCACCCGACCGAAGTCGCAGCGGTCATCAAAGCCGTGCGCGGTGGCTGGCCTGAGCGTCGACTGGTGATGGTCTACCAGCCGCACCGCTACAGTCGCACCCGCGACCTGTACGACGACTTCGTCAATGTCCTGGCCGACGCCAACGTGCTGCTGCTGATGGAAGTCTATCCGGCCGGCGAAGAGCCGATCCCGGGGGCCGACAGCCGCAAGCTGTGCAACAGCATCCGCCAGCGCGGTCAGCTCGACCCGATCTACATCGAGCGCGGCGTCGACCTGGCACCGCTGGTCAAGCCGTTGCTGCGTGCCGGCGACATTCTGCTGTGCCAGGGCGCCGGTGACATCGGCGGTCTTGCACCGAAACTGTTGAAAAGCGAGTTGTTCGCCGGTGCCGTGGCGGCATCGGTCGAGGGGAAGTTGAAATGACTGCTGCCTACGCCAATCTGTTCTCCACCATCGCCCCGAAGGATTTCGGCCGAGTGGCCGTGCTGTTCGGTGGCCTGAGTGCCGAACGTGAAGTTTCGCTGAAGTCCGGCAACGCCGTGCTCACTGCGCTGCAAAGCGCCGGTGTGGACGCATTCGGCATCGACGTCGGCGCCGATATCCTGCAGCGCCTGCTGAGCGAAAAGATCGACCGCGCGTTCATCATCCTTCACGGTCGCGGCGGTGAAGACGGCAGCATGCAGGGCCTGCTGGAAGTGGCCGGCATTCCGTACACCGGCAGCGGCATCCTGGCTTCGGCGCTGGCGATGGACAAACTGCGCACCAAGCAGGTCTGGCACACGCTCGGGATTCCGACGCCGCGTCACGCCGTGCTGCGCAGCGAGGCCGATTGTATTTGCGCAGCGACGGAACTGGGCTTCCCTTTGATCGTCAAACCGGCGCATGAAGGTTCAAGTATCGGGATGGCCAAAGTGAGTTCTGCGTCCGAGTTGATCGACGCATGGAAAGCGGCCAGTACCTACGATTCGCAAGTGTTGGTCGAGCAATGGATCCACGGTCCCGAGTTCACCATCGCCACCCTGCGTGACCAGGTGTTGCCTCCTATCGCCCTGGGTACGCCGCACACGTTCTACGACTACGACGCCAAGTACATCGCCAACGATACCCAGTATCGGATTCCGTGCGGGCTCGATGCCGCCAAGGAAAAAGAACTCATGGACCTCACGGCGCAAGCCTGCGAGGCGCTGGGTATTGCCGGTTGGGGCAGGGCGGACGTGATGCAGGACGCCGACGGCAAATTCTGGTTCCTGGAAGTCAACACCGCTCCCGGCATGACCGATCACAGCCTGGTACCGATGGCGGCAAAAGCGGCCGGTCTGGATTTCCAGCAACTGGTCCTGGCCATTCTGGCCGCCAGTGTCGATGCCGATGGCAAGAAAGAGGCGCGAGGTTAAGACCATGCAAGGCGCACAGCTCAGACATCAGCCACCCGCACCCGGCCGCAAGCCGGTGCCGCGGGGTGCCAGCCGAATGGTGGCCAAAGAGCCGATGTCCGCGCGCCTGCCAAAAGCCAACTTCGGCTTTTTGAAAGGTCTGTTCTGGCCGGTGTTGCTGGTGGCTCTGGGCTTCGGCACTTACGAAGGCGCACAGCGTTTGCTGCCGTACGCCGACCGTCCGATCACCAAGATCGCCGTGCAGGGCGACCTGAGTTACATCAGCCAGCAAGCGGTGCAGCAGCGGATCGCCCCGTACGTGGCGTCGAGCTTCTTCACCATCGACCTGGCGAGCATGCGCACCGAGCTGGAGCAGATGCCGTGGATCGCCCACGCCGAAGTACGCCGGGTGTGGCCGGACCAGGTGGTGATCCGCCTCGAAGAGCAACTGCCGGTGGCCCGCTGGGGCGACGAGTCGTTGCTCAACAACCAGGGCCAGGCGTTCACGCCCAAGGAACTGGCGAACTACGAACACCTGCCGCAGCTGTTCGGTCCGCAGCGGGCCCAGCAGCAAGTGATGCAGCAATACCAGGTGCTGAGCCAGATGCTCCGGCCATTGGGCTTCTCGATTGCGCGGCTCGAGCTGCGTGAACGTGGCAGCTGGTTCCTGACCACCGGTGCCGGCAGTTCCGGCCCCGGGATCGAGCTGCTGCTGGGACGCGGCAACCTGGTGGAAAAGATGCGCCGCTTCATTGCCATCTATGACAAGACGCTCAAAGAACAGATTACGAACATTGCGCGCATCGATCTGCGCTATGCCAACGGCCTCGCTGTTGGCTGGCGGGAACCAGTAGCGCCGACGACAGCCCAACCCGCTGTCGCAAAGAATTAAGAAGAGGCAGGACCCATGGCAAACGTGCAAAGCGGCAAAATGATCGTCGGTCTCGATATCGGCACCTCCAAAGTGGTGGCGCTGGTCGGCGAGGTTGCGGACGACGGCACGCTGGAAATCGTCGGGATCGGCACTCATCCGTCCCGCGGCCTGAAAAAAGGCGTGGTGGTCAACATCGAGTCCACCGTGCAGTCGATCCAGCGCGCGATCGAAGAAGCCCAGTTGATGGCGGGCTGCCGCATTCACTCGGCGTTCGTCGGCGTGGCGGGCAATCACATCCGCAGCCTGAACTCCCACGGCATCGTTGCTATTCGTGATCGCGAAGTCAGCTCGGCGGACCTTGAGCGCGTACTCGATGCTGCCCAGGCTGTGGCGATCCCGGCTGACCAGCGTGTACTGCACACCCTGCCGCAGGATTACGTGATCGATAACCAGGAAGGTGTGCGCGAGCCGCTGGGCATGTCAGGCGTGCGTCTGGAGGCCAAGGTTCACGTGGTTACCTGCGCGGTCAACGCTGCACAGAACATTGAAAAATGCGTGCGTCGTTGCGGTCTGGAAATCGACGACATCATTCTCGAGCAACTGGCTTCGGCCTACTCGGTATTGACCGACGACGAAAAAGAGCTGGGCGTGTGCCTGGTCGACATCGGCGGCGGCACCACCGACATCGCGATCTTCACCGAAGGCGCGATCCGCCACACGGCCGTGATCCCGATTGCGGGCGATCAGGTGACCAACGACATCGCCATGGCGTTGCGCACCCCGACCCAGTACGCCGAAGAGATCAAGATCCGCTACGCCTGCGCCCTGGCCAAACTGGCCGGTGCCGGCGAGACCATCAAGGTGCCGAGTGTCGGCGACCGTCCGCCGCGCGAACTGTCGCGTCAGGCCCTGGCCGAAGTGGTCGAGCCGCGTTACGACGAACTGTTCACCCTGATCCAGGCCGAGCTGCGTCGCAGCGGCTACGAAGACCTGATCCCGGCCGGCATCGTGCTGACCGGTGGTACTTCGAAGATGGAAGGCGCCACGGAACTTGCCGAAGAAATCTTCCACATGCCGGTCCGCCTGGGCGTGCCCCATGGCGTGAAGGGGCTGGATGACGTGGTTCGCAACCCGATTTATTCCACTGGCGTTGGCTTGTTGATGTACGGCCTGCAGAAGCAGTCCGACGGGATCTCGTTCTCGGGCATCGGCAGCCGCGACAGCTACAGCAACGATGAGCCGCAAGCGCCGTTGCTGGACCGTTTGAAGAAGTGGGTTCAAGGCAACTTCTAAAGCTTTACCGCAGCACCGCAACAAACAGCAGTAGGCGAAAAAACTAGAGAATGTAAGGAGAGGGAAAATGTTCGAACTCGTAGACAACATCCCCGCAAGCCCGGTAATCAAAGTTATCGGTGTTGGCGGTGGCGGCGGCAACGCTGTCAACCACATGGTCAAGAGCAACATCGAAGGCGTGGAATTCATCTGCGCCAACACCGATGCTCAAGCGCTGAAAAACATCGGCGCGCGTACCATTCTGCAACTGGGCACCGGCGTGACCAAAGGCCTGGGCGCCGGCGCCAACCCGGAAGTCGGCCGTCAGGCTGCGCTGGAAGATCGCGAGCGCATCGCTGAAGTGCTGGCCGGCACCAACATGGTGTTCATCACCACCGGCATGGGCGGCGGTACCGGTACCGGTGCTGCGCCGATCATCGCCGAAGTGGCCAAGGAAATGGGCATCCTGACCGTTGCGGTCGTGACCCGTCCGTTCCCGTTCGAAGGCCGCAAGCGTATGCAGATCGCCGACGAAGGCATCCGCATGCTCTCGGAAAGCGTCGACTCGCTGATCACCATTCCGAACGAAAAACTGCTGACCATCCTCGGCAAGGACGCCAGCCTGCTGTCGGCTTTCGCCAAGGCTGACGATGTACTGGCCGGTGCCGTTCGCGGTATCTCCGACATCATCAAGCGTCCGGGCATGATCAACGTCGACTTCGCCGACGTACGCACCGTGATGAGCGAAATGGGCATGGCGATGATGGGCACTGGCTGCGCCAGCGGTCCGAACCGTGCACGTGAAGCGACCGAAGCGGCCATCCGCAACCCGCTGCTGGAAGACGTGAACCTGCAAGGCGCACGCGGCATCCTGGTGAACATCACTGCCGGTCCTGACCTGTCCCTGGGTGAGTACTCCGACGTGGGTTCGATCATCGAAGCCTTCGCTTCCGAGCACGCGATGGTCAAGGTCGGTACCGTTATCGATCCGGACATGCGCGACGAACTGCACGTGACCGTGGTTGCCACCGGTCTGGGCGCGAAAATCGAGAAGCCTGTGAAGGTCATCGACAACACCGTTCACACCTCGATGGCGGCTGCTCAAGTGCAGCAACCGGCACCCGCTCGTCAGGAACAGCCAGCGGTCAACTACCGTGACCTGGACCGTCCGACCGTCATGCGCAACCAGGCTCAGGCCGGTGCTGCGACTGCCGCGAAGATGAATCCGCAAGATGACCTGGACTACCTGGACATCCCGGCTTTCCTGCGTCGTCAGGCCGATTGATGAAATGTATCAGGGGTATTCAGGTGATTGGTGTTCAGCAAAGGCTCGGTCTGCTATCATCGCCAGCCTTTGTTGATACCAGTTCGCAATTTGCGCTGAAGCGGCCCATGCCATGATTAAACAACGCACACTGAAAAATATTATCCGCGCCACTGGTGTAGGTCTGCACTCCGGGGAGAAGGTTTACCTGACCCTCAAGCCTGCACCTGTCGACACCGGGATCGTCTTTCGTCGTGCCGATCTCGATCCGGTTGTCGAGATACCGGCGCGCGCGGCCAACGTCGGCGAGACAACCATGTCGACGACGCTGGTCAACGGTGACGTGAAGGTAGACACGGTGGAGCACCTGCTCTCGGCCATGGCTGGCCTGGGCATCGATAACGCCTACGTCGAGCTCTCCGCGTCTGAAGTCCCGATCATGGATGGCAGCGCAGGACCTTTCGTATTCCTGATTCAATCGGCTGGCCTGGAAGAACAGGACGCCGCCAAGAAATTCATCCGCATCCTGCGTGAAGTGACAGTGGAAGACGGCGACAAGCGCGCCACTTTCGTCCCTTTCGAAGGGTTCAAGGTGAGCTTCGAGATCGATTTCGATCACCCGGTTTTCCGGGACCGCACCCAAAGTGCAAGCGTGGATTTTTCAAGCACTTCGTTCGTAAAAGAAGTCAGCCGCGCCCGTACTTTCGGTTTCATGAGTGATATCGAGTACCTGCGCAAGCACAACCTCGCACTCGGCGGCAGCGTGGAAAACGCGATCGTGGTCGATGCCGATGGCGTACTGAACGAAGACGGCCTTCGCTATGAAGACGAATTCGTGAAGCACAAGATCCTCGATGCGATTGGCGACCTGTACCTGCTGGGCAACAGCCTGATTGGTGAGTTCAAGGGCTTCAAGTCCGGCCACGCACTGAACAACCAGCTGCTGCGCAAGTTGATTGAGCAGAAAGATGCCTGGGAAGTCGTGACGTTCGAAGACGCCAGCACTGCACCAATCTCTTACATGCGCCCGGTTGCGGCGGTGTAAGTAAAAAACCTCTCTAGTTTTTTGAGGGCCACCTTTGGGTGGCCTTTTTTTATGCCTGCAGGTTTTGTATCGGCCATACCGGCCTCATCGCTGGCAAGCCAGCTCCCACAGAGTTTGGGGTGTATTGATGATCTGTGAATAACCAGGAACCTGTGGGAGCTGGCTTGCCAGCGATGGGGCCGGAAAGGCCGCCCCCGTATCAAGCCACGACGACTCGATTCCGGCCACCTTCCTTGGCCTGGTACAGCGCCTTGTCCGCCGCGAACAGAAGCTGTTCCAGACTGATTTCGCTGGCCGCCGTCCAGGTGCTGATACCGATACTCACCGTCATCGGCATTTCATCGCCGTCCAGGCGCGGCAGTTGCTCCACTGCGGCCCGCACATGCTCGGCGATCCGCTGCGCCCCGACGCTGTCGGTTTCAGCGAGAATCACCGAAAACTCCTCACCGCCATAACGCGCCACCAGATCTGCCGGACGCCGCACATTGGCGGTGATGACCCTCGCCAGTTCACGCAACGCCTGATCCCCGGCCTGATGCCCGTGCCGGTCGTTGAAGGCCTTGAAGTGGTCGGCGTCGATCATCAGCAATGACAGTGGTTTGCCCGAGCGCTGGGCACGGAACCACTCGTGACGCAGCGACTGATCGAGCATCCGCCGGTTGGCGACCCCGGTCAGGGCATCGGTCGCCGCGAGCTGCGCAAGTTCGCGTTCGGCCCGCTGGCGCAGGCGCAGCTCCCGGGCCAGCAGCCAGGTCAACCACAGCAGGCCGGCACACAGCACGCCGGTGGCGCCGCTGATCAGGATCGCCGTGCGTCGCCACGCGCCGAACACTTCCTCGCTGGACAGGGCAACGATCACCGTCAACGGCAGATTGCCGACCCGCGAATAGGTGTACAGCCGTTGCTGATAATCCATGCTCGAGATGCTGTTGAAACTGCCATTGCCGTTGCTGTCGCGCAGGATTCGCACCACATTGGGTCGGGCGGCAAAGCTTTTGCCGATCGAATCGCTTTGCAGATAAGGCTTCTGCGCCAGCAGGATGCCGTCGTTGTTGATGATGTTGAGGGTGCTGTCTATGCCGATGTCGAGGCTGTTGAACAGTTGATCGAAGTAATCGAGCTTCATCGACGCCACGGCCACGCCGAGGAATTCGCCGGTATCCGAAGAGATGCGCCGACTGAAACTGATTCGCCACTGGTCCGCGTCATCGCAATCACAACGGGGTTTGAACGGACGGCTGATGAACATGCCGGTGTCGCGGTTGAAAGCGTGGGCGAGGAAATAGTCGCGATCGGCGAAATTGCCCGGCAGCGGATCGACCCGCGAGGAGTCGGCGATCACCTCGCCATACTTGTCGAGCAACAGAATGTCGCCTTTGAAGCGCGCGGTGGTGGAACGGTCGAACAATGCCAGATGGCGGATCTGCGGCGACACGTCTTTCAGGTCCTCACGCTGGGCGGCGGCGATCAGCCCCAGTAGCGTCAGGTCATACAGCTCGACGGTGCGCAGCACATCGGCGTCGATCAACTGGGCGATGGTAGTGGCGCCACGGGTAGCCGACTCCTGAGCATTGGCGTGTTCGCGGATCAGCAGGAACGTGACGATGCACACAATCGCGATCACGCTCAGCAGGCTGCCGAGGATCAGCAGCAGCTCGGAGCGTCCGGTCGTGCCGGGAACGGTGGGGGTGCGGCTCGCGATCATGGTTGAGTTATCAATGGGGGATCTTCTAAGCGTAGGCTGGCAGATACCCATGTGGGAGCGAGCTTGCTCGCGAAAGCGATCCCTCAGCAACAAAGGTGTTGACTGACATTGCGCTTTCGCGAGCAAGCTCGCTCCCACAGTGCAGGTGACCTGCCTGTCGGGCAGGCCTCCTCAGCTTAGCGGCGATCTTAGAAGACGTTGATCGGGTAGTCGATGATCACACGGTATTCATCTGTGTCCGTATCCAGTGCGCCGTAACCATTGCCGCCGCGGTTGGTCGCCCATTGCAGGCGTACCGCCAGGTCTTTGGCCTGGCCGCTTTGCACCACGTACTTGAGGTCGATGTCGCGTTCCCAGTGCTTGGCGTTGCGGCCTTCGGCGCTGTACCACGAGGCGTAGCCCTTGCTGTCTGGATCGACCTTGGTCAGGTCCAGCGTGCCGCGCGAATAGGACAGCGCCGAGGTCAGGCCCGGCAGGCCGACGCCGGCGAAGTCGTAGGCGTACTTGAGTTTCCACGAGCGCTCGTTCGGGCCGTTGAAGTCCGAGTATTGCTGCGAGTTGTCGAGGTAGACGCTGTCGCCCTGGCTGATGTAATCGAACGGCGTATTGCCGTTGACCCGCTGGTACGCGGCGGTGACGCTGTGGCTGCCGATGCCGACGGTGAAATGCAGGCTGTAGGTGTTGTTGTCGATGTTGCCCAGCAGCGCGTCGCCGGTGTCCTGCGTGTGATAGAAGTGCAGGCCGGGATTGAGGGTCACCAGATCGTTCAGCGTCCAGGTGTAGTCGAGGTCGTAGTAGTACTGGTTCCAGATGTCCTTCAACTCGGAGGCATACAGGCTGCTGGTCAGACCTTCGACACCGCTCCAGGCCAGGCCGGCCCAGTTCAGGTGCTGGCTCTTGTCGCCGTCGGCGAGGGTGCCGTAAGAGGTGCCGATGCGTTTGTGGCCGCTCTGGTTGTACGGCTTGGTGAAACTGGCCTGGCCGCCTTCGATCATCCAGCCGTCGAAGCTGTGGTTGGTCAGGCTGAGGCCGCGAAAGGTCTGTGGCAGCATGCGCGTCTCGCCACCGGCGATCACCGGGTTGGCGAGGAACAGGTCGCCAGCCTTCAGCTCGGTATCGAACGCACGCATCTTCAAGGTGCCGCCCGCCGTGGAGAACGAGCCCGGCGCTTTGCCGCTACCGTCACTGACCGGCAGGATGCTGGAATTGTCGGTGCCGCCACCGCCGTCGAGTTTCAGACCGAGCATGGCGTGGGCGTCGATGCCGAAACCGACTGTGCCTTCGGTGTAGCCCGACTCGAATTTGCCGAGGAAACCCTGGCCCCACTCGATGTTGTCATCCGTCTGCTGCAGACGGTTGCGGTTCATGTAGTAGTTGCGGGCGTTGAGGTTGAGGCTCGCGCCTTCGACGAAACCTTGTTTCTCGGATTCGGCGGCGTGGGCAGCGGGGGCAATCGTTGCGGCAATTGCAATGAACAGCGGGGTGAAGCGAACTGGGTAACGCACGTGCGGTAAAGCTCCTTGGGGTCAACTGACACTTCAATGTCTTGAGGTGCGGGATGTTTCTAATTGTTAAAGACGAACCAGACAGCTTTCAGACCACAACGAAAAAAGGCCGCTGAAAATCAGCGGCCTGCAAGGACGACGGTTGAACGGGAAGAGCCAAACAACCGCGTCGAGGGAAACGGAGCGGTGCGCGCCTCAGCTGTCGGATCCGGATTCGGACTGCGCTTGGGAAAGGCCGGCCTGCGGGGCTTGCGTAGCGTCTTTGGCCTTGGCCATCACTTCTGCCTGATGCTGTTCATACGCCTGGGCCCGGGCAGCGTTTTGCGCCACGAACGTCTGGGATTCTTCAGCCATCGCCATCGGCGACAGGATCAATGAGGACAAAACGAAAGCGCTGGCAATACCCATACTGTTGGACATCTTGAAAACCTTCTTGCTTGGCAAGTGCTGTTTGGTGCGGGCAAAGATAAGGTTGCCGGGCGTTGGGAAACAGCGTGATTTTCATAAATGACTGTTACAGCGCAAGCAAAGATCAGCGGGGGAGGTCGTTTCCGAGGGCGGCTTGAGAGGGAGGCGGAGCGTCCCGGGCTGCGTTCCCACGCAGAGCGCGGGAACGATCGGGTGGGGTCAGACGGGGAGGTGGATTCCGAAGGTGTTCATGCCGCGATCACTGCGCACGAACACATCTCCGCCATGCATGAGCGCAATCGCCTTGACGATCGCCAGCCCCAGGCCGTGGTTGTTGCCGCTGTTGCTGCGCGACGCATCGACCCGGTAGAAACGCTCGAACAACCGAGGCAAATGCTCGCTGGCAATCGGTGAGCCGGGGTTGGCCACGCCGATGCTGACCTGATGTTCCTCGACCGCGATCTGCACTTCGATCACTTGTCCCGGTGCGGTGTGTTGCACTGCGTTGCTCAGCAGATTGATCAAGGCCCGGCGCAGATGAGCGATCTCGATCTGCACCTGGGCATCGCCGCTGACGTGGACCTGGACCTGTGCATCTTCGAGGATGAAGTCGAGGTATTCGAGGGTGGTCGCCACTTCATCGGCCAGCGAGGTCGAGGTCAGTTTGGTGGCCTTGCTACCCTGGTCGGCGCTGGCCAGAAACAGCATGTCGTTGATGATCGAGCGCAGGCGTTCCAGCTCTTCGAGGTTCGATTGCAGCACTTCGAAATAATGCTCGGCAGAGCGCCCGCGAGTCAGTGCGACCTGGGTCTGACCGATCAGGTTGGTCAGTGGCGAGCGCAGTTCATGGGCGACGTCGGCGTTGAACGATTCCAGCCGCGAATAAGCCTGTTCGACCCGCTCCAGCGTCGAGTTGAACGAGTCGACAAACTGCTCCAGTTCCGGTGGCAACGGCGACAGACGCAGACGCCCGGCTCGCAATGGCGGCGCCAGGCGCTGGGCTTCGTGGGACAGTCTGATCAGCGGTTTGAGGCCGATGCGCGCCACCCAGTAACCCAATGCCGACGCCAGCAGCACGCCGATCACCGCCAGACTGACCAACGCGATCAGCAACTGATGCTGGGTCTGGTGAAAGGTCTCGGTGTCGATACTGATCATGAAGCGCAGCGGCGGGCGCTGATCCTTGGCCGGCAGTTCGGTCAGCAGTACTTTCAGCGGGTAAGGATGGTTGGGCAGTTGCAGGTCGCGCATGCCCAGCGGGCCTTGGGCAAACGCGCGGATCAAGGCATCCGGTTCGCCGAATTCGTAGCCTGGATTGCCGCTGACCACCCAGAAACGGATGCGCTTGTCTTCTTCGCCGAGCAGCTTGAGCTTGGCGTTGATCTTCACCCAGTGCTCGGGGGTGCCATAGCGGTTGAGCGCGGATTCGAGCACGCTGTAACGCGCATCCAGTTCCGCTTCCGGCAGCAGGCCCAGGCCTTTGTCCACTTGTTGGTACAGCGCACCGCCGATCAACAGGAACACCAGCAGCGCCACCAGCGTGAACATCCCGCTCAGGCGCAGGGCGATGGAATTACTGGACACCACGGCTCTCCAGCACATAACCCATGCCCCGGATCGTGTGCAGCAGTTTCTCGTCGAACGGCCCGTCGAGCTTGGCCCGCAGGCGTTTGATCGCAACTTCGACGACGTTGGCGTCGCTGTCGAAATTGATGTCCCAGACCATTTCGGCAATCGCGGTTTTCGAGAGGATTTCGCCCTGACGCCGGGCCAGAACGCTGAGCAGCGAAAACTCTTTCGCCGTCAGATCCAGTCGGGTGCCGGCGCGGGTGGCCTTGCGGCTGATCAGATCGATCCACAGGTCGGCGATGCTCACTTGCACCGGTTCGTGGCCACCGCTGCGCCGGGTCAGCGCTTGCAGGCGCGCCACCAGTTCGAGGAAGGAAAACGGTTTGCCGAGGTAATCGTCAGCACCGTCGCGCAGGCCTCGGATCCGGTCTTCGACCCGCTCGCGGGCGGTGAGCATGATCACCGGCGTCTGCTTGCGCGCACGCAATGCGCGCAGTACGCCAAAGCCGTCAAGTCCCGGCAGCATCACGTCGAGGACGATCACCGCGTAGTCGCTTTCCAGCGCCAGATGCAGGCCTTCGACGCCGTCGCGGGCCAGATCCACGGTGTAACCCTGCTCCGTCAGGCCGCGGTGCAGGTAGTCCGCGGTTTTCTCTTCGTCTTCGATAATCAGAACGCGCATGACCCGCCTCAGTCTGTCGTTGCCAGCGCCGCGACGGGCGCCGGTTTGGGCTTGTGGAACAGCCGCTCAAGCCACAAGTATATGACCGGCGTGGTGAACAGCGTCAGCATCTGGCTGACCAGCAGGCCGCCCACAACGGCGATACCCAGCGGCTGGCGCAGTTCGGCGCCGGTGCCGTAGCCGAGCATCAGCGGCAGGGCGCCGAGCAGGGCGGCGAGGGTGGTCATGATGATCGGTCGGAATCGCGTAATACATGCCTCGAAAATCGCATCCTGCGGCGACAGCCCGCGATGACGCTGCGCTTCCAGGGCAAAGTCGATCATCAGGATGCCGTTCTTCTTCACGATACCGATCAGCAGCACCAGCCCGATCAGCGCCATGATCGAGAAGTCCTGGCCGCAGATCCACAGCATGATTACGGCGCCCAGACCCGCTGCCGGCAAGGTCGAGATGATTGTCAGCGGATGGACGAAGCTTTCATAGAGCACACCCAGAATGATGTACACCGCCACCAGCGCCGCGAGAATCAGCCACGGCTGACTTTTCAGCGAGCTCTGGAACGCCTGGGCCGCGCCCTGGAAGTTGCCGCTGATGGCGGTCGGCATGCCGATCTCGGCCTTGGCCTGATTGAGCAGGATTACCGCGTCGCCGAGTGCCACGCCGGGCGCCAGGTTGAACGACAGGTTGGCGGCCGGGAACATGCCGTCGTGTGCAATCGACAATGGGCCGATGGTCGGCGCGTCGAACCGGGCCAGCGCCGACAGCGGCACCATTTCCCCACTGAGCGGTGAGCGCAGGTAGAAATAGTTGAGGCTTTCGGCCTTGCCGCGCTGCTTGGTGTCCAGCTCCAGGATCACGTTGTACTGGTTGACCTGGGTCTGGAACTCGTTGATCTGCCGCTGGCCGAAGGCGTCGTACAGCGCCTCGTCGACATCACTCGCCGTCAGGCCGAAACGCGCGGCGGCGCTGCGGTCGATGCTGATGTGGGTGATGCTGCCGCCCAGTTGCAGGTCGTTGGAAATGTCACGGAACGCCGGGATGCTGCGCAGTTTCTCGGTGAGTTTCTGGGTCCAGGTCGCGAGCGTCGGCCCGTCGTTGCTCTTGAGCACGTATTGATACTGCGCACGGCTCGGGCCGGAGCTGAGGTTGATGTCCTGGCCGGCGCGCAGGTAAAGCACGATGCCGGGAACTTTCATCAGTTGTGGACGAATGCGGTCGATGAACTGGCTGGCCGAAACATCGCGATCACCGCGTTTTTTCAGGGCGATCCAGAAACGGCCGTTGGCGATGGTCTGGTTGCTGCCGGACACGCCCACCGAATGGGAAAACGCCTGGACAGCCGGGTCGGCGGCGACGATTTCGGCCATTGCCAGGTGTTTTTTCACCATGTCGCTGTAGGAAATATCGGCGGCAGCTTCGGTGGTGCCGAGGACGAAACCGGTGTCCTGAACCGGGAAGAAACCCTTGGGGATAAACACGTAGCCGCCAATCGCCAGCGCGACGGAAATGCCGAACACGCCAATCATCAGTTTCTGGTGGGCGAGGGCGCGGCGCAGGCCTTTTTCGTACCAGCCGAGCAGGCGCTCGCTGAAGCCCGGTTTGTCATGGGCGTGATGCACCGGTTTGCGCATGAACAGCGCCGCCAGTGTTGGCGCCAACGTCAGCGACACCACGACGGAAATCATGATGGTCGAGGTGGCTGTCAGGGCGAACTCCTTGAACAAGCGCCCGACCACGCCGCCCATGAACAGCAGCGGAATGAACGCCGCCACCAGCGAGAAACTGATCGATACCACGGTGAAGCCGATCTCGCCGGCGCCCTTGATCGCGGCATCGCGCATGCTGTCGCCGGCCTCGAGGTGACGGTGGATGTTTTCCACCACCACGATCGCATCGTCGACCACAAATCCCACGGCCACCACAATGGCGACGAGGGTCAGGTTGTTCAGGCTGAAACCGAGCAGGTACATCAGGGCGAAACTGGCAGTCAGCGACACGCCGAGCACCGCCGAGACAATCATCGTCGCCGACAACTGGCGCAGGAACAGCGCCATCACCGCCACCACCAGCAGGATCGCGATCAGCAGGGTGATTTCCACTTCATGCAGCGAGGCGCGGATGGTCTGGGTACGGTCGATCAGGGTCTTGACCTGCACCGAGGCCGGCAGCATGGCTTCGAGGCCGGGCAGGGCGGCCTGTATCCGGTCCACGGTTTCGACGATGTTGGCGCCGGGCTGGCGGGAGATCACCAGGTTCACACCCGGCCGATCACCGGCCCAGGCCTGCACGTAGGCATCTTCCGAACCGTTGACGACTTTCGCGACATCCTTGAGGTGAACCGGGGCGCCGTCCTTGTAGGAAACGATGAGCTGGCTGTATTCCTCGGGGTGGAACAACTGGTCGTTGGTCGACAGCGTGGAAATGCTCGAGTCGCCGTACAGCGCACCTTTGGCGAGGTTGAGGCTGGTCTGCTGGATCGCCACACGAATGTCGGCGAGGGTCAGGCCGATGGCCGCCAGTTTGTCGGCCGAAGCTTGAACGCGGATTGCCGGACGTTGCTGACCGGTGATGTTGATCTGGCCTACGCCGTCGATCTGACTGATCTGACGGGCGAGCAGGGTTTCCACCAGATCGCTGAGTTCAGTGCCGGGCATTTGCGTGGAGCTGACGCTGAGGATCAGCACCGGGCTGTCGGCCGGGTTGACCTTCTTCCAGGTCGGCAGGGTCGGCATGTCTTTCGGCAGTTTGCCGGCGGCGGTGTTGATCGCGGCCTGCACTTCCTGGGCGGCGGTGTCGATGCTCTTGTCGAGGGTGAATTGCAGGGTCAGCAGGCTGGAGCCCAGCGCACTGCTGGAGGTCATCTGGGTCATGCCGGGGATGGCGCTGAATTGCACCTCCAGCGGCGTGGCCACGGATGAGGCCATGGTGTCCGGGCTGGCGCCGGGTAACTGTGCTGAGACTTGAATCGTAGGAAATTCCGCTTCCGGCAACGGGGCAATCGGCAGGCGCGGGAAGGCAATCACCCCGACCAGCACCAGCGCAATGGTCAGCAGAATCGTCGCCACCGGGTGATCGATGCACCAGGTCGAAACGCCTTTGTGCTGTTTCATGGCTTGGGCTCCGCTTGCACCACCTGCGGCGGTTCGCTCATGACCTGCACGGTCGAACCGGGCTTGAGCCGCGACTGGCCATCACTGACCAGCACGTCGCCGGGCTTCACGCCCTTGATGATGTCCTGACCGCTGCCCTGATAAACCATCTGCACCTGCACCGCTTCAACCTTGTCGCCGTTGACCCGGTACACGAAGTGTTGATCCAGACCGCGTTGTACGACGGTGGGCGGGACTACCAGCGCATCTTTATCCAGCGCCGTCTGAATCTTTACCGTCACCAGCAGGCCGGGCCAGAGTTTCTGATTGGGGTTGTCGAACTCGGCCTTGGCGCGGATGGTGCCGGTGTTGGCGTTGATCTGGTTGTCGATCAGGGTCAGGTGACCTTCGCCGAGCAGGTTGCCGGTTTCGCCGT
The DNA here is from genome assembly GCF_014863585.1 of Pseudomonas gozinkensis. Lineage (NCBI taxonomy): Bacteria > Pseudomonadati > Pseudomonadota > Gammaproteobacteria > Pseudomonadales > Pseudomonadaceae > Pseudomonas > Pseudomonas gozinkensis. Next base: position 5,398,895 of record NZ_CP062253.1, on the reverse strand, counting down.
CGGTGTCGGCGCCGATGTAGGCCTTGACCTGGGCGCGCTGCGGATCGCTGATCAGGCCTTGCAGGGTCGGCAGCATTTGCTGCGGAAGGGAAAACTCGACGGCGATCGGGTCGATCTGGGTCACGGTGAACAGCCCCTGGGTGTCGGTCATGCGCAGGAAGTTGCCTTCGTCGACCGTACGAATGCCGACGCGGCCGGTGACCGGGGAGCGAATCTGGGTGTAGGAAAGTTGTACCTGTGCCGCGTCAATCGAAGCCTGGTTGCCCTGGGCGGTGGCCTTGAGTTGGTTGACCAATGCCTGTTGCTGGTCGTAGGTCTGCTTGGAGACGCCGTCGTCGACACTGAGCAGTTTGTAGCGCTTGAGGTTGACCAGCGCCACTTGCAGTTGCGCCTGGCTTTCGCCCAGTTGCGCCCGGGCCTGATCGAGGCTGGCGCGGATCGAGCGGTCGTCGATGGTGGCGAGCAGGTCGCCCTGTTTCACCAACTGGCCCTCTTTGACCAGGAGTTTGGTGAGGATGCCGTCGATCTGTGGGCGCACCACGACGCTGTGCAGTGAGAGGACCGAGCCGATGCCGCTGGTGTAGCGGGGGACGTCTTTTTCGCTGACGGCGACGACCCGCACCGGGATGGCGGTGGGGGTTGCCAGTTTGGCCGGGGCGGGTTTCAGGGTGAACCACAGGGCCCCGGCTGCGACGGCGATCAGCAGGATAGCGAGCAGGGCTTTTTTCTTCTGGGTTTGCATGCTTTTGGGGCGCCAGGGGGACGGGGTTTGGGCAGGTTTTGTCTTTATAAACTTGTTTGGGGGTCAGGAGGGTGACGGCTAACTGACGGCGCTGTCAGTTTCGGCTTTTGGCTTGGCGGCCTTTGGGCCGACCATGCTGTTTTTGGATTGGGTGAATATCCGTTTCTTCGGGTGCAGCGGCTGGCGGTTCCGCTCTTACAGCGGGTCACTTTTTCAAACGCCAAAAAGTAACCAAAAGGCTGGGCCCCTGCGTTCGGCGCCTCGCTGTGGCTCGGCGTTCCTTCGTTCCGGGATTCATCCGGGGGCATCGCCTACGGTTTGCTTCGCTGCACCTCCTCTCGATGCATGCGGCTGCGCCGCACGGTCGCTGCGCTCCCACCCCCGGATAAATCCCTCCACTCAGCCTTCCGATGGGGCCGGCACGTCAAGAGCGGTACTCGAGCTAACGCTCATTGTGTTGAGTGGTGAAGAGCGGAGAGCGGAAAGCTGAAGACAGAAGCAGAAAACGGACTGCTTTTGCTTTGATCGTTCCCACGCTCCGCGTGGGAATGCAGCCCGGGACGCTCCGCGTTCCATTTTCGGATGTTTGGAAATGTGTTGGGTGTACCGTTTGTTGCTGTAGTGCTTTTGGGTTGTGGGAGACGTGATCCGTTAGTCGAGCAGTCCCAAAAAGGCACTGGTCGTACCCTTTTTGGGACTCTTTAAAGTCCGCGCGCGCAGGTATACTGCGCGCCTTCGCGGCTCATTCACCGGGCCGGACTTTTTGCTTCCCGGAGCTTTCATGACTTCCCCAATCGACAACGCTGTAAGCGATGTCCCGGCAGAGCTGGCCGAGGCCGGCGAATCCAAGCCGACCATTCCTGCGTTCAAGTTTCCGTTCAAGCCAGGTGACCTGGCGGCTGCCAAAGCGGCCAAGCAGCCGCAGTTCAAGGGCAAGGACGGTGATCGTCACGCCAAGATTCCGGGTGTGGCGCCGTCGGGTACTCGCCGTTCGATGGGCAAGCGCTGATTCAATCCCGCCTCGGCCGTCGCTGTGATTTTCGGTCACAGTGATGGCTAATTGCTCAGTTCCTGAGCCAGATCAACGTTTAACCAGTTAGTGCGCTTAGAGTCAGCAGCCCTGCCGACTCTTTCCGATAAAACGAGCGCGCTTTCCATGAAGATCAATCTCCCGGTGACCGGGCGCAATGTCGATGTTGCGCCGGATGCGAACATTCTCTCGACCACCGATCTGACCAGCGCGATCACCTACGCCAACGACGATTTCATCAGGATCAGCGGTTACAGCCGCGACGAGCTGCTGGGTGCGCCGCACAATTTGCTGCGCCATCCGGACATGCCCGCGCAGGCGTTTGCCCATATGTGGCAGACGCTCAAACGTGGGCGGTCGTGGATGGGGCTGGTGAAGAATCGTTGCAAGAACGGTGATCACTACTGGGTCAGTGCCTATGTCACGCCGGTCACGCAGAACGGTGCGGCGGTGGAGTATCAGTCGGTGCGCACGCGGCCGGATGCGCGGCAGATTGCGGCGGCGGAGCGGGCGTATGCGCAGTTGCGCGAGGGACGGGTGGCGCGTTGGCAGCGGCTGCCGAGCCTGAGTTTGCGGGCGAAGATCATGGCGTTGACCAGTTCAGTGCTGGCGGTGGTGCTGGGGATTGAAGCCTGGCTGCGGCCCGAATCCATGGGCATCGAAGCCGCTGCACTGGTGGCCGGCAGTGGCGCGTGTGCGCTGGGCGTGGGTTGGTTGTTGCGGCCGCTGGAGCGACTGACCGACCGCGCGAAACAGATTGCCGACAACCCGTTGAGTCAGGGCATTTATACCGGGCGGCGGGATCAGTTCGGGCAGATCGAGTTCGCCTTGCAGATGCTTGAAGCCCAGGTCGGTGCGGTGGTGGGGCGGATCGGCGATGCGTCGCAACGGCTGGCCGGGCATGCGGCGCAACTGGTGGATCATCTGCACAGCAGTCATACCAGTACGCTGGCGCAGCAGGCGGAAACCGATCAGGTGGCGGCGGCGATTCATCAGATGGCGGCCAGTGTCGCGGAGGTGGCCAGCCATGCGCAGCAGGCCTCGGTGGCCGCCGATATGGCGGGGACGGAAACCCGCGAGGGGCATCTGCTGGTTGGCGAGAGTCGCATTGCGGTGCTGCGGCTGGCCGAGGAGTTGGGGCGGGCGACCGAGGTGATTCATCAGCTTGAAGGGCACAGTAGCGAGATTTCCGGGGTGCTGGAGGTGATTCGCAGCATCGCCGAGCAGACCAATCTGCTGGCGCTCAACGCGGCGATCGAAGCGGCCCGGGCCGGGGATGCCGGGCGCGGGTTTGCGGTGGTGGCCGATGAGGTGCGCGGTCTGGCCCAGCGCACTCAGCAGTCGACCAACGAAATTCAGCGGATGATCAGCACCCTGCAAAATGGCGCGCGGGATGCGGTGCTGGTGATGCAGCAGAGCAGCGAGCATGTGGATAACAGCGTCGAACAGGCCCAGCGCGCGGCCCGGGCCTTGGACGGGATCAGCGGGCGGGTCGAGCAGATCACCGAGATGAGTCTGCAGATTGCCGCGGCGGTTGAAGAGCAGAGCGCGGTGAGTGAGGACATCAACCGCAACATTGTCAGTATTCGCACGGCGTGTGAGTTGACGGTGGATGAGGGGCGCCAGAGCCAGCTCAACTCAGAGGATGTGGCGGGGCTGGCGGGGGATTTGCGTTCGCTGGCGCGGGAATTCTGGGGGCGGCGGCAGGGCGCTTAGGCCGCCCGCAGTGAGATGAACGCGTAGGTCTGCGGCGGTTCGGTGACCACTTGTGCACCTGCCGCCAGCACTTGCCCGGCGATGTCGTCGCCGGAGACATGGAACAGCCATTCGCTGGAAACCTCGCTCAATGGCTGCGCCGTGACCTGATCGATCACCGAGGCAAACGCGCCCATGTCCGGCAGGTACGCGGTGAACCCGTCGCCCTTGAGCGCGGTGGTGCGGATGCCGAGCAAACCGCAAATCGCATCCTTGATCCGGATGTCGTCGCGATCCGCCTGACGCGAGCGCTGGATCAGCGTCACCAGTTCCTGATCCACCAGTTCGCCACCGACGATAAGGTCCGGCCCTTGCTCCCAGGACTCTGGCGGGCAGTCCTTGGCGGCAGGGTTCAGCGGGATGTGCGGATTGATTTCGGCGGGATAGATGCGGCACACCAGCGGCCGACGCTCGTAGATGCGGCACAGCTTGTCTTCGTCAAGATTCCGGCAGGGGCCGACGTTGTAGGCCGCGAAAGTGATCGCGACATGGGCGTCGGACATTCCGCTGCGAACCACCGCCGAACGCCGCTGCGCATGCTCGCGCTGCTGTTCCGGCAGACCCAGGCCGTTGGCGAGAAACGCCTCCACCAGCACGATCACCTGACCGCCGTCGGCCGCCCACATGCGGGCTTCGGCCAGGGTCAGGGGCACATGGTGATCGGTGCAGCATTTGCCGCAACCTACGCAGGAAAAGGTCGTATTCATTGAGCGGGCAATCTTCAATCAGGGTGTGAATCGGCGACATAAAGCCGCCGTACAGTCCCGGAGTGAAGCAAGTTGTGCGCCATTCGCTCAGGGTTTGGCGCTCGGGCGGATCGAGTCCCATTCGGTGACGAACGCGGTTTTGGACTTCTTGTTGTACAGGCACAACTCGGTGCCTTGCTGGCCCTTCATGTGTTTTTGCGGGTACTGGCCTTGCAGCAATAGCGCGGTGTAGCCCACCCGGTCATCGAATTGCGCGGCGTTGCCGACCGGTTTGGCGTTTTTCAGGCCGCTGGCCTTGGTGCAACTGGCGAGCACGGTTTTGTCGTGGGCCGCCCAGGCATCGGGGCTGGAGGCATGAGCCAGAGGAGCAAGTGCGCTGAGGCAGAGCAGGCTTAGAGTAAAGTTTTTCATGGTCGGGCATCCTTGGGTTTAGGCCAAGGTTGGAGTATGCCTGAGCGGGGAAAGTTGTCTTGAGGCCGTCATCGCGGGCAAGCCCGCTCCCACAGTTTTTGCGAGCACTGCAAATACCTGTGGAAGCAAGCTTGCCAGCAATTTTTGTGAGCGCCGCTACAACCTGTGGGAGCTGGCTTGCCAGCGATGGCGGTTTGTCAGTCCGGCACCAATTCCCGGCGGACCACATACATTCCAGACCTTTCGTACAAGCGATGTGCTCGCCGGTTGTCTTCCAGCACCTTCAGGTCGACAAATCCTTCGCGTCGATCCTGGAATACCTTGAACGCATGAAGCAGCAACGCCCGACCCAATCCACGTCCTTGGGCGCGAGGATGCACCACCAGATTCTTGATGTAGGAACTGGTCCAGCATTGCGCCACGCCAATGACGCCTTCGGCATCGCTGGCGATGAAACACAGTGCCGGATCATATTCCGGATCGTTTTCAAACAGTTGTTGCCAGACGTCCAGCGCCGGCACTCGACCACCGCCTTCGCGGTAACCGATTTGCATCAGGTCATGCACGGCGGATGCGCGTTCGGCGCTGTAGGTCGTGAGTTCGATGCCGTTCGGCCATTCGATGGCCGGCACGTCCTGGCTCAGGTCACGCCGCATCAGAAAGCAGAACGTCTCGCTCAAGGCTCAGTAGCCGTGGGCGGCGACGTGTTTGGCTGCTTCGATCAGGCAGTGGGTCAGCTCCGGCGAGGAGAACTTGGTCAGCACGCCGTTGGCCCCGGCGAGGCGGGCCTTTTCGCTGTTCATCGCGCTGTCCAGCGAGGTGTGCAGCAGTACGTAGAGGTGAGCGAAGTCCGGGGTTTCGCGCAGGGTGCGGGTGAAGGCGTAGCCGTCCATCTCGGACATTTCGATGTCGGAGACGATCAGGTTGATCTGTTGCGCAGTGCCTTGCAGGTCCAGCAGGCAGTCGATAGCTTCCTTGGCGCTGCGGGCAGTGTGGCATTGCAGGCCGAGGTTGCGCAGGGTGTGCACCGATTGCTGCAACGCCACCTGACTGTCGTCGACCACCAGGATTCGTGCGTTGCCCAGCACTTCGGCGTCTTCCATGCTCAGCTCGGTCGGGGCCATTTCGATCTGTGCCGGGGCGATGCCGTGGATGACTTTTTCGATGTCCAGCACCTGCACCAGCGTGCCGTCGACCGAGGTCACGCCGGTGATGTAGGCGCGCGAACCGCCGGAACCGAACGGCGGCGGTTTGATGTCGGTGGTCAGGCAATGCACGATCTTGCTCACCGCCTGCACATGCAGGCCCTGTTTCGAACGGCTGACGTCGGTGACGATCAGGCAGCCGCCGTTCGGGTCTTCCAGCGGCCGCTCGCCGATGGCGCGGCTCAGGTCGATCACCGACAGCGAAGCACCGCGCAAAGTGGCGATGCCTTTGACGTGCGGGTGCGACTCCGGCAGCTTGGTCAGCGGCGGGCAGGGGATGATTTCACTGACCTTCAGCAGGTTGATCGCCATCAGCTTGCCGCTGCGCAAGGTAAACAGCAGAAGCGAAAGTGAATCTGCGCGGGCTTTGTTGGAAGACATAAAAACCTTCTGTGGAAAAAGGTGAGCGGCGACCGCACGGATCGCCAGCAGGTATCGATGCCGGGTTATCGACTTGTAACCGGCAGGCTTTAGGGATTCTGGCGCCAATCCGACGGCGGGACTTCTATTTCATCCCCAACCGCTTCGCCATCCGCCCCAGATTCGCCCGGTCCAGTCCCAGTTCACGGGCAGCACTGGCCCAGTTGTCCTGATTGCGCTCAAGCGCTGCACTGATCAACTGCCGCTGATACTGCTCGGTGGCTGCACGCAGGTCACCGCTGATCAAGGGCATCGCGACGGTCGCTTCGGACGGTAGCGGCGAGTTATCCACAACCTCGCGCGGCAGATCGAGGTCCATGGCGCTCAGGCTGAGAATCTTCGGCCGGACTTTGCAGTTGCCCAATGCTTTGAGCGCACTGCGACCGATCAAGTGCTCCAGCTCACGCACATTGCCCGGCCAGGTGTAGGCCAGCAGCGCTTCCTGGGCGTCGCTGTTCAGGCGCAGGCTGTTGAGGCCCATGCGCGAGCGGTTCTGTTCCAGAAAATAACCGCTGAGCAGCAATACATCGCGACCCCGATCCCGCAGCGCGGGCACCCGCAACGGGTAGACGCTGAGACGATGGTAGAAGTCGGCACGGTAGCGGCCGCTGCGTACTTCTTCGGCCAGATCGCGGTTGGTTGCGGCGATCAGGCGCACATCGACCTGATGCTCCTTGTCCGACCCCAGACGCTGCAACTGGCCACTCTGCAACACGCGTAAAAGTTTGGCCTGAACCGTCAGCGACAACTCGCCGACTTCATCGAGAAACAGCGTGCCGCCATTGGCCAGTTCGAACTTGCCGCGCCGGTCGCTGGTGGCACCGGTGAAGGCTCCACGCACGTGGCCGAACAGTTCGCTTTCCACCAGCGTATCCGGCAGGGCCGCGCAATTGAGGCTGATGATCGGTTTGTCGGCGCGCTGGGAGGCAGCATGGATCGCCTGGGCCACCAGTTCCTTGCCGACCCCGGTTTCCCCGGTGATCAGCACGGTCAAGTCACTGCCGCCGACCAGATTGATTTCCTCCACCAGCCGTTTATGAGCCTTGCTCTGGCCGATCATTTCGCGGTTCTGCTGGCCGCTGGCCTGGCGATAGACCTCGGCACGCTGATGTTCGTCCTCGGCGCGAATCGCCAGACGTTCGATGCGTTCGGCGGCGTTGACCGTGGCCGAGGCGAGGCTGGCGAAGGCTTGCAGGGCGTCGAGTTCGATGGGTTCGAAACGCTCGGGATCGAGGGCGTCGAGGGTAATCAGGCCCCAGAGTTTTTCATCGACGAACAGCGGGCAGCCGAGGCAGTCGTGGACTTCGAGGTGATCGTCGAGGCCGTCGACCAGCCCGTCATAAGGGTCGGGCAAATCACTGTCGGCAGCGAAACGGGTCGGCCCGGCGCCCGCCAGCAGTACTTCAAAACGCGGGTGTTCGCTGACTTTGAAGCGGCGGCCGAGGGTGTCGGTGCTCAGTCCATCCACGGCCAGCGGCACCAGCCATTCGTCATCGAGGCGCAACAGGGCGGCGGCATCGCAGGGCAGCAGGGCGCGCATGGCTTCGAGCAGCCGTCGGTAGCGCTCGCCTTCGGGCAATTCACGGGACAGGTCGGAGACCAGCGGGAGCAGGGCGGTGAGCAGTGATTTGGCGGACATAGGCTTGTAGTCAAAGAGACGCGTTGTAGTCGAAGCGACTATAGAGGTGCTTGTGTCGATCTGACTACATAATTTTCATCTTATTGATTTATATAGAAAAAATAGTTGGCACGATTACTGGAATACATAAGGCACTTTTAGAGAAAGCTCAGGAGTCACCCTTATGCTTAGCGTCCAGGATCGTGCCATCGTCAAATCCACTGTGCCTCTGCTGGAAAGCGGCGGTGAAGCGCTGATCACCCACTTCTACCGCATGATGCTCTCCGAGTACCCGGAAGTCCGCCCGCTGTTCAACCAGGCCCACCAGGCCAGCGGTGACCAGCCCCGCGCCCTGGCCAACGGTGTGCTGATGTACGCCCGTCACATCGATCAACTCGACCAGTTGGGCGATCTGGTGGCGAAGATCATCAACAAACACGTGGCTCTGCAGATTCTGCCGGAACACTACCCGATCGTCGGCACCTGCCTGTTGCGCGCGATCTCCGAAGTGCTCGGCGAAGAAATCGCCACGCCGGAAGTGATGAGCGCCTGGGGCGCAGCCTACGGTCAGTTGGCCGAGATCCTGATCGGCGCCGAAACCGCGATCTATGACCAGAAAGAGCAAGCCGTCGGCGGCTGGCGCGGGGCGCGGGAGTTCATCGTCGCGGCCAAGGTCGAGGAGAGCGCGGAAATTATTTCGTTCTACTTCGAACCAGCAGACAAAGGCCCGATCCTCGCAGCCGAGCCAGGCCAGTACATCGGCATGAAGCTGATCCTCGACGGCGAAGAAATCCGCCGCAATTACTCCCTGTCAGCTCTGGCCAACAAAGGTCAGTACCGCATCAGCGTCAAGCGTGAACCGGGCGGTCGTGCCTCCAATCATCTGCACGATCAACTGCACGTTGGTGCCAGCATCCAGCTGTTCCCGCCATCGGGTGAGTTCACTCTGACTGCCAGCGACAAACCGCTGGTGCTGATCAGCGGCGGCGTCGGCATCACTCCGACGCTGGCGATGCTGGAAGCAGCGCTGGAAACCGAGCGTCCGGTGTACTTCATCCACAGCGCGCGTAACGGCAGCGTGCATGCGTTTCGTGACTGGATCGATGGTCTGGCCGCGCGTCATCCGCAGCTCAAGCGCTTCTATTGCTACGCCGAAGATGACGGCGTGAGCCCGGCGGCGGACAAGGTCGGATTGTTGAGCGAGGAGCAACTGGGCGAGTGGCTGCCGGCGGAGCGTGATGTGGACGCCTACTTCCTCGGGCCGAAAGGTTTCATGGGCGCGATCAAGCGTCATCTGAAGGCACTGGGTGTGCCGGAGAAGCAGAGCCGGTATGAGTTCTTCGGGCCGGCTGCTGCTCTGGAGTGATCTGAAACCGGGTTGTCTTCATCGCGGGCAAGCCCGCTCCCACAGGGTTTGTGTCAAACACAGTAATTGTGTTCGCCGCGGATCTGTGGGAGCGGGCTTGCCCGCGATGGGGGCGCCGCTAATTCGATTCTTAAAAAGTGTTTAAAGGTTAATCGTTTCTTAACCGGTTTATCGTTTATTCCCCGATGCTGATGATAGGCGCTCGTTCGTTTACATGATCAGGATCGCCCCCATGTCGCACTTCACCTCTTCCCGTCGTTTCAGCCTGGCCACGTTGGGCCTGTCGATTGCCTTGCTGTCCAGTCCGTTCGCCTTCGCCGAGTCCGCGTTGATCCAGCCACAGACCCTGATCGTCGATCAGAGCCTGCCCAAGGCCCGGCGTGATGCGATGGAACTGGCGGCGCGGCGTTACGGCAGTTTCTGGAACACGGGTGAAGAGGCGTTGGCCACGGCGGCCCTGTCGCCGCAGTTCGTCGACAAGACCCCGCCGGAAGGGCGGGTGCAGGGGCCGACCGGGCCGTTGCTGGCGTCGAAGTTCTTTCGCACGGCGGTGCCGGACTTGAGTTGCGAGATCGAACAAATGATCGTCGCCGGAGATCGCGTGGTGGTGCATCTGCACTTTCGCGGGCATTTCACCGGTACGTTCAAGGCTCTCAAAGGGCAGGGCCAGCGTGTAGACTTCCGGGCAACCGATATCTATCAGATCGACAACGGTCGCATCGCGGCCAATTGGCATATCGAAGACAACATCAGCCTGATGGCGCAACTGCAAGCGCAGCCGCCGGCCAGCTGAACCATGGACATGAAAGGGAAACGCGATGAGCGAGGAAACGATTCGATTGGGACGTGAGCGGCGCTATCTGGTGTTGCTGGGCATCATCTGCCTGGCGCTGATCGGCGGCGCGCTGTACATGCAGATCGTGCTGGGCGAGGCGCCGTGCCCTCTGTGCATCCTGCAGCGTTATGCGTTGCTGCTGATCGCGCTGTTCGCGTTCATCGGCGCGGCCATGCGCACCCGGCGCAGCATCACGGTGTTCGAGGTGCTGGTGGTGATTTGCGCCATCGCCGGGGCCGGTGTCGCCGGGCATCACGTGTACACCCAGTTCTATCCGGCGGTGAGCTGCGGCATCGATGTGTTGCAGCCGATCGTCGATGACTTGCCGCTGGCGAAGATCTTCCCGCTGGGCTTCCAGGTCGACGGTTTCTGCTCGACGCCGTACCCGCCGATCCTCGGCCTGTCGCTGGCGCAATGGGCACTGGTGGCCTTCGTGCTGGTGGTGATTCTGGTGCCGCTGCTGACCTCGCGTAACCGAAAAGCTTTGCGCTGAATCAACTTTTCGGCGCCTGCGCCGATAAAACAAACGCCTCGATTTGCAGTGACGCCAATCGAGGCGTTTTGCATTTCAGGGTCTGTGTGAAAACACCGTGACGAACGGCAAGGAAGGGTGCGACAGGTGTGCGACATGTTGTCACACGCGCCCTGTCGCAGCGCGTTGCACCGGCCCGGATTGGAGTGCTGTTACAAAAAAGGATTGGTCTGTTTCAGCATTTGTCGGTTTTTGCACGCGTGTGCCGGATCAGGCAGTTTTAACAGAGTCTGGCAGATGGCCAAAAGCCTTGGCATATCGGGCTTTGCGCGGATCGCGCCGTGGGAAAAAGCTTTCGGAGCTGTCTGAACTGAGGCCGATAGACCTACATTTTTTGGTGTTTTTGTTGAGAATCGATTTCGATAACATGCGGAACTTTTGCAAAAACGGTGATGGATTGTTGCTCTGAGCGATAAAAATTATTTCGGGATAAGACATGGTGTATAGGGCGCTACCTATCTACAATCGCCCGCACTGAATTCCCGGCACTGTTCAGCCTTTATTAAGGAGGCGAGCAGGAAGTCGGGTGTCGGGCAGCCGAAAGGCTTGCGAGACACCCAGGTGTCGGTGCCTTCCAACTTTCCGCACCAAATGGAATTGGTCTGTAACAAGGCCTTTGACCACGAATTCGAATAAGAACTGACCGCTGTCCCAGGTTTTGTCGAGCGTCTGACGCGCGACGGGCGGCCCTTATTCAATCCAAAGAAAATGCCAACCCTTGGCAGGGTGAAGTGTTGGCGATCAAAACCCAACTGCATTGCGCAAGCTGCTTTAGAGGTCGTGAGATGAGTAAAAACAGGTACCCCAGATTACTAGGCCTAGTGCCGCTGCTCGGCACGTTGTTGCTGGGAGGCTGCAACATGACCTTGCTCAATCCAACGGGCCAGGTCGGCCTGGAACAGCGCAACCTGATCATCACCGCCACGCTGCTGATGCTGTTGGTCGTTGTGCCGGTCATCGTCATGACCTTCCTGTTCGCCTGGAAGTACCGCGCCTCCAACAAGAACGCCGTCTACACCCCGAAATGGTCGCACTCGACCAAGATCGAAGTGGCAGTCTGGACCATCCCGGTCCTGATCATCATTGCCCTGGGTTACATCACCTACAAGTCGACCCACTCGCTGGATCCGTATCGTCCGATCGAATCCGACGTCAAGCCTGTGACCATCGAAGTGGTCGCGCTGGACTGGAAGTGGCTGTTCATCTACCCGGAGCAAGGCATCGCCACGGTCAACAAGATCGTGTTCCCGGCGCACACCCCGGTTAACTTCCGGATCACTTCGGACGCGGTGATGAACTCGTTCTTCATCCCGGGCCTGGGCGGCCAGATCTACGCGATGGCGGGCATGACCACCAAGCTGCACCTGATCGCTGACCGCAACGCTGAAATGGACGGTATCTCCGCCAACTACAGCGGCGCTGGTTTCACCGGTATGAAATTCAAAGCGATCGCAACTTCTCAGGAAGATTTCGACGCCTGGGTAAGTGAAGTCAAAAAGGCACCTAAACAGCTTGAACCAGCTGAATACGCAGCCCTTGCCAAGCCAAGCCAGAACAATCCAGTCGAGCTCTACTCCTCGGTCACGCCGAACCTGTTCCAGACCATCGTCGACAAGTACGAAGGCATGAAACCGGGCAAGCCGCTGAAGCACGAGAAGAAAGAGAAAGAAGTGGCGGCAACGGATATGGACTCGAATTCGCATTCAGCTGCCGGGGCAGAGGAGTAAACGATGTTTGGTAAATTAAGTTGGGAAGCGATCCCTTTCCACGAGCCGATCGTGATGGTCACCATCTCGATGATCGCGCTCGGTGGTCTGGCGTTGTTCGCTGCAATCACCTACTTCAAGAAGTGGACTTACCTGTGGACCGAGTGGCTGACGTCGGTCGACCACAAGAAAATCGGCGTGATGTACATCATCGTCGCCATGGTCATGCTGCTGCGCGGTTTTGCCGACGCCATCATGATGCGTACCCAGTTGGCCATGGCCACCGAGGGTTCGCCTGGCTACCTGCCACCTGAACACTATGACCAGATCTTCACCGCTCACGGTGTGATCATGATCATCTTCATGGCGATGCCATTCTTCACCGGCCTGATGAACCTTGCAGTGCCGCTGCAGATCGGCGCGCGTGACGTTGCGTTCCCGTTCCTGAACTCCCTGAGCTTCTGGCTGCTGGTGTCCGGCGTCGTGCTGATCAACCTGTCCCTGGGCGTCGGCGAATTCGCCAAGACCGGCTGGGTAGCGTATCCACCGTTGTCGGGTCTGCAATACAGCCCTGGCGTGGGGATGGACTACTACATCTGGGCGCTACAGCTATCCGGTCTGGGTACAACGTTAACCGGGGTCAACTTCCTGGCGACCGTGCTGAAAATGCGTACCCCTGGCATGAAACTGATGGACATGCCGATCTTCACCTGGACCTGCACCTGGGCAAACGTTCTGATCGTGGCTTCGTTCCCGATCCTGACCGCTACCCTGGCACTGCTGACCCTTGACCGTTACATGGATTTCCACATTTTCACCAATGAACTTGGTGGCAATCCAATGATGTACGTCAACCTGTTCTGGGCATGGGGCCACCCTGAGGTTTACATCCTGATCCTGCCGGCGTTCGGCATTTTCTCGGAAGTCATCTCGGCCTTCACCGGCAAGAAACTGTTCGGCCACCACTCGATGATCTACGCCTCGGGCGCGATCTCGGTACTGGGCTTCATGGTTTGGCTGCACCACTTCTTCACCATGGGGTCGGGTGCCAGCGTCAACGCCTTCTTCGGTCTGGCGACGATGCTGATTTCCATCCCGACGGGTGTGAAACTGTTCAACTGGCTGTTCACCATCTACCAGGGCCGTCTGCGCTTCACCAGCCAGGTTCTGTGGACTCTGGGCTTCATGGTGACCTTCGCCATCGGCGGCATGACCGGCGTACTGCTGGCCATCCCGGGTGCTGACTTCGTTCTGCACAACAGCCTGTTCGTGATCGCTCACTTCCACAACGTGATCATCGGCGGCGCGGTATTCGGCTACATCGCAGGTTTCGGCTTCTACTTCCCGAAAGCGTTCGGCTTCAAGCTGCACGAAGGCTGGGGTAAAGCAGCGTTCTGGTTCTGGATCTCGGGCTTCTTCGTCGCGTTCATGCCGCTCTATGCACTGGGCTTCATGGGCATGACCCGTCGTCTGAACGCCACCACCAACCCTGAGTGGGTACCGTACCTGTACGTTGCCATGTTCGGTGCGGTGATGATCGCTGTCGGTATCGCCTGCCAGCTGATCCAGCTGTATGTGTCGGTGCGTGACCGCAACAAGCCGGAAAACATGTGCGAACACGGTGACCCGTGGAATGCCCATACCCTGGAGTGGTCGACCTCGTCGCCACCTCCGTTCTACAACTTCGCTGTGCTGCCTAAGGCTGACTGCATCGACCCGTTCACCGAAGCCAAGGAAAACGGTACCGCGTACCAGCGTCCGGCCAAGTACGAGCCGATCCACATGCCAAACAACACCGCCACTGGCGTGGTGATGGGCGCACTGTTGACCGTCTTCGGTTTTGCGATGATCTGGCACATCTGGTGGTTGGCGATCGCCAGCCTGGCCGGCACTGTCATCTACTTCGTGATCCACGCTGCACGTGACGACCAGGGCTACATGGTTCCGGTTGAAACGATCGAGCGCATCGAAGCCGAGCAGCACAAGCGTCTGGTAGCGGCCGGGAAGATCCCTGCTTCCGCGACCCGTGTTGAAACCAAGTTGGAACAGGCTTAAACAATGTCGAACTTAGTGACCAATGCTGGACACGCCCATGGCCATGACCATGGGCACGATGACCATCACCACGACTCGGGCGAGATGACCGTATACGGTTTCTGGCTCTACCTGATGACCGACTGCATTCTGTTTGCGTCGATCTTCGCGGTGTACGCGGTACTGGTAAACAACGTCGCCGGTGGCCCGTCGGGCCACGACATCTTCGAACTGCCATACGTGCTGGGCGAAACCGCTCTGCTGTTGTTCAGTTCGATCACCTACGGCTTCGCCATGCTGGCGTTGTACAAAGGCAAGAAGCAGCAGGTTCTGGGCTGGTTGTTCATGACCTTCCTGCTCGGCGCAGGCTTCATCGCCATGGAGATCAACGAGTTCCACCTGTTGATCTCCGAGGGCTTCGGTCCTAGCCGTTCGGGCTTCCTGTCGGCGTTCTTCACGCTGGTCGGTACCCACGGTCTGCACGTGTCCGCCGGTCTGATCTGGATGGGCATCATGATGTACCAGGTCAACAAGCACGGCCTGACGGCGACCAACAAGACCCGTCTGAGCTGCCTGAGCCTGTTCTGGCACTTCCTGGACGTGGTGTGGATCTGCGTATTCACCGTTGTTTACCTGATGGGGACCCTGTAATGGCTAATGCACACTCCCATGACAGCCATGATGCTGGCCACGGCAGCGTCAAGTCGTACGCAATCGGCTTCATCCTGTCGGTAATCCTGACCGTCATCCCGTTCGGCCTGGTGATGTTCCCGACCCTGCCGAAGTCGACGACGCTGGCAATCGTCCTGCTGTTCGCCGTGATCCAGGTGATCGTTCACCTGTATTACTTCCTGCACCTGGACCGTTCCATCGCTCAACGTAACAACGTGATTGCGTTCGTCTTTACGGCCATCGTGATCGTGCTGCTGGTCGGTCTGTCGCTGTGGATCATGTTCAGCATCCACACCTACATGATGGCGAAGTGAGGTAAACCCGATGTCGCTCAAGCACTTTATCCAAATCACCAAACCGGGGATCATTTTCGGTAACGTGCTTTCTGTGGCAGGCGGGTTCTTCCTGGCCTCGAAAGGGCATGTCGATCTGGCCGTGTTTCTGGCAGCCATGATCGGCACTTCCCTGGTTGTGGCCTCCGGTTGCGTGTTCAACAACTGCATCGACCGCGACATCGACCTGAAGATGGAACGCACCAAGAACCGGGTGCTGGTCCAGGGCTTGATCTCCCTGAAACTGGCCCTGGTCTATGCGACCGTCCTGGGTGTCGCCGGCGTTGCGTTGCTGTACAAGGTGGCCAACCCGTTGGCTGCCCTGTTCGCCGTGATCGGCTTCATCATCTACGTCGGCTTCTACAGCCTGTACCTCAAGCGCAAGTCGGTTCACGGCACGCTGGTGGGCAGTCTGTCGGGCGCCATGCCGCCGGTGATCGGCTACGTGGCCGTGACCAACAGCTTCGACATGGCCGCGCTGACCCTGCTGGTGATGTTCAGCCTGTGGCAGATGCCGCATTCCTACGCCATCGCGATCTTCCGCTTCAACGATTACCTGGCCGCATCGATTCCGGTGCTGCCGGTGAAGCGCGGGATCCAGGTGGCCAAGAAGCACATCCTGTTCTACATCCTGGCCTTCCTCGTGGCGACCTTGATGCTGACCTTCAGCGGCTACGCCGGCATGAGCTACCTCGCCGTCGCCGCGGCCATGGGCATGTACTGGCTGTACATGGCCTGGACCGGCTACAAGGCGGTTGATGACACGGTCTGGGCACGCAAGCTGTTCGTGTTCTCGATCTTCACCATCACCGCGCTGAGCGTCATGATGTCCCTGGACTTCAAGGTGCCGACCGAGCTGCTGCTGACGTACGCGCCGTAAGGTTCGAACGTTGTACGAGAAGCCCCGTTCATCGAGAGATGAGCGGGGTTTTTTGTTGAGGATTGTTTATTCGCCGCGAAAGGTGTTTATTGTTCAGCTATAGGCAATTTGCTTATAGTTTTTGGATGAGAACAGTATTCTTTGAAACCACACTATTCACCGCAAACCTGGGTCACTACCTCACGGACGACGAATATCGTGAGCTGCAGACCTACATGCAAAGCAATCCGCATGCGGGCGATGTCATGCCACGAACAGGCGGCTTCCGAAAATTGCGTTGGGTTGATGTTCGTCGTGGCAAGGGCAGGCGAGGCGGCTTGCGAGTTATCTATTATTGGCTTATGAATGATGGCCAGTTCTGGATGTTTGCGATTTATGACAAAGATGAGCTTGAGAATTTGACCGCCGAGCAAGAGAAGGCGCTCAAGGGAGCTATAGAGAAAGAGTTGAAAACACGAGGTACCCCATGAAAAAACGCGACCTGTTTGCAGAATTGATGCAGGGCGTTGATGAGATGGCGGCTCAACGCGAAGGAAAAATCACGCTACGTAATACGACACTTGAGGACAAACCAGCGCCCGAAGTCGGTGCTCAGGAAATCGTAGCGCTACGGGAAAAACTGCACATGTCACAGGCGGTTTTTGCCAGGCGAATCAGGACAAGTCCAAGCACCCTTAGAAACTGGGAGCAGGAGAAATCAAAGCCCAACGCTCAGGCTGCCTTGCTGATCCGTTTGGTGGAAAAATTCCCTGATATGGTCGAGCGATTGAGCGCTGTTTAAAGTCATTTCCAAGTCTAAACAAAGCCCCGCACGGTTTATGTCGTGCGGGGCTTTTCGTTGTAGCAGCCACGGGTTGCGGTGTACTGGCAAAAGACCTAGATTTGGATCCACCCTGTCAGTTATGGCGCCATGCACTGTTCGGCGCTCAACTGTCGTAACCTGCAATTCTTCATGCATCGATCAAGAGGCTGGGCGAAATGACTGAGAGGATGACCTGCGACGAGCGCTTCATTGCCCTGGCAAAAGAGCTGAATTACGACATCAATGGCGAGAACACGGTGGGTGGCAATTATGCGCCGTTGATCCGTCATCACGACGAGATATACATTAGCGGCATGGTGCCGCGCACCGAGGGCAAGATTCAGTATCCGGGGCGGGTGGGGCAGGAACTGACGCTCAAGGATGCGCAGGCCGCGGCGAGCATCAGCGCGATGCGCTGCCTGGCCTTTATCGTCGATGCGGTCGGTTCGCTGGACAAGGTCAGGTCGTTGTTGCGGGTCACGGTGTACGTGAAGTCCACGCCGGATTTCGTCGACCTCAGCGAAGTCGCCAATGGCGCGTCGGATGTGTTCAGTTATGTGTTGGGCGATGTCGGGCGCCATACCCGCACTACCGTCGGCGTCTATCAGTTGCCGAAAAACGCGGCCATCGAAGTCGACATGATTGCCGCCGTGCATCCATCGGCATAACCGCCGATCACCGGACAACAAAAAGCCCCGCCTGAATGTCAGAGCGGGGCTTTTTCGTCAGCGCCGGTATTACTGGGCGGCGATGCTGTAACCGTCGAACGCAGTCTGCTGTTGCAGCGCGGTGATGATGTTCTTGCGGTTGATCGCGTGCTCGGTACCGGCGTTGTCGACGAAGGTTTCGCCTTCGATTTCCGCCTCGTCGCCTTCACCGACGAAGGTGAAACCGAGGAACTCCAGCGCCTCGCGATCCACGCTCAGGCGCGAGCGCGGTGTGCGCAGCGGCAGGGTCACGCTGATGCCGTCCTTGCTGATGCTGAACACTTCGACGTCTTTCTTGGCGCGTGCGGCCTTGCTCTTGCCGCCGCTCGGGCTGCTGATCGCCTGATGGGTCTGGTTCAGAACCTTGAGGGCCAGGCCGTAGACGATTTCCTGGAACGCCGGATCGTCCTTGAAGCTGGACAGGATGCGGCTGATAGGGAATTTGCTGCTCAGGTCTTCGAGGGCGGCGATGTCGGCGGCCTCGGCGTCCTTCAAACGCTTGAGTTCGCCCATCAGCTCGTAGGCCTGGTCGTCATCGAAGCGGTCGTGGGCCTGACGGATCGCGGCACGCAGTTCGCGGATCTGATCGCTCTCGCGGCTCGACTGGAACGCGTCCAGGACCATCTCGCTGATGATCTTCGCCTGTGGGATGTGTTGTGAAAGATTGATGGAGTTTTCGTATTCCGCTTTGGACGACAGAGTGACTACGGATTCAGCGGTGTTGAAATCGGACATTGAAATTTCACTACTTTTTTAACTTGAGATGAGACGAGAAAGCTCTGAGGGCTTTTTCAGGCCGACTAATTTAGGGGAGCGCGGCGGCGTTGTCACGGAGCAACGGCTCGGTGGAGTTGATTATTTGCCCGGCGTATTGAGGTTCATCGAACGCACGATCCACTGTTCGGCATCCTGTTGATTCACTGGCAACGAGAAGCTGAAGGTCGCTCCCCGCCCTGAGACATCGAGCAGCTGGATCTGGCGCCCGTGCAACTGCAGGATCCGATGGACGATGCGCAGCCCCAGTCCGCCATCGCGTCGCGCACCACCGATATTGAACGGGCGCAGAAACAAACCTTCGCGCAGCTCGGCAGCGATGCCATGTCCGGTGTCGCTGACGGTGATTTCAACCAGTGCGCCCTGGGGGACCAGGCTGAGTTCGATTTCGCCACCCGGCGGCGTATGGCGCAAGGCGTTATCGAACAGATTGGTCAGCACCCGTTCGATCAGCCCGAGGTCGGCACAAACGGTCGGCAGGTTGTTGTTGAAGCTGGCCTTGAGTACAACATTTCGGGCTTCGGCGCCCAGTTCGAACTTCTGGAAGATGTCCTGTACCAGATCGGTCAGGGAAAACTTCTCCAGTACAGGCTGCACGAAGCCATGTTCCAGGCGCACCAGCTCCAGCAATGATTGCGCGAGCCCGCCGACCTTGCGGCTCTGATCCAGGGCAATCCCCAGATAGCGGCGGCGTTCTTCCGGGGACAGGGTGGCGTCCTTGAGCGACAGGGTTTCCAGATAACCATGCAGCGAGGCCAAAGGTGTGCGCAGGTCATGGGAAATGTTTGCCACCAGTTCCCGGCGCTCCTGATCCTGACGGGTCAGTGAGCGCCACTGTTCACCGAGGCGGTTCTGCATTTGCCGGAACGCTGCATCAAGTACGGCGATTTCGTCCGGGCCAGCGGACTTTTCCACAGGCGTTGGTGCGTCTGGCAGAGATTGCGGTACGCCGTCGATGTCGAGCCGGCTCACGGTTTCGGTCAATCGCCGCAGTGGCCGGGTGATCAGGTTGAATGCCGCAAGGCCGGCAATCAGGCACAGGAACGCCACCAGCCCGATGGACAACAGCGCCGTGTTGAGTGCCGCACTGGTGGCGCCGCGTTCGGCGAAACGGTCGTGCGCTTCGCTGAGCAGGACCACGTAAAGGTAGCCGGCTGCTTTGCCGTTGACCTGCAACGGTGCCGCGCTGAAGACCTTGCGGCCATCGACGCTGCGCGGGTCATCGCCAAGGATCGGCAACGGTTTGTCATCAAGCAATCGTCGAACCGGCGCGAGATCGACGGTCTGCCGACGCAGGCGTCCTTCCGGCGCCGCGTTGCCGATGATCCGGCCTTCGGTATCGAGCAGGTACACCTCGACACTCGGGTTGACCAGCATCAACTGGCTGAACAACTCACGAACGGCGCCGGGCATCAGGCCGTTGGTGTCCATCAGCACCGTATCGTGGGCGATGTGTTGCGCCAGATCCCGGGACAGGCCTTGAACCACCTCGAGTTCATGCATCTGACTGGAACGCACCTGCAGCCATGCCGACGTGCCGCAGCAGGCCAGCAGCAAAACCGCGAACACCAGTGACAGGCGCTGCGTCAGGGTCAGTTTCATGGTTGCTCTACGCTCGTGCCGAATTTGTAGCCGCGTCCCCACACCGTGAGGATGCGCACCGGTTGTGCGGGATCCGCCTCGATTTTCGCGCGCAGGCGATTGATGTGAGTGTTGACCGTGTGTTCGTAACCTTCGTGGCTGTAGCCCCAGACGGCATTGAGCAGGTCCATGCGCGAGAACACCTTGCCCGGCTGGCGGGCGAAGAAGTACAGCAGGTCGAACTCCCGCGGGGTGAGGTCCAGACGCTGACCGTCGAGGGCAACGTCACGGGTGATCGGGTCGATGGTCAGGCCATCGAGATTCAGGCTGCCGGCATCCATCTTGAGGTTGCGGGCCATGGCATCGACCCGGCGCAACAGGGCTTTGACCCGGGCCACCAGTTCAAGCATCGAAAACGGTTTGGCGAGGTAATCGTCGGCGCCCAGTTCGAGGCCGAGAATGCGGTGCAGTTCGCTGGAGCGGGCGCTGGTGATGATGATCGGTGTGTAGCGGGCCATGGCCCGTGCGCGGCGGCAGATTTCCAGTCCGTCTACCCCGGGCAGCATGAGGTCGAGGATGAGCGCATCCCAGTGACCTTGTTGCAGCAGGCGCATGCCTTCGTCGCCGTCGGCGCTGTGTACCACCTCGAATTGCTCGTCCCGCAGGTGCAGGCAAATGAGATCGGCAATGTGCAGGTCGTCCTCGACCACCAGGACGCGTTTGGTCTGTTCCATGAAGCTCAATCCTTCGGCGCGATAAGCGCATTGTGCGGGTTTTCCTCGGGGCGAGTTATCACGAATTGTTTAACTTCCCGTGAGGATTTGGCGATCAACCCAAGCCTAGGCTGTGTTCCACGACAGGCATCTGGAATTTCGGGAGACGGCCATGTTTTCACGGCGACAGATTCTGGCAACCGGCGGCGGGCTGGGGCTTGCAGCCCTTCTGGCCGGTGTATTGCCAAAGTTATCCACGGGCTCTGCGCTGGTAGGCGAGGCGTTTGCCGACGAGATTTTTGAAGTGACCCACAGCGACAGTGAATGGCATGCGTTGCTGACAGAGGAGCAATTCGACGTGCTGCGCAATGAGGGCACGGAGCGCGCTTACAGCAGCCCGCTGAACAACGAGCACCGGACTGGAACGTTTGCCTGTGCCGGGTGCGATCTGGCGCTGTTTTCGTCCGGGACCAAGTTCGACAGCCGCACCGGTTGGCCGAGTTTCTGGGCACCACTGGAGCACGCTGTGGCCATACGCCAGGACCGTTCCTTCGGCATGACCCGTGAGGAAGTTCACTGTCGGCGCTGCGGCGGTCACCTCGGCCATGTGTTCGACGACGGACCCAAACCCACTGGCCTGCGCTATTGCATGAACGGCCTGGCGATGACCTTCAGACCCGTGGCGGGCTGAGTCGTGGCCCGCCAGCGATCTTCACTTACAACAGGACGACACCATGTGGCTCTTGGTTCTCGCTTATCTCGGCGGTGTGCTGACGATCGTCAGCCCGTGCATCCTGCCGGTTCTGCCTTTTGTCTTCGCTCGCACCGGGCAGCCGTTTATCAAGAGTGGCTTGCCGTTGTTGGCAGGGATGGCACTGACCTTCGCGCTCGTCGCCTCGTTGGCGGCGGTGGGCGGCGGTTGGGTGGTGCAAGTCAATCAGTACGGTCGCTGGCTCGCGTTGCTGTTCGTTGCACTGTTCGGGCTGACGCTGCTGCTGCCGCGTCTGGCCGAGCGCCTGACCCGACCGCTGGTGTCCGCCGGCAGTCGCTTGTCGGAGGCCGCCGGCCAGGACAATCGTCCGCGCCCCGGCGCGTCGTTTCTGATCGGCGTGGCCACGGGGTTGCTGTGGGCGCCTTGCGCCGGGCCAATCCTCGGGTTGATTCTGACCGGTGCCGCGCTGCAAGGGGCAAGCATCGCCACCACCCTGTTGTTGCTGGCTTACGCCGCCGGTGCTGCGACCTCGCTCGCTGCGGCGCTGTTGCTCGGCGGTAAGGTCTTCGCGGTGATGAAGCGTTTGATCGGGACTGGCGAGTGGATCCGGCGTGGACTTGGAGCTGCGATGCTGGCCGGTGTGGCCGCCATCGCATTGGGTCTGGATACCGGGATTCTGGCGCGGTTCTCGACCGCCTCCACCGGTGGGCTGGAGCAGGCATTGGTCGGCAAGCTCTCGGGCAAATCCTCTCAGGGCAACGGTACGATGATGGCGCAGATTCCCGTGGCGGATGACGCGGGAAACGGCAGCATGATGGCGGCCGGCGGCGCGATGAAAATGGCCGCCAAGGCACCAGGCTCGCTGCCGGTTGAAGGGCAGTTGCCAGCGTTCGATGGTGCGGTGCAGTGGCTCAACTCACCGCCGCTGGATGCCCAGGCACTCAAGGGCAAAGTGGTGCTGGTGGATTTCTGGACCTACTCCTGCATCAACTGCCTGCGCACCCTTCCATACGTCAAAGCCTGGGCCGAGAAGTATCGCGACCAAGGGTTGGTGGTAATTGGTGTACATGCGCCGGAATTCGCTTTCGAGCGTGATGTCGGCAACGTCACCAAAGCCATGAAGGAACTGGGTATCAACTACCCGGTGGCCATTGATAACGACTACAGGATCTGGCGCGCCTTCAACAATGAATACTGGCCGGCGCATTATTTTGCCGACGCGCAGGGGCGTATCCGTTACCACCATTTTGGCGAAGGGGACTACGCGGAGTCGGAACGGGTCATTCAGCAACTGCTGCGTGAGGCCGGTGCAAAGACTGTGGCCGATGGCTTGATCAACGCCGATGCCCAAGGCGTGCAACTTGCTCCGGACATGAATCAGGTGCTTTCACCGGAAACTTATGTCGGCTACCAGCGGGCGGAACATTTCGTACCGGAAACCAGCCTGGTGCCTGACAAGGTTGCGGCCTACAAACCACCAACCAATCTGGCCCTGAATGACTGGGGCCTCGGTGGTCAATGGGCAGTCGGTGCCGAGCGCGCCACAGCCAGTGCGCCGGCCACTCGTATCGTCTATCGCTTCCATGCCCGTGACCTGCACCTGGTGCTGGGCCCTGGGGCGGGCGGCAAGCCGGTGCGCTTCAAAGTGATGATCGATGGTCAGGCGCCGGGCGCTGCCCATGGTGTCGACGTGGCGCCTGACGGTAGTGGCCGTGTGACTGAACAACGTCTGTATCAATTGGTGAGGCAAACCGATGAGGTGAAGGACCGAACCTTCAGCATCGAGTTTCTCGATCCGGGCGTGTCGGCCTACGCCTTTACGTTCGGCTGATCAGGAGTACGGAACATGAAAGCTCAAACTATCTGGCGTCGTTTTTTACTGGGCGTCGCGGCTGCCGGGGTGATCGGACAGTGCTCGGCGTTTTCCTTCGGTGCCGAGGAGAGCGTTCTCATCCCGCCGCCGGCACTCGACGAAAACACCCAGGCGCACAGTGAAACCGCCGTGTTCGCGGGCGGCTGCTTCTGGGGTGTGCAGGGTGTTTTCCAGCATGTCAAAGGCGTGCAGAGGGCCCTCTCGGGTTACGCCGGCGGCGCAGCAAATACTGCAGAATACGAAAGGGTCAGTGAGGGCGATACAGGGCACGCCGAGTCGGTGCAAGTCACTTTTGACCCATCGCAGGTCAGTTACGGCAGCTTGCTGCAGATCTACTTCTCGGTCGCCCACAACCCGACCGAACTCAACCGCCAGGGCCCGGACAGCGGCACTCAATATCGCTCGGCGCTGTTCCCGGTCAATGCTGATCAGCAACGCGTCGCCCAGGCCTACATTGCGCAACTGGATGCAGCCCATGCCTTCAGCAAACCCATCGTCACACGGCTGGAAAGCTACAACGGTTTTTACCCGGCTGAGGACTATCACCAGGATTTCCTCACCGAGCATCCGAGCTATCCGTACATCGTGATCAACGACATGCCGAAAGTGGCGCAGTTGAAGCAGTTGTTTGCCCAGCGTTATCAGGAAAAACCGGTGCTGGTGAAAAGCGGAATGTGAGCACCGGTTTTTCAATGGCTACTGTGCAATCACCGGTAACTTTTGAGCGGCAAGGGCCCGCAGTGTCCAGTAGAGCTTCAACGAGCGGGTGCTGATCAGGCCGCACATGAAACCCGCAATGCCGGACTTGAGCAGCAGCATGTCCGGAGATGCGGAACGCTCCGGGTGCACGTCATTCTGATAGCCGAAGTAGTAATTCGCGGAAAAGAACATCAGGTACATGATCAGGATTTTCACGGTGCCCGGCATGATCAGTCCTGTCGCGGAATCGTCGAGCATCACGCCCCGGCGGGAGAACACCCACCAGGCCGAGAGACCGCCCAACAACAACGCGGCGATCCAGGTGCTGAAAAACAAGGCCGGGTTGATCGTCAGGTTCAGGGAATACAGCGACCACGCCAAAAACGCCGGGGGTGTTATCAGCATCGAGGCACGGCTTTCGCGGCGGGGAGAGAACGCCTTGATGCCGAAATAAACCAGCAGCAGAAAAATCAGGTAAACCCGTAGCGGGGTGTTTTGCAGAATCGTGAGCATTGCGCAGCATCCATGCTGGAAAGAGAAAGACGAGCATAGCCGTTGCCAAGCTCAAGGCAAAAGCATCCGCCTGTTGGGCTAGTTGGTCACTGCTGCATCAACGTTGGCGATGGGAGGGCTGGATTGGAAAAAATTTCCGCGAATATCGCGCTCGACACTGGTGATGAACACATAGTCCGGTTGAAACCGCTCAACGAGTGCGACCAGTGCTTCGGGTTTGAGGGGCAGGTAATACACATGCAGCGTCTCGGTGAAAGTTGCGGTCATAAAGGGAGTCATTGCTGAGCCAAACGAATCACGTAGCCAGAGCACTTTTTTCGGATTCAAGGCTCGCGGTGACCTGACCAGAAGGGGCGACGCCGGGGATGCGATGCCGATGTTCTGACCCGAGAAAGTCATTTCACCGGAGTTGAAGTCATGGTGTTCGACCGGCAGAGCGTACTTGTCGGGGAAGTTGAGTACGACTTCATTGTCGCTCAGCGACTCCTGGATCCGCAGAAACTGCGCGAGGTCGCCGCCAGCGCGCTTGTGTGTGGTCAGAGTCAGGGGTTCCCAGGCCTGCGGCCAGATCAACTGAGTCCGGGTGTTCGCCAGGCTCTTGCGTAACTCATCGAAGGCAATCCAGGCTCCGACGTTGTTCCAGTGGGTGTCGGTCTGGTAGTAGAGCGGATGAGTGAACTGTTGTTTGGCTTGTACCAACGCCTTTGTGGGGTCGACATAAATATGGCCCCGGGCGTGGCGCATCAGCACTTCGGTTGGTCTGGTGTGTGTGCGTGACGACCAGTCCGGAAGGTATTCCGGATATACAGAGTCCTTGTCCGGGCCTATGACAATGCGAAAAGCAGCTACGCCTTTGCTGCTCAGCCACTGATCCCAGGACTCCACGGATTTGGCGACGTTTTCGATGATTTGCATCTCTTTCTGGTCAACACCCGCGCGTTTTACAGAAATCTTGTCGGCATATTCGTCGCCCAGAAACAGCCAGCCTTCCTTTCCGATGACGACCTTGCCCGGATGAATCGATATCCCCACGGGATAGATCAGTTTGCTGATGAATCCATGAAACAGGTCCATGTTGTACAGCACCTTGACCTTCCACCACTTCACGTCGCTCTGTGTCGTAAACACTTGGTACAGATTGATGGTCGGAACAGTGCTCATGATCAACACCGTCAGGGTGAGCGCCGCATATAAATGTCTTTTCACAGGCGCAAGCCCCTAGAAGTTGAAGTAGAGGAAAACGGGGCTTTTGCTTTGCACGCTGGCGTACAGCGAAAGACAAAACAGCGTGGACATGGCGAACGTCTCCACCTTCCCGAAATCAGTGTGAGCGGTGAGTTCGAAAGCGTTTTTGCGGCGGATGATCAGCAGCGCGACGGCAATCATCAATGTCGGTGCAAGGCTGGCGACCAGGCCTGCGGGCAGGGTCTCGAGCAATCGGTCGGAAAACGTCCCGCCCCAGGCAAGGCTGGCAGTCGGGACGGTGTTTACGGAGAGCTGATGGATCGAGTCGAAATCAACCATTGCGCGCAATATGCGCAGTGCATCGTCAACGGAATCGGCTCTGAAGAACACCCACGTGATGTTCACGAACATGAACGTGACAAACCATCCGACAGGGTCGGGCAGCGACAGGCCCGTATGTTTCCAGATCCGGTGCGTGACAATGGCGCCGCCATGCAATGCCCCCCAGATGATGAACATCCAGCTCGCACCGTGCCAGAGACCGCCGAGAACGAAAGTCACCATCAGATTGAAATACAAACGCTGCCGGCCGCACCGGTTACCGCCCAGCGGTACGTATAGGTAGTCACGAAGATAACGGCTCAACGTCATGTGCCAGCGCCGCCAGAAGTCCTGGATGTCCAGCGCTTTGTAAGGTGAGTTGAAGTTCAGCGGTAGCCATATGTTGAACAGCAAGGCGGCGCCAATTGCCATGTCGCAGTAGCCGCTGAAGTCGAAGTAGAGCTGAAAGGTGTAGGAAAAACTGGTCGTCCACGCACTGAAAAAATCATGACTGACACCCTGAGTGAACCCGGCATCCGCCCATACGGCAAAGGTGTCGGCAATCATCACTTTCTTGAACAGACCGATGCTGAAAATGAACAGGCCCATGACCACGTTTCTGTGGCGAATGACGAGCGTCCAGCGCGACTGAAACTGACTCATCATTTCTTTATGGTGAAGAATCGGCCCGGCGATCAGGTGAGGGAAGAACGTTACGAACAGCGCGTAGTTGACGAAGCTGTACTCTTTCGCGAGGTTCTTGTAACAGTCCACCAGAAAGGCGATTTGCGTAAACGTGTAGAAGCTGATGCCCAGAGGCAAAATGACCTGGTAGAAAAACAACTCTGTGCCGAGCGCCGAGTTGATGTTGTCGAGCAGGAAGTTGCTGTATTTGAAATACCCGAGCAAGGCCAGGTCGGTGACTATTCCAATGCACAGAATGGTCCTTTTCGACAGGCCTGACGGCAGGTTGTTGTCGGGGCCCGCGAGGGCTTTTCCGACAATGAAGTTGAAGCCGATGGAGAACATGAGCAAGGGAATGTAAGCGACGCTCCAGTGCCCATAGAAAATCAGACTGGCAATGACAAGCCAGACTTTTCCAGCCGTGACCAGCCGCTGACGATTCAGGAAGAAGTACACAAAAAAGACAACGGGCAGGTAGATCAGGAAGAACTTGGGTGAGCTGAAGGTCATGTGGGGCCTTGAATGCGTCCGCGCTTGCAGAAGTCGGCGGATTGTATTCAGGCTGGCTGAGTGTGCGAATGCCGGAAATGTGGGTCGAGACGCTTCCTACGGACATCTCGGAAATGGCATTCAAATTTGTTGAGTGATTAAACAAGCACAATGAAGAATCAGCGTTTCACACAGGCTATTTCAGCCGCAAACGCTCCATCGCAATCACCGACGTCTCAAATCCAAGACTGGCGAAAAACGCCTCTGCACCATCGCGTCCGGCACGCAGGACCCAGGTAATGTCAGGGTTGTCGCCCATCACCTGTTCGACCAGCGCCCGCCCGATACCCGCGCGCCGATGTTGCCCGTCGACCACGACCATCGACAGGTAACCGTTGGACAGGCCATCGGTGATACCACGGGCAAAGCCGACAATCTGCTGGCCGCTCAATGCAACCGCAGTGCGCTGAGAGTTCTGAACAAGCTGTGCGAAATGTTCGGCGGTGCCGATGCGATGAGCCCAGCCGTGCCGCTCCAGAAACTGCCTTGCCGCTTCCACTTCCGTGGGCAGGAGGTCGCGTATTGAAATCTCTTTGTTCATTCGTGGATCCCGTCCCTGGTGTATTTCCAACAGTAGTCGCGTTGCTTAAGGTCTGCCCCACATCTGCATGGCGAACTCGACGAAACGACGCAGTTTCGGCAACCGATAGCGATCCGGCGCGTAGAGCAGGTGCATCGGGCGGTTCGGCGGTTGGTAGTCCGGCATCACGACGACCAGTCTGCCGTCGCGCAGGTCCTGTTCCACCAGCGCGTCCGGCAGCATCACGATACCCATGCCGGTGCGAGCGGCCTGATGCAGGCCGGCGGAACTGTTGATCAGCATCGGGCCTTTGACGTCGACCATGATTTCGCCGTCCGGGCCGCTTAGGCGCCATTGTTTTTCCACCGAATGCCAGTCATCGCCGGCGGGGTAGGCGAAGGACAGGCAGTCGTGCTGGCGCAGTTCTTCAGGGGTGAGAGGCATGCCGCGTCGGGCCACGTACTCCGGGGAGGCGCAGACCGTCAGGGTATAGTCGATAAGGGGGCGGGCGATCAGGTTGGACTGGTCGAAGTGGCCCAGCCGGAAGGCCACGTCAAGACCGCTTTCCAACAGATCCGGGCGGCGGTTGGTCAGGATCACGTCGAGTTTGACCAGCGGACATTGCAGGGAAAACTCACTGAGCGCCGGGGCCAGACGTTCGACGCCAAAGGTCAGCGGCGCGGTAACCCGCAGGATGCCGCGCGGTGCATCGAGCGTCTGTTCGGCAAGGCGTTCGGAGTCGGCGACCAGACCTAGGACTTCCAGGCAGCGCTGGTAGTAAACGCTGCCAAACTCGGTCAGTCGCTGGCGGCGGGTGGTGCGTTGCAGCAGTTGCACGCCGAGCCGTTGCTCCAGTGCCCGCAGGTGATTGCCCACCATGGTCGTGGACATTTCGCACTGCAGCGCGGCCGCGGTCATGCTGCCGGACTCCACCACTTTGATGTACACGCTCATCGACTGGAACAAATCCATTATCAAGCCCGGCTTTTAAATGATTGAAGTTTTACCGAGTTTATCCAGTTCAGGTGGATAACCATACTGCCAGCACCTCTCACCTCGCTGGAGTTTGCCGACATGACCGCCGCCCTGATGAACACCTATCAACCGCTGGACTTGAGCTTCATCAAAGGCCTGGGCACCCGACTCTGGGATCAGGCGGGCCGCGAGTATCTGGACGCGGTGGCGGGCGTGGCGGTGACCAATGTCGGTCACTCGCACCCGCGCATCGTGTCGGCGATCAGCGAGCAGGCGGGATTGCTGCTGCACACCTCCAACCTCTACAGCATCGACTGGCAACAATCGCTGGCGCAGAAGCTGACGCAACTGGCGGGGATGGAGCGGGCGTTCTTCAACAACTCCGGTGCCGAGGCCAACGAAACCGCGCTGAAACTGGCGCGCCTCTACGGCTGGCGCAAAGGCATCGAACAGCCGCTGGTGGTGGTGATGGCCAACGCGTTTCATGGCCGTACCCTCGGCACTCTGTCAGCCAGCGATGGTCCGGCGGTGCGCCTGGGTTTCAATGACTTGCCCGGGGATTTCGTCAAAGTGCCGTTCGGCGATCTTGAGGCGCTGGAACAAGTGCAGCGCAAGCAAGGCCAGCGGATCGTGGCGATTCTGGTCGAACCGATCCAGGGCGAAAGCGGCGTCCAGCTGGCGCCGCCCGGCTACCTCAAGGCCCTTCGTGAGTTGTGTAACCGTCACGCCTGGCTGCTGATGCTCGACGAAATCCAGACCGGCATCGGTCGCACCGGCCGCTGGTTTGCGTTCCAGCACGAAGGCATCGTTCCCGACGTCATGACCCTCGCCAAGGGCCTGGGCAACGGCGTGCCAATCGGCGCCTGTCTGGCACGGGGCCGGGCGGCGGATCTGTTCACCCCCGGCAGCCACGGCAGCACCTTCGGCGGCAATCCACTGGCGTGCCGGGTGGGCTGCACCGTACTTGAGATCATCGAGGAGCAAGGCCTGCTGGAAAATGCCACGGTCCAGGGCGAGCGCCTGCTGACCCGCTTGTGTGCAGAGCTGGCGGACAATCCGAACGTACTGGCGATTCGTGGGCAAGGGCTGATGATAGGCATCGAACTCAAACAGCCGATCCGCGACCTGACACTGATTGCCGCGCGGGATCATGGACTGCTGATCAACGTCACTCGCGGCAAGACGATCCGGCTGCTGCCGCCGCTGACGATTGATGAGCGGGAGGTGGGGATGATTGTCAGAGGGGTGGGCCGTTCCCTGAGCCGTGTCTGATCCCTCGGTCAGTAGT
Source organism: Pseudomonas gozinkensis (assembly GCF_014863585.1). Classification (NCBI taxonomy): domain Bacteria; kingdom Pseudomonadati; phylum Pseudomonadota; class Gammaproteobacteria; order Pseudomonadales; family Pseudomonadaceae; genus Pseudomonas; species Pseudomonas gozinkensis. The sequence goes on along the minus strand of NZ_CP062253.1, from coordinate 5,368,754 downwards.
GAAATCTGCATGTTATGACGCAGATTTCGCCGTCTACGATTGCATAGACCAGGCGATGCTCGGCAGTTATCCGCCGTGACCAGAAGCCGCTCATGTTGTGCTTGAGCGGCTCCGGTTTACCCAAGCCTTCAAAGGGTTGGCGCTGGATCGCTTTGATCAAAAGATTGATTCGTTTGAGACCGGCCTTATCGTTTTGCTGAAACCACAAGTAGTCTTCCCAGCCCGTCGGCGTGAACTGGATTTTCATTCTTCAATCAGTTGCCTGACTTTGACTTTTCCAGCGCGCATTTCGCCAATCGATTTGATCAAGCGCTCGGCATTGGCCGGAGAACGCAGCAGATAGGCCGTTTCTTCCAGCGCGTTGTATTCGGCCAGAGACATCATCACTACAGGCTCGCCTTTTTGGCGGGTTACCAGAAGCGGGGCGCAGTCTTCATTCACGCGATCCATGGTTTCAGCCAAGTGCGCACGAGCTGTGGTGTAGTTGATAGTGTCCATGTTGTAGTCCTCGCTTGATGCAAAGAACGTACAGAAATGAGTACAGGAAGACAAGGCGATACCTATCAGTGGTTGTGCCGCAGACGGGCTGCCTGCGGTGTGCTGAGTATCACCGAAGTCTCTTCGAGACGTTTCTGGGTCTTCTGTAAGCTGATTCCGACGAGCCTGCCATCTCTCTCACTCTCTACGTGAGATTTTTCTAATCAGGGTAGTCCGACAAATCCGGCGCCAGCATCCGGGTCTTCGGTGCGCCGTTCGAGTTGTGCTGGATGATGTCGCTCGGCTGCCCCTGTTGATTGAAAAACACCTGGCCGATCCCCGCCGAATTCCACAGCCGTTCACCCGCTTCGGCGTGTTCCGGCATGTACGGGACGATGCGCATGCGGCGGCGTTTGGTCAGCCAGTTGAGGGGCGAGCGTGGTGAGTAGAGCCAGCGGTTGAGGCGGTCGAACCATTCCAGCAGGGTCGGCGGGAACTCGTTCTTGATGCCGCTGCTGGTGATTTGCCAGATGCGCGGGCCGGCCTTGCGGTGTCGGATCAGGACTTCGTAGACGAAAGAATAATGCACGTCGCCTGACAGCACCACGTAACTGCCCGGTGTACGCGAGTGTCGGAAAATGTTCAGGATGACTTGGGCTGCGCCGCGATGGGCCATCCAGTTTTCCGCGTCCACCAGCAGCGGATAACCGCACCAGCTGAACACTCGCTGCACGGTTTCAATCAGCTTCACGCCGAAGATCGGCGCCGGCGAAACGATGATCGCCGAAGGGTGGTCGAGCAGTTCCTGCTGCAGTTCGCTCAAGGCTTCCCAGTCCAGCAAACCTGACGGTTGTTTGAGCGCCATCTCGCTGCGCCAGCGTCGGGTGCGGGTGTCGAGCACGACCAGCGCCGGGATGCTCGGCAATACGAAATGCCATTGCTGAAAACGCAACAGCTCATCAATCAATCCGTCCTGCACGGGAGCGTCAAGATAGCGGTCATCACTGCTGGCGCTAAGGCCGCGGGTTTTCTCCAGCACTGCGCTGAATGCATCCGGGTTATTGCCCCAGCCCTGACACAACATGTAGGCGATCAGCGCGTTGCCGATGATGCGTTTGGAGAACGGGTGGCCGTAGGCCGTTTCCTCCCATTGCGCGGACAGGTTCCAGTCGTCGGTGATGTCGTGGTCATCGAAGATCATCAGGCTTGGCAAATGCGCCAATGCCCGGGCCACCTGGCCGAGGCCGGCCTTGAACCCGTCGATACGGGTCTGTTCCAGGGCATAGCGCTTGAGGCGTCCAGGCGTCAGTGCGGGTGGCTGCGGATTGACCAGTGCCCAGGGCGTTGGCGACCACACCAGCAAATACATGGCCATGACTTCGGCAAACGTCACAAGGTGATTGTCGGCGCTGCTGCTGGTGAAAATCGGCTTGCGCGCGCCCCCGAAGAAACGCTCGCGCAATGTCTCGTTGCTCTCGAGTGCCGGCAGCAGATCCGCACGATGGTAGTAACTGGCCGGGTGGCCGTAGAGTTTCGCGCTGTCGCTGACCACCGCGCCTTCGAGGTGCTCACCGAACAGGCCGAGGCGCTCGATCAGGGCATGAATCGCCCGCAGCATCGGACCGGCCACATCGTCGGCGTAAACCTGATCACCGCTCATCATTAACAGGGCGGGTCGTTGCTGCGGACCGGTTTCGGCGGCCAGCAACCGATCAACGCAGAGCAGACCGTCGGCGGCCGGGTGATGGGGCTTGCGGCAGGAGCCGTGCAACAACTGGTCGATGCGCGAACGCAGGACGAAGTTCGGGCCGCTGGCGTTGTCGTAGAGCAGGTGTGGCGCCCAGTCGGCGATCGGCTGCTGCCCATCGATCAACAGGTCGTAATCGATGCGGGTGTCGCAGGGCAGAGCGGTTTCGAGGGGGACATCGATCAGGTGAACAAACGCCCGCGTGCCTATCTGAATGACTGTGCATTTTCCCGCATCCAGTGGAATGTCTCCTGCGCCTTGCAGGCGCAGAGTCAATGAGAGCTGTCGGCTGCCAACGAGCCATAGCACCAGTCGCATCGGCTCCAGCCGTCGCAGGATCGGGCCGGCCAATACCGGCGGGAGTGGAGCAAGGTCTTCCAAGGGGCGGGACATCCGGGATCAGGCTCTGGGCGCACAGCCGGCGATCATAGCGCAGCTGGCGCCCGTCACCCTTAAACGAGGCTTAAGATCCGGTTTTTTGCAGCTTTAGATCCAGCAGTTTCCAGGCGGCAAAACCTGCGTCCGTGCCCGCGATCCGCTGCAGGGAACAGTCGAACCGGTAGCTGATGTCATCACCCAGCATGTTGCGCGCAGTGATGGTGTTGCTGATGGTGTAGATCTGATCCTTGAATCGCTGAGCCGATTCGGGGGCGTTCTCGACAAGGAACGCCGACGCCGGAAAGCGCATGGCTTGTCGAACGAAGGGGATGCACATGACCGACGCGATCGGCGACTGGTCAGCGCCCGGTTCATCGCCGACCTGTGCGCGGATCGAAGCGAACGCCTCGTCGTATTGGTCCTGTCGGGTTTTCTCCGAGATCGACTCCGCCACGCGATTTCGGTAGTTCGGCAGCAAGGCGGACTCGGGTGGCGACGGCTCGTTTTGTGGTTTGCCGGCGATAAACGTCGGCAGGTTATCAGGCTCTGGAGCCGGCTTTTGTACGGTCACCGGCGGTGTCAGCGTTTCAGGTTTTGTCACGGCAGGTGCAGCCGCTTGAGCCACTGTCTCTTCAATCTGTTTGCGAGGCTTGTCCGCCGACGGGAACAGCGAAAGTGTGATCGACAACACCACCACCCCGACAATGAAACCGCCCGCCGCGCCGACGAGATTGCCGTAGAACAGGTTCCAGCTGCCGCGGTTTTTCACCACCCAGCGCCACATGAAACCCCAGGCCGCGACAAATGCCAGAAAACGCAGAAACTCCATTCGATCCTTTCCTTAAACCTGCAAAAACCTGAAAACAGTGCGTCGCGCAGAATAAGTCCTGACGATGGGCGGCAAGATACCAAAATGGAGGTCTGACGCCACGAAGACATTTACATGCCGACTTTGGGCGAATTGATGATTGCGAAAAATATGATCGCCACTAAGCACGCCACCATGCCGCACGCGGCGGCTTGAAGTTGACGCATGACGGGATGTTCAGCCTGCGAGCGACGGGCCACCAGCATCCAGACACCCACCAGCGTGGCAACCGTTGCCATTATTTCCAGCAGTATGCCCATGACGCCATAAATCGGCGGTCGGGTTGATCCGAACAGGCCAATACAAAGCTCGCTGACTGCAACACCCACCACCATGCCGCTGGCTGCGCCCAGCACATTGGCGAGAAGCAGATTCCACGCGCCGCGATGCCGGACGACCCACACCCACATGCCGGCCCAGGCCATTAAAGCAACCACACCATCCATCGAATTCATCCTTTTGAATCAGTCGCGTTGCATGCCCTTGATAAGCCTGGCGACAGTGGACGGCAAGATAGCAAAATAGTAGCTTCGCGCCACTTTCCTGATTTCTGTAATGGACTACTCATGTCAAAAGTCGCCCCTGCTCTGCGTCTGCTGTGCGCAATCACTTTCGCCAGCGCCATGATCCCGGCATTCGCCGCCTGGAAAGAACACCCGGAAAACAGCTGGAAGTATTACCTGGCCAGTTGTCAGCGGATGCAGGAAAAAATGGCCGACGTCCAGAGCGGTCGCGTGCCTGGCGCCGTTGAGGTGATGGGCGACCTGGAGAACAGCCAGCGGATCATGAATGAACACCGCTCGAACCTGCCTCCCCAATACCTCGCCTCCGGGGAATTCGCTCAATGCGAAAATGTGGCGGCCGAGGCTGATGCGATGATTGCCCGTGGCAAAGCCGAGTTCGCCGACAGAATGAACCAGGCTGCCGAGCAAGGCCGGATCGCCCACCAGAACTCCCCCGAATACCAACGCGCCCGTTCGCTTGGCTACAGCGACGTCGGCGAAATCTCCTTCCTCAAACTCCACGAAGACATGGACGGCGAAGCACGCCTGAAAACCATGATGATCACCGTCGACGCCGTCTGCGGCCGCCACTTTCGCGCCACGCAATATGTGAAGCCGTATGTGATCTATACCGTCGATGCGTCGGACGGTGGATGTGGTGAGGAGAAGCGTGTGGCGGTGTTGGGTGGCCGTCCGGTGGAGAAGGGCGACTACATTGATGAGCGCGGGATCTTTCAGTATGTCGGGTGGAAAAAACTGGTAGGGGCAGACGGGTTTCCGACCGAGGTTCGGGTGGTCAAGGCTCGGTAGTCAAAACAGGATGTTTTCTTGAACGAGAGGATGGACAGATGATCGACTTCAACAACAAAGGCTTCTTCAAACTTAAGCAGAACGACGAGTACGCCGAACGCGTGACTGCGTTGTTACTGGATGGCGAAGAGGTGATCGACTCCTACAAGGCCATGCGCGACGGCGTGGTGTTCACCAACAAACGCATCATCGCGGTCAACGTTCAGGGCATTACAGGCAGCAAAAAGGACTTCACCTCGCTGCCGTACAAGAACATCGTCGCGTACTCCGTCGAAACGTCGGGGACGTTTGATCTGGACTCGGAGCTGGAGATTTACTTTTCGTCGCTGGGCAAGGTGAAGTTTGAGTTCACCGGGAAAACGTCGATGGTGGAGATTTCGAAGTACATTTCCAGGCATCTTCTGTGAGTTGATGCTGGCTGTTGGTTTGATACTGGTTTTAGTCTTTGTTATTGGAAGTTAAGGGAGGTTGGTATGGCTGATGCAGGTATTTCGCTCGTCGACTTAAAAGGGATTTCGGAACCTATAACCAAACTCATTGAGTCTGTTTCGAAAGGAATTGGCGCAATATATGCGCCGATTGCAAAAGTTCGAGACGCCAAGGCTGAAGCAAAATCCATGGTGATCATGGCTGAAGCGAAAAATCTCGTGAGTGATATTTCTTCTCGGGCTTATGAACGTGTCAGTTTTCGTGAGTTGCGACGTCAGAATAATATAGATGCAATTGTCGGTCGTGCAGCTTTAGAACTTCCGGATGCTGTGTCTGATCAAGAAGTTAACGAGGATTGGATAGTTGATTTTTTTGGGCTTAGCCAAGATGTTGGTGATGCCGAGATGCAGCAAGTCTGGGCAAAGATTCTTGCTGGGGAAGTCGCGAATCCCGGCACTTTTAAACCTCGAACTCTCATGGCAGTCAAATCGCTCACTGCCGATGAGGCTAAGATGTTTACTTTGATGTGTAGTTTTTCATTTGAGATAAATGACGGGGAGTGGGTGCTTCCAAATTTTTCTTATGAGTATTTTGCTTTTCTGCGAGAGAGTGGTTTGACAGTGGATGTGGACCTGCATTTGAAGAATATCGGTCTGCTGAGCGGGTCTGAAATATATTATGGCTCCGGTGTTGTGGCCGGAGAAGACGAGAGCGAAGAGGATTTCGATTTGGTGGAGGTGAGTTATTTTTCTGAAAGTTATTTTGCTGTTGTTGAAAGAGGTGAGGACGGAATGGCAATGCTCGAAGCCTTTCCTTTTACCGAGATAGGAAATGAATTGGCCGCCATTGCAGGAGCTAAGCGTAATGCTGACTATGTCGCTCTCCTGTTAGAAAATGGAGATGTTATTAGCGGGGTTGATGATGAAGAATAGTTTAGGGCTTTTTAGGGTTTTGCTTTGGCTCGGGCATTAATTTTAGTTCTGTCCTTTCGAATGGTAACTAGCGTAAAGCGCGGGTGAAAATAAGATGCGCTTCTCGCTAGTTGATTCGGCAACAGTTGGGGGGCAGACGTTTGTTCAGTTAAAGAATGTCTTTCAAATAGGTTTTCAGCGAAAGTAGCGGCGCTTCCAGCTGCTCCATCGACCGTGCCTGGCTGAAGTCGGTGGACAGCTTGTGCAGCTCCCGCCCCAACGGTTTGTCCACTCCACCCAGGGCGTCCAGCGCCAGGCTCAGGCACTCATTCATCTTGAGCTGGATCGTTTCGATATCGCCCCGGCGCAACAGCAGCTCGAACACGTCTCTCTCATAATCGCCCATGACCAGATCATCCCGCAGAATCGGGCTCAGGCCCTCTTCCTCGTAGGCGAGTTTCAGGGAGAAAAGGGCGACTGTTTCCAGTGTCGTTTCCATGCGGTGAACCTGTGTGAGATCTCGCCGGATGGCCAGCGGCACTTTCCGGCAGACGAAAAAAAAGGCCTTGCTAAGCAAGACCTTTCTTAATTTTGGTGCCCGAGGGAGACTCGTGCGTTCTATATAATTCGTGGCTTGCGGACAAATTATACAGTGAGGGATACAGATAGGGATACAAGCTGTTCCTTGCTATTCGTATCTCACGTCGGATCGATATTTAGTTTGAAAAGGACGTCATCGGTTGATGCCTGGTAACAGCTGACGTGAGCGAGCATCGAGTTTTCGCCGATCAGTTCAAGAAATTTTGCCCTAATGGCCTGGGGCATGCGAGCTCCTAGTATCACAGACTTGATGCAGGAGGAGGGGAACTCAAAAAGGTGGTAGGTTTTCTCGTGAACCGACAGGACAGTTGTAGCGTCATTCAAGTCCACCATCATTCGCCACTCTCGTTCGTAGGACCAATGCTCGCTCTTCGTGAGCATGGCTTTCATATCGGCATTATCGAAGATCAGTGATGGCCTGACATTTGAGTATTGAACAGGCCTGAGGTGCCTGAATTCATCTTTTGCAGATCGCCGCTGATTAAAAAAAACTGACTCTGGATCGAATTCGATCACAAAGCCCTCATGGGAGCACGCGTAGTGCGCCCACATCAAAATGTCGTCGGGTTTCTCCGTCAGGCAAAGAATACCAACTCTGTTTTCCATTACTTGATTAAAGCGTGAGTGAAGGGCAGGAGTTAGCTCCTTCAGGATTTTGAGGAAGCCATTATCTTTCGAAAGCAATTGAGCTCGCGCCCGAGACTCAATTTGCCTTTTCGTCGCTTGATTCCTAAAGGGGGGAGGTAGCTCGGCGAGCGTCTCTTCGATCAGGGCGGGCAGCAGCTCATCGACCATAGCCCACATCGATTCGTCTGATTCATAAAGGCGTACAGGGGGCTTCAGCTCAAACGGGTCATTAAGGTTGAGCGAAGAGGAGAAGCAAATTTTGCACGCCTCCAATACATCGATCCGGTCGGAATGTAGATATTTGAACAGTCGCGGCGGTGTCGTCTGGGAAGAAGCGTCAGATTCACTCGGGCTTTGCATCAGAGCCAGCCTCAGCAGAAAGTGAGATTAAGGCGAGAGTCAGAAACCCTTCGTTCCTATCCAAAGCTGCCAGGGCGCCTCGAACGTTATCAGCCACGTCTATGGAGCCACGTTGTTCAACCCAGTTCGAAAGCTCTTCTACAGCAGCCCCTAACGCGATTTGGTTTTCGTTGATGCGTTTTAGTACCGAAACCAGTAGTGCTTTGTCTTCCATGAATTGTTCCCATTTCAGCCTGCGGTCAGCGAACGTTCCAGTCAATGAGCCTAGTCCAAGCATCGTATGCCGGCGGTTACCCAAATACCACTGGGGACCCTGAGAGTATTCTTCTTACACGGGGTCGGAAACCCGCGGGACTGTGGTAGCGGAAGATGCTGGAGCTTACTGAAATTTCAACGTTGAAATTGAAAAGATCTTGAAGACAAAAGGACATCGTTACCGTACCGGTAATGATGACCTTGGATCGAGTGTTTTGTAGTGCAGATGCACAGGTGAACAGGCAGTTCACCGGGTTCACCTGTTCACTAAGCTGGGAGTTGTCCCGCTAACAAGGTCCGGCGGGTTTCCGACCCCGTGTCTCGAAGAAAACCTCAGGGGCCCCGGCACACTGCGGGAAATGCACCTGACGTTCGCTGGTGGGATTGATGCTTCCGGGGTGTCGGGGTATGCATACCTCCAAATGCGGTGTAACTCGTGTAACTGGTGTAACGAAGAATGGTAAGTAACTGTATTTATTGAATATTTCTAATGTTACATCGGCTTCGTACACCAACATTTAGACGTGTAACTCATCAATCTGGTGTAACGCTTCTGGTGCTTGCAAGAGGGACGGAGGAGGTCATGTCCATGTGCAGGAGACCAAGTCCTTCCTACTCCCAGTCTGCCCAATAGATGCGATTAACGGGCTGTCATCAGTTTGGCCGCTGTGCCAGAGATCAGTCAGCAGTCGCAACGGGCCGCTTTCGGCCAGAGGCGGACACCGCAAGCGACCGCTGTCGGCCAGAAACGGACATTCCCATGCGACCGCATACGGCCACAAGCAGTCATCATTCGTCTATAAACTAAGGGCGATTCAGCTGGAATTTTCGACCCGCAAGACAACTGATCGGAAAAAACGTTAGCTTTTACATGGGATTCGCAAATCGCAGACAAAAAAAACCGCCTTAGGTAGGCGGTTTTTTCTGCCATTCCGGTTAGGGGCCGACATGGCTCGCTCACAGGGAACGCTTGGTGTGAAAGGAGCTTACACAGGTGGCACTACTGGTGGCAATAATTAACGATTGGCGGCCTGATGGCCGCCCGCCATCTTTGCGATGACAACGCGCAGAAGAGCCCGGCGGGTAAGGGCTGGCAGCTTTTTGTTTGTTTTTTGTCCAAAACTTATACCCGTGAAAAAAATAATTAAAAAACTAAACCCAGCCGAAGCCCCGTAAATCCTACCTTCGGACCAAAAAGCCTCTGGTGTTATGTCGAGTTGTGCGCCACTGCGCCCCCCGGAGCTGGAATAAATTGGTTAACATCGGGCCAGATTCGCGCACAGCCGACTGGGAGCTGCTAACCAGGACTGACGCGAGTTGCGACTCTCTACACGGGCCTAGGAATCCGTGCCGGATGTAACCGAGAGTTCAATGGCTTAGCCACCTCATAGGGAACGCTTGGTGTGTTCCGAAAAGCGTGCGTGTTCCGGGATAAGCGCGCTGGAGGCTGGCCCAACTACGGGAGGGCCAAGCATGTTCAAGTTCTTGAAACATGCGTGGGATGTCGTGGTGGTTTGTGCGCGTGTCTATCACGTCTATGAATTACTGCGTGACCGCTTAGACGACCTGCCTTAAGGTCGAGCTGTGAACCGCCTTGGCTTCGGCAGGGGCGGTTTTTTTTCGACTAATGAAAGATTTGGTACTCGCTCTAGTCAAATAGACCATGAGTCGGTCCTTCTTCATTAGACACTTCGAAGAACTGCTTCTGGCCGATTGCTGCCAGTATCGGCGAGATTAGGATTGCCGTATTCGCATAATCGCATCTGTGATCGATTTTGCATTTGTGTCCAAGGTCTCCATAGCCATCACAGCGTTATCTGCAACGACTGCTGCGCCACTGGCTGCAAGCCAAACGGCAACCTCCTCGATTGCCGCCGCCAGTGCATGCTGATTGTGCAGGAGCAATGTCAGGGCGTCAGCGGTGGCGATATTAGAAGCTGAGTTATTTGGCATGCGATCCATCCTGGAAATAAGGGTTTCGCAAAGCCTAGCTCATGCGGCCACAGCAGAGAGGCTTAGATACGGCATGCTTAAAAATTGCTTCGCCGCGCAGATGATTTGAGACTTTAGCCAATCAGTTGGGGTGGGGGAAGGCGGCTACTGCATCCAATCCATCATCGGGTCCAGCCAGCGGCCGCTTTCGGCCAGAAGCGGACGTTCGCAATCGACCGCTAACGGCCAAAGGCGGCCATTGGGATGTGTCTAGTCAATAAGGCGCAATTTGCCGGACCTTTGCTCTGATGCCGCTTTCGACACGGGACGAATTGTTAACCCTCCTCCATCTCTCTAGGTTAGCCGGGCAATCACGCGAGGGTTAGGATCCAGCAGGCAGCGCGTAGCTGATTGAAATCCACTAAAATCCGCCAATTTCATAGCTAGCGCTCCAGCCGGAAGCAACGAACTGCAGCCCTCCATCGAACCCTTTTTTGACGAACACCACGGATAGCCGACTATTTTTAATCAAAATGGACCTGAAAAAGCTGTATTTTTTATTTTTGGTGCTAGCATCCTCGTCGCAAGGATTGGAGAGGGCTGCACGATCTATGAGAGTTATTGTCGAAGCATGAAGAAACGGATCAGAGCAGAAATATGGCCATATTGCGGCAACTAGATATTAAAGGGTTCAAGTCCATCTGGCAGGATAGTTTGGACTTGGGACAGCTTAATGTTTTTATAGGAACCAACGGCGCTGGTAAAAGTAACTTGCTCGAAGCCATTGCTATGCTTTCCGCATCTTTAGAAGGTGGGATAGATTATGAGCGACTACAGCATAGAGGTGCTAGGCTTTCTTCGTCTGCGATATTTCGTAGTGCATTTAAGAATAAAAATCGCACAAGTATATTCAGGCTGGAAGCTCATTTTGACAATGATTTAAGTTATTCAATGAGTGTCAATGCTGTTGATGGTTTTCGCTATCACTCTGAGTCAGTAAAGGTCGAGGGTGCAACAATAGCCGGGCGCTCAAATAACGGGGCCACCCTCAATGGAAATTCGCTAAATTCCAAACTAGATAATCGGAAAGCTATATTCCCTTATCTGCAGGCGTTGAAAACTATTCAGAATGATACTAATTATTCTCAGGAAATAGAAATTCTCTCTGCGCTGACAAAATATGCAATTTACGCACCTGCAACACCTCTGCTTCGAGGCACTGAGACAGATTCTAGTGCTAAAGAACCTCTAGGATTGTACGGGGGACGCCTAGCAGATGCGTTAAATGAAGTTTTGAATGATAAGGAAGCCAGACCTCAGATTCAGCGTTTTTTTGAGCTCATCAATTGGGTTAAATCTGTAGGCACAACGAAACAAGTTAACCAAGAGCTTGTTTCAGGGCATATTAACCTTATTGGAGCGAAGGTTGTCTACAGCGACAAATACATGATAACCAACTTCAATAAGCTATACGGTTACGACGTGAGTGAAGGCGCGCTGTATATTTTATTCGCCCTCGTTCTACTGATTCATAAAAATTCTCCAAATATTTTTGCACTCGACAATGTTGACAACGCACTAAATCCCGGGCTGATTAGGGCGTTGATGAGTCAAATATCAGAAATACTAGAAAAAAACCCTGAAAAGCAGCTGTTTTTGACAACTCATAATCCAGCAGCGCTTGATGCAGTTGACTTGTTCAATTCTAAACATAGATTGTTTGTTGTTGAACGCGACGAAGATGGCCATACTAAATTCAGGAGAGTCTCTCCGCCGCAGGACACGACTAAGGAACAGTGGGAAGAACGATATTTCGGCATGAAGCTTTCCGAAATATGGATGTCAGGAGCAATAGGTGGCATGCCAGCAGGATTCTAAATTGGACAAATATTTACTCGTCTGCGAAGGCCCGACCGATACATATGTTATCAAGCGGTTAGCATCGAAAATCTACGAGGACCTTGGTAAGCCAGTAGAGATTATAGCGCTGGCTCCTCAAATTGATGCAACCACTGGGACTTGGGAGAGACATGGTTGGGGCGGGGTTAGAAACTGGTGTAAAAAATATGGAGTGAAAACCCCACAAGATATTGCAGCAGTACATCCAAATTTAAGGCCTTTACTCGCTAGGCAAAGCTGGCAAGCGCTAATGGCAATTCGAGGCGCTAAAGGGTTGATTATTCAAATTGACTCTGATATTGCTGAGCAAATAAAGGATATTCCGGCATTCAATCCAGCAGTCAAACATCGAAGGGATTACTGCGAAGAGGCCCTGCATCACTGGCTTAAGGAAAAGCCAAGTAAAGATATAGTCCACTTTGCAATCACCTCATTCGCGATAGAGACGTGGTTGCTGGCCACACTAGACCCTGCCAATATTGCTTTCGCTAGTTTGACCGCACCTTACAACCTCGAAGACCTAAGTGATTGGGAAGCTCGCCTTATAGCTGCTGGTTTCAAAGCGCATAATAAGGATGGGGCGATACGTTTACAAAAGAGTCCATCAGAGAGGTACGAGGCATATGGTGAACAGATTGCAAACAGTTCTGTTATTGTTAGGCAGAAGTGCGCATCAGCGGAATCCCTGTGCTCCTTTCTCGAACTTTAATAGAATTTAAATTATTAAGTTTGCTTTAGGTGCCCCCCTTTGTAGACGTGGTCGTATGCAGATATAGTTGTGCTAAAGTTAGCTAAGTAAACTTATAGGACGTTGACTGCCCGCTAATGGTAGGGCGCGGCTTGTACAGTGCGATGTTTGCACAGAAATGGAATCGCCCCGGATTTCGTAGACACTTCTAAGCCTCAACATAGACTTGCTAGGGCACCATTTGCAACAACTGCTTTGACAGCTAGCGCTCACTTGCAAGCGTCCGCATATGGCGAAAGCTGACGGCCACGGCGACCGCTATTGGCCGGATACGGTTGTTCCTGAGCGGCCCCCATCAGCCAAAAGCAGCGTCATTTCTTCTTTCCTTGCCTGGTATTTAAGAGTGAGTTTCGCGATTTCTTAAATTGAAACTTTGCACGAGGAGTAATGCGAGAAATGTTCTTTTTTGAGTTTTCAATATGGTTGTGCACGCTAGAAGAAAAATCCTGAATAACCATATTCATAATTAAAAGATCGGCGCTTTCTGTCTCTACGCAGAGTTCCGCAATCAATGTTGATAGAGATCCTGCTACATAGTCTATCGCTACTTCACATCCGAATGCAGGTGAAACTTCGCTAGCATATTCAATATCCATCCCTAAACTAATTCTCGTTAGGGCAGCTAGCGCGCCTCCGTGAGTTGCACTGTTAGCATGCTGATAGCCTTTCCTCAACATTCCCATTTCAACAAAATCTTCAAGCTCTCGAAAGGTCACTCTTGTGCGACCGAGCTCTACTGCTGCCCAGCCCAGGTCTTTAGCAAAAGATGGGCCGAATATTTCTACTAGTTGCGACTTCTGCTTTCTTAGCGAAATTAGATATTGTTGGTCAGCTTTATTGTTAGTTTTGTGAATCCCCTCCCTGCTACCTGACTCAACCAATCTTAACTCGTCAATTATGCTGTGTGCTAAGTACATTTGCGCACACCTATCAGATTGTTTGCTCAAGAAAATCGCGATAATACAAATTTCATGAATCGTTCGCCACCTCGCTAATGCACCATCAGCATACCCAGCTCGAGCCAGTGCGATGATTTCACCAACCACACTATACAATCGTAAAACTATTCTATTCAGCGCGCGCGCGGTATTCACATTGGCGTATGGCCCGCTCTTAATTTCAAATGCAGCTCCGTCCCATTCAATAACTAAGTGTCTTAGCATGTCTAATTGATTTACAGCTTTATTCCAAAGTTTTTCAACTGTGCTTGCGCGCAACTCCTGAATTTTATCAAGATATTCAGTGTGCTCCGTTGCTTTGTTCAGTAGCTCTCCGCCAACTATATAGGCCATTTTTTCCAATGTAATCTGTACCGCCTGTGGCAAAGCTTCAGTTATCTCGGTCGAAACTTCTTTGATTGTAAATTTTAGATCGTCAAAAATCGTTGTGATCGTGGATTGTACGTCTTCCTTCGTCGTGCCAAATGAGCATGGGATGTCTAGATCAATATTAATCTCGCCATGCTTTGAATTAATAACGGCATTTATTAATTCCTTCAGATCTGACTCATCACAGTTCAAGCCCAGTCGTTCAACTGACCTAGACATAGCCAGCGGCAAAATATTCTCGGGAGCTACGGTTTGCTCTATCGCCTTATCAAATTCGTCCTGCATTCCAGACGGTTTTTTCATTGTTGACTTCCGTTTCAAATAAGAATAATTCATTGCCCCCAAACAAGCAGAAAGGGCGCACTCACCCGTAATAATGACGATAATGACGGTGAATAGTCCACGGCTATTGAAAATCCACGTCCACTATTGACCCGAAGGTTCAGCTCTCAAAGGTCCGCTTTTGGCCGAAAGCAGACGTTCGTGAGCGGCAGCTATTGGGCAGATGCGGTCGCTAAGAAAAAATCGTGGAGTGCAGCCAGGAGCAGCTCGATCAGGTTGGGAGGGCCGAGCAATACTTCAATGAAGGCGTCATCACCCGTGAGGAGCGCAGAGCTATGATCGAGAAGGCTACAGCGAACTACAGGAGAGCAGTTGAGGGCGTTGGACTTTGATTGTGATCAACAAAAAAAGGCCTCTGAGAGGCCTTTTATTCAAGCTGCGTTACTTCTTCACCCAGCTTTCAACTTCGTCGGCACCGTGCTTGGATTTCCACTCCTTCAGCGTCTTGTGATTGCCGCCTTTGGTTTCGACCACTTCGCCGGTGTGCGGGTTCTTGTAGACCTTCAGATCGCGAGGCTTACGCTTGCCAGGTGCCGGCGCTGGTGTTGAAGCGCGTTTCGTGCTCTGCGGATCCAGCAGGTTGATGATGTGCTTGAGGCTGAAACCGTACTGATCGAGCAGCTCGCGTAGCTTGGTTTCGAACTCGATCTCTTTTTTCAATGCGCCATCGCTCTTCAGTGCTTCCAAAGCCTGAAGCTGTTCGGCGAGGTGTTTCTCAAGCTGGCGGTATTCGGCGAGTTTGGACATGTGAATTCCTTGTTGTGTTTTAGCGATATCTTTCTGAAGTGTATTACAGCACGGAGTTCAGCTCACTTACGCCCTTTCAACTGGTCTTCGATGTAGCTCATTTCGTTCTTGATCAAGTTGACCGTCAGTGTCTGAACATTCGAGACCTTGCCCGTTTTGATGTCCACGATTTTCATCAGCGCGGTCAGGTGGTTTTTGCGTGCCTTCAAGGTGTCGGTCCAGTTCGCGCTGCTCAGTATTGGAGTGATCATGATCTTTGTCCTGATGGGGTTCTAAACAGCCCGCGTGAGCGGGCTGCTTCGGGTTCAAGCTGCCAGCAGATCCTCTGTGCTGATGGAGCGGGCTGCGGAGACTAGGTCTGAGTGACGAAGATCCGAATGGAAAGGTCCGAATTGAGGTACATCGAGCTTGGAGAAACCATATCCCGAGTACCCTCGGGCGTAGTCCGCCGCGAGTATCCGTGCGCCCAGGACTACCAAGTGTTCCGCAGCGGCGTTCCACTCTTCTTCCAGAGTCAGCTTTACAGCGCTCAGGGCCGATTCTTTTGCATCGTTCTCCCGCTGCTGTGCAGTGGCGATTTGCGTTTCAAGGGAGTCGAGCTCAGCCTGCAAGGCCTCCATGATGAGTTCCTGTCTTCTGACGTGCTCATCAGTGGCAGCGAGTTGTTTGGCCGCCTTCTGCATTTCACCATTAGCGGATTTCTCGCCGTCGCTATCGCCACTCGCCAAGCTGCGTGCATACAGGCTTGCTGCATCTCGTTCTGCCTGCTGTGCTTTCTCCAGCGATTGCTGCGCATCCGACTGAATGGTCTGAAGGCGTTGGCTCAGATGCGATTGTGTCTGCTTCAGCGCTTCGATTTCAGCGGCCGCTTCGGACATGGTTTGGATCGACTTTGCCCTGATTTCTTCGACGTGTTCAATGCGCTCCAAGTAAGCCATCTTTTCCTCGATACGGCTGATCGAGGATGGAATTGCCCTCAGGCGACATTCAGCACTTGAGTAACGATCCATGGCGGCACTTCTCTCAGGGCTTCCGATCATGTTGCCGATTGGACTGTAGTTGTTAGGCGCATTGCTCCATTCCGCGTGCAGGATGGGAAGACTGTTTTCAATTGCTTCTTTCTCGGCAATCAATTCGGCGAGTTGCTGTTTCAATTCATTCATTGTCATGTTCGTTGTCCTTGATGAGTTTGATTTGAGTGATTCGGCTGGCGAGGCCGGGAATGAGCCGGCGTTACCTCGATCAGCAGAGTTGCCCTCAGGCAGCCCGTGCCTCGCCGTCATCCGTTCCCGGAATCACTTTCACGATGTAGCAGCGCTGCTGGCCCAGCCCGGGCAGACGCACCAAGCTCGACGCCTTACCGTCGCTGCTCGGTTCCAGCACACCGCGCTGCAGTAGCTCCTTGTTTACCGCCGTGAGGTTCATGCCTCGGAAGATCTCCGAGCGCCACGCCTCGGTCAGCACGTAATAGGTGTTGGTGGTGTGCATGGTGTCGCCCATGCCGTGTTCCAGCGTCTTGCGAAAGCCGAGGCGGTCGATGGTGCGTGGGCCGTGTTCGTCGATCTTCGCTGCCGCCGATTCCCATCGGGTGAAGCGGCTTTCACCAAAACGCTCGATGACCTGGCGCAGCCGCGCCAAGATCGCATCGCCCTCGAAGTTACCGGCGCCGCCACGCTCATGGAGCCATGCGTTCAAGCACACCCGAGCGGCAGTGGTGGCCGTGCCGTCCGGCCAACCGGTAATGCCCATCGCGGTGGCTAGCTCGCCAGCGGCCGCCGCGAGACCGAAGCGCGCCGCAGCACGGTGTGCTTGTCCACTGGCAGAGGCGGGGAGCGCTTTGGCTATAAAGCCTTCCAGCGTGCGGCGCAGGATTGCCGCCCAGCCGTGGCGCTTGCCGGGTTCACACAGCGCGGTCAAGAACGCGGTCAGCGGCGTGCCGTAGTAGTTCGCCACACGGGCCTTGAGTGCGTCGGATAGGGCGGCGGCATCCTCGAAACCATTGAGCGTGTCGAACATACCAAGGCCTTTGCTGGCATCGGCCGGGACGGCGAGCATCCTCACCTCCATACCGGCTTTCAGTTCCTTGTTGGCTTCGGCCATGTGTTGGGCCAAGGTCTTTTCACCGGTGGAGAGAAACAGCAGGCGCCATTCCTGCACCTGCCGGCCGGCTTGGCCTCGATCATTGGCGCGGGCCTTGCCGGTGCCGTTGCCGAGCATGTACACCGTCTCGCCGATGATGCGGGCATCACACATGCCGATTTCATCGAGCACCAGAAGCCCGTCGGAGTGAGCGGCAGCGATCGACTCCAGCGCGTTGTCGGTCGAGCGCCACGAGCGCACCAGACGCGGCCCGCCGTAGATTGAGGCGGCAACCTGCAGGTGCGTGGTCTTGCCGCCGGAGCTGTCGCCGTAAAGGTGAAAGCCGCCCGATTCGTGGCCAAGCATGTGCAGCAGGGGGCCGGCGAAGGCCACGCCGACGACAAACGCCAAACGATGGTTGCCGATGCACAGCGCGCCGATCTGCTGTTGCCACTGTTCCAACGTGCCCGCTTCGCTGATCGGCGGAAGTTGCGCGCCGGCCTCGTAGAAGTGCAGGTGTTCCACGTGCATGCCGACCTGCTGCTCGGGCAACAGAAAGGCGCTGTCATGCCAGCCCAAGCGGGTGACCAGTCGCGCTCGTTGCGCGCTGTCGAAGCCGCCCAGGTAACTTTGCAAATCGTTGCGAGCGTTGCGCCCCGAGCGGCTGCCGGCCAGACGCAACCCCATGTCCACCAACGGGCCGAGCACGTCCTTGCCGAAGTCGCCGGTCATGGTGCGTGCCGGGATGTTCCAGCGTTTCTTGGTGCCGTCGGGATCGTCGAACTCGACCAGCAAACCCCAGTTGTGGCCCTTCTCGTCACGGGTACGCGCAAGGATTGCCAGTGGCGAACACACCGGGCGTGCTTCACCGTCGTCGCCTGCGTAGAACACTCCCTCGGGCGTCAGGCGAAAGCCTCCCGGCATCAGGTCGTTTTTCGATTTTGCCGGGCGCTTGGCTGCTGCTTTGGGTTTCGCGTCCGGTTCCGGTTCCGGCGTGGGTTCTACCGGGGCAACTACCGGTTTTTCTTCGATCACGCCGAACAGCTCGCCGCTGCTTTCCAGCTCGGAAAAATGCGCAGCGGTCCAGCCTTTGCCGAGCGCATCGGCGGCATCGTCGCCGTCATCCCATTGACCACCTTTGGCGAACGCGGCGCGGTCGTTCTTCAGCGTCGGCTTTCGTTTGAACACCTCCAGCGCAATGACCCGGACCGAGGCCGCGCCGATTTCGCGCAGCTTTTCGGCAACGGTGGCCATGCAGGCTTTACCGCTGTCGTCGTTGTCCGGCCACAACACCACGTCGCGTCCCTTGAGCGGCGTCAGGTCGGCTTTGTGCCAGGAGTTGGAGCCGTTCGGCCAGCAGGTGGCCACGTAGTTCGGCAGTAGTTCGTTGGCAGCGTCGGCGGCTTTCTCGCCTTCGCACAAAACCACCGGCGTGTAAGCGCGCTGGGCCAGCTCATCAAGGCGCAGCAGTGGACGCGGATCCGGCAGACCCTGCCAGCGCCATTGTGTGGTTTGACCATCGGAGCGCTGACACCATGTCAGAGGCGCAAAGACCTTCTTCGGCTTGCCGTCTTCATCGGGGCCGAGGTCGAAGCGATACAGCGCCATGAGCGGCTGACCCTGCGCATCGCGATAGATCCAGACCTTGGACGGCACACCATGATCACGGTGCTTGGCCGGGCACTTGTTCATGGCCTCGGTCGGGATCGGCTGGATGGCGTTCCATGTCGACGCCTTGGGCTTGGTCGGTGCTGCCATTGTCTTGGCGGCGCCCGGCGCAACGTTCAGCCAGTCGGCCAGTTTGTTGCAAGCCTCGACGTCGGTGCCGTCGTCCAGATAGCGCACCAGATCGATCAGGTCGCCGCCTTTGTCGCCGGTGGCAAAATCTGCCCAGGTGCCCTTGCTCAAGTTGACCTTGAGCGAACCTGCGCGCTTGTCGCTGCGGGTCGGATTTGGAGCGGTGTATTCCTTGCCGCCATCCACGCGCTTGCCGTTGGGCAGCCAGTGCGACAAGACACGATCAATGTCTTTGAACGCGGCGGCTTTCACGTCGGCGAAGCTTGGACGTTTCGCGGTGCTGTTCGGGCGTTGGCTCATGTGTCAGCCCTCGGCAGAAACAGCGCGTCGTTGATGTCGTCGATCAGCGCTTTGGCCATCTCGCCAAGGTAGAGGG
Organism: Pseudomonas gozinkensis; assembly: GCF_014863585.1. Taxonomy (NCBI): domain Bacteria; kingdom Pseudomonadati; phylum Pseudomonadota; class Gammaproteobacteria; order Pseudomonadales; family Pseudomonadaceae; genus Pseudomonas; species Pseudomonas gozinkensis. The sequence continues at coordinate 5,349,541 of NZ_CP062253.1, read as the reverse complement.
CGGGCCAACTGAAACGCTCGCCGTGGTCACTCATGGCCGCGTCGAAACTGAGCTGGTTCGCGTGATGCTGCAGCAACGACACCATCTCCAGCGCGTCTTCAACGGGTACTCCGGCATTCACCCGAAATAGCTTCAGGTCGGTGGCATTAACGCGAGAAAAGGTAGCGTGGCCCGGTGTGGTGGAAATGCTCATAGCGCACCGCCTTTCTGCACCGCAGGGGCCGAAGTGTTGTCACCGTGCATGGCCAGCGTTTTGATCAACCCGAGGGTGCCGCGCACGTCCCAGAGGACGGCGGCGATGACGTGATTGGCGAGGCGTGAGGATTCGTTTTCGAAGTGATCCTCCAGCAGCGTCAGCACCGAGTCAGCACGGTCAATCGCGCAGGTGATGGCGTCGATGGGCACACCGGCTTCTGCGCTCGGATTCACGCAGAGCAGATCTTCGGGCAGGGCAAAACTCAGGGCGTTGTTCATTGGGCACCGCCTGCGGTTTCGAGCGCGCGGGCTTTGGCCATGTGAGCGTTGTAGCGGGAGAGGCGTGTAGCGAGGCTTGAGTTGGCGTGTAAAGCGGCGAGAGCCATTGCACGGTGTGCAGCGGCGCGAATTTTGGACGGATTGAGGGCGTGTTGCATTTGTGAAGGCTCCTTGTACTGAGGAACCGCCACCGTCTGCCGCCAAGCAGATTAGGGTGACGGATTGCGCAGGATTGGCGGACCGGCGTACAAGGAGACCGGCGCACCCGAGGGTGCTCCTACGCAACCCGCCATAACACGGGAAAGCGGGCACAAAAAAAGCGCCTGCAATCGTAATGGGGGCGCTGTTGCGCCTTGTACAGTTTGGGCCGCCAAGCCCAATCGCTGAATTTGCAGCGATGGCCAGAGAGTAACGTCCGTTTTTCGAAAGTGCAACTGCGCTGATGGCTTGCGGTTTTTTCAGGTGCGGCATAAATTGTTCGTGCATGTAGATTGACCTCAACGCCTCCGGATCGCCCCCGGAGGCGTTTTTGTTTCAGGCATGGGCTTCCCAGCGCAGGGAGAGAAGGGGCAGGAATCCGCCGCTGAGCATGGAGCGGGCATCTTCGTAGGCGTCGACCTGCTGGCCTTCGTCGACGACCACGGCCCCGGTCTTTTCGCAGTGAAGGGAGAGGGCGCACCAGGTGCCGTCGGCCCAGCTGAGCACGCTGACAACGCGACCTTGCTTGTCCTGCTGGCTGCGGTAGCGTTCAAGGCGCTGCATGACGCGAGTCGAGAAACCGATCCGACGCAACACGGAAAAGGGATGCATCAAAGCGTTGTTTGCAGTCTTGTGGCTCATGCAGCCACCTGATCGCGTGCCTCGATGCGGCTGCGCGCCCACGCTTGAACTTCGGATAGGACCCAGGCGACAGGGGCGCCGCGTGCGTTGCTGTTGCTCAGCTTGACGGGCTGCGGAAAGCCGCAGTCGGTGCGCTGCATCAGTTTGTAGATGGTCGAACGCTTCATCCCCACAATGCCTTCCACCTCCCGCATGCGGATCAAAGTTGAAGTGGCATCAAAAAGTGAGGTGGCGTTGACGGGAGTCTTGCGGGGAAAATCGGTAACAGAGGTGTTCATAGGTATTGCTCTCGATTGATTTGGACAACGAGAGCAATGGTCTAGAAATTGGTCGGCGGTGAGCAGTTCACTTCCATTTGAAATGACATTGAAATATCGGTCACACAACAAAATTGCGCTTGAGGATTCCCTCCACGCTTTTGCGGGTTAGCGCTTTTTCGGTTTCCATTGTCACCCACTCAGCGCGCTGTTTGAGCGGTTTGGACACCTCCCGTTCCAGCCAGGCGTGAACCGCCGTGGTCACGTTTCGCCGTGACATTCCGCTAGACACGTAGTGTCGACCTTGCCTAATGATTGCTGTATCCCGTGCGCCGATTTCTTCGTTACGCTCCATTCCGCTGATGATGCCGCCCTTGGTGCGGATAGCGTTCTCGATTGCCCTGTAAGCGATTGGGGTCAGTTCGTCACTGATCAAGCAGGGTAGGGTTGTTATTGGCTCCAGAAACAGCACGTATTGTTCTAGTGCCTGAATGCGTTCAATGGGATCGACCTGTCCCTCTACGACGAGACAATAAATATCCCACGGACAATCCGTTGGAGGTTCAGCAACATGTGACCATGCCTCGTCTTCCGTAGAGCGCATCCAGTCAGCTAATGCGCTTAGCGCTTTTACTGCACAGGCCATGACGTAGGCTGCATATGCATCGCGCTCCGAAGCTGAAGGGCAGCTGCTGTATTGGCGAACCCAATGTGCAAGACGATTTTTTTTGTCGGTTGAGGCGTACTGAAAAATGGCCTCTTCATGCATCGTTGTCTGTATGCACATGCTGCTCATATCGCTGCTGATGTCGCCGTTCTGGATGCGTACGCAGCATTGATTGATTAGCTCGCAAAGATCAGTGATCTGTTCTTTGCAGAGCTCATAGAGCGGTTGACCGGAGAGATATTGAAGCAGGCCGGCGGTTAGCGCCGTGTGCAAAATTGGATGAGTTTCAATCACGCCCATGGTTCTCTACGTGTAACGCTCTATCCCTTGCCCTGCGAGTTGGATGCGTTTCCAGCGATATTTGCACTCTGGCCCAGCTTGGAGAAATTTGTCCCGCAGCATGCGAGGGGCTTATTCTGGTGTTACACGAACGGCGTGCGTTACATCGCATGTACGGAAGGTCGTGCAAGAGTGTAACGGGATTGAAAGTCAATGAATCCGGGCGTTTGGCCGGCATCGTTACACGAGTTACACCTGTAACACGGATTTTGAAGGTGGTATGGATAAGTGCATTCATACCGCTTTTCCAAATTGTCCCTTGATTACCTTTTCGCTTGCTAACGCATCAAGGTGATCTGCATACCACTGCATCATCTTTACTCGATGCTCAAGGTATTGAGCCTTGTTGTAGACCCCCGATATTCCCTCTTCTTTGTGAGCAAGCTGCGCTTCGACGTGCTCTTTCGGCCAGCCGTGTTCCCTGAGCAGAGTGCTGGCGGTGTGACGAGTACCATGACCAACCAATCGACCCTTGTAACCAACTGTCGCGAAGACCTTGTTGATGGTGTTTTCGCTAATCGTTGGGTTCTTAGCGCCCACCCCAGGGAACAGCCAGCGACTACGACCTGTGAGGCAATGAAGTTCTTTGAGAGCGGAAAGCGCTTGCTTAGGGAGTGGACACACAAAGTCTCGGCGCATCTTCATCTTGGCGGCAGGCGTCGTCCATATCTCTTTATCCAGGTCAAACTCTTTCCATTCAGCTAATCGAACCATGCCCGGTCTGGACGCGGTCCAGATGCAGAGCCATGCAGCAGTTCGGGCCGTCAGCCTGCTGGGGGTGTTTTTGAGTGCTTGGAGGAACTCTGCCAACTCTGGCTCCAGCAAATGAGGATGCTGCTGAGTCTTTGGGGCTTGAGCTGCAATATCTCGGAGGCGACTGCCAGGATCGTTTTCCGTGAGGCCTAAGCCGATGGCTCGTCCGAATATCTGATTGATCCACGTGCGGCACTTTTCCGCCACGTTGTGTGCGTCCCGGGCTTCAAGTGATGCTTGGAGATCCGCACAGTCAGTACGAGTGATTTCGTCCAAGGGCTTATCTCCCAGCGCCGGGAGTATGTCTTTGTCGAGATAAGTGCGGATTTTGTTAAGGGTGGAAGGCGCGAGTCCCTTTTCTTCCTTGGCCTTGAGCCAAGCTTCAGCAGCCGCTCGGAAGGTGCGAGTCTTGGCAGCATCAATTGCCGCTTTGGCAGAGCGTTTTTGTTCGAGAGGATCGGCCCCGCTGCTCACGACCTTGCGAAGTTCAGCAGCTTTGTCCCGTGCCAACGCACCGCTTACTTCTGGGTAACCCCCCAGCCCCATCCAAGCCCAATTGCCCGCCGGACGTTTGTAGCGGAGCTGCCAGGATTTACCACCATCAGGTTTTACCCTGAAGTAGAGGCCGTTTCCGTCCAGCTCTCGGTATTCCTTTAATTCCGACTCCAATCCCGCAAGTGTCGTATCAGCGAGAGGGCGGCGCTTGATGTCTGCGCGCTTCATCCTTGTATCCCAAAGTTCGGTATTTTTCTCAGGATACAAGCAGGGATACAGGGATACAACGGATAAGGGGAGACAGGGATAAACAGACAGGCACAAAAAAACCGGCCAAGTGGCCGGTTTCTCTGGGTCTGAGAGGCTGGTAGAGACTCTCAGATACTGCTATGTGGTGCCCCGAGGGAGACTCGAACTCCCACTCCTTTCGAAAACGGATTTTGAATCCGCCGCGTCTACCAATTCCGCCATCAGGGCTCAATGGCGGCGAAGTATAGAGAGGTGCCTACCGTTGGTCAATCACGTTTCATGGTCAATTTTCGATATTTCCGCTAGACTTTCCGGCCCTGCTAGACGAACCCCATCATGCGCGTTGCTGACTTTACCTTCGAGCTTCCTGATTCGCTGATTGCCCGCCATCCTTTGGCCGAGCGTCGCGGTAGTCGCCTGTTGACCCTGGATGGGGTCAGCGGCGCCCTGGCACACCGTCAATTCACTGATCTGCTGGAGCATTTGCGGCCGGGCGATCTGATGGTGTTCAACAATACCCGGGTGATTCCGGCGCGCCTGTTCGGGCAGAAGGAGTCCGGCGGCAAGCTGGAAATCCTCATCGAACGCGTGCTCGATACCCACCGCGTACTGGCCCATGTGCGTTCCAGCAAGTCGCCGAAACCGGGTTCGAAGATCCTGATCGACGGCGGCGGTGAAGCCGAGATGCTGGCGCGTCACGATGCGTTGTTCGAGCTGGGGTTTGCCGAAGAAGTGCTGCCGCTGCTTGATCGCGTCGGGCACATGCCGTTGCCTCCTTATATAGACCGCCCGGACGAAGGTTCGGATCGCGAGCGTTATCAGACCGTGTATGCCGAGAAGCTCGGCGCGGTGGCGGCCCCGACTGCCGGGCTGCATTTCGATCAGACGCTGATGGAAGCGATCGCCGCCAAGGGCGTCGAGACCGCGTTCGTCACGCTGCACGTCGGCGCGGGTACGTTCCAGCCAGTGCGCGTCGAGAAGATCGAAGATCACCACATGCACAGCGAGTGGCTGGAAGTCGGTCAGGATGTTGTCGATGCAGTCGCTGCTTGCCGTGAGCGCGGCGGCCGAGTCATCGCTGTCGGCACCACCAGCGTGCGCTCACTGGAAAGCGCTGCCCGCGATGGCGTGCTCAAGCCGTTCAGCGGCGACACCGACATTTTTATCTTCCCGGGCCGGCCGTTCCATGTGGTCGATGCGCTGGTCACCAATTTCCATTTGCCCGAATCCACGCTGTTGATGCTGGTCTCGGCGTTCGCCGGTTATCCCGAGACCATGGCCGCATACAAAGCCGCCGTGGACAACGGATACCGCTTTTTCAGCTACGGTGATGCGATGTTCATCACCCGTAATCCCGCGCCGCGCGGCCCAGAGGAAACAGTATGAGTCGCACCTGTCGTATGTCTTTCGAGTTGCTTGCCACCGATGGCAAGGCTCGTCGTGGTCGTCTGACCTTCCCTCGTGGCACCGTCGAGACCCCGGCCTTCATGCCGGTGGGCACCTACGGCACGGTCAAGGGCATGTTGCCGCGTGACATCGTCGCCACCGGCGCGGAGATCATTCTGGGCAACACCTTCCACCTGTGGCTGCGCCCGGGTACCGAAGTGATCAAGGAACACGGCGACCTGCACGATTTCATGCAGTGGAAAGGCCCGATCCTGACCGACTCCGGCGGTTTCCAGGTGTTCAGCCTCGGCGCCATGCGCAAGATCAAGGAGGAGGGCGTGACCTTCGCCTCCCCGGTCGACGGCTCGAAGGTGTTCATGGGCCCGGAAGAATCGATGCAGGTCCAGCGCGATCTGGGCTCGGACATCGTGATGATCTTCGACGAATGCACGCCGTACCCGGCTGACGAAGACGTCGCCCGTGTGTCCATGGAGCTGTCGCTGCGCTGGGCCCAGCGTTCGAAGAATGCCCATGGCGACAACACGGCGGCGCTGTTCGGCATCGTTCAGGGCGGCATGCACCAGGACCTGCGCATGCGCTCGCTGGAAGGCCTGGACAAGATCGGCTTCGATGGCCTGGCCATTGGCGGTCTGTCGGTAGGCGAGCCCAAGCACGAAATGATCAAGGTGCTGGATTACCTGCCGGGCATGATGCCGGCTGACAAACCTCGTTACCTTATGGGCGTTGGCAAACCGGAAGATCTGGTTGAGGGTGTGCGCCGCGGTGTGGACATGTTCGATTGCGTGATGCCAACCCGTAATGCCCGCAACGGGCATCTGTTCATTGATACAGGCGTGCTGAAGATCCGTAACGCGTTCCATCGCCATGATGATTCGCCTCTGGATCCGACCTGCGATTGCTATACCTGCCAGAACTTCTCCCGCGCTTATCTGCATCATCTGGACAAGTGCGGCGAAATGCTCGGCAGCATGCTCAATACCATCCACAATTTGCGCCATTATCAGGTGCTGATGGCTGGTTTGCGCGAGGCTATTCAACAGGGTACATTGGCCGCCTTTGTCGATGCCTTCTACGCCAAACGCGGGCTTCCCGTTCCGTCTTTGGACTGAGTTTTCTGACCCCAAGATTCAACATTTGCAACTGGAGTGCTAAATGAGCTTTTTTATCTCTAATGCCATGGCTGACGCGGCTGCACCGGCTGCGGCGCCTATGGGCGGCGGCTTCGAGTGGATTTTCCTGGTCGGCTTCCTGGTCATCTTCTACCTGATGATCTGGCGTCCACAGGCCAAGCGCGCCAAAGAGCAGAAGAACCTGCTGAGCAGCCTGCAGAAGGGCGACGAAGTGGTCACCACCGGCGGCATCGCCGGCAAGATCACCAAAGTGGCCGATGACTTCGTGGTTCTGGAAGTTTCCGACACCGTGGAAATGAAGTTCCAGAAGGGCGCCATCGCCGCCACGCTGCCAAAAGGCACGCTGAAAGCGATCTAAGGTTCCAACTTCTACTCAATCGACGGGGCGCGCAAGGCGCCCCGCGTTCATAACGGGCGGCGTGATGCTGAACAAATATCCTCTGTGGAAATACATTCTGATCCTGGCGGTGCTGGCGATCGGTCTGATTTATTCCGCTCCGAATCTATACCCCGATGACCCGGCCATTCAGATCAGCGGCGCCAGCACGGCCCTGCAGGTCAATCAGGCCGATCTGGATCGCGTGAGTACCGCGCTCAAGGAGTCCGGGATCAACGTCAAGGCTTCGAGCCTGGCTGCGAACGGCAAGGGCGGTCTGATCCGTCTGACCAAGGCTGAAGATCAGCTGCCGGCCAAGGACGTTGTCCGCAAGGCATTGGGTGATGACTACGTCGTCGCGCTGAACCTGGCACAAACCACCCCGCAATGGTTGCGCAACCTGGCTGCGCACCCGATGAAGCTGGGTCTGGACTTGTCCGGTGGTGTGCACTTCCTGCTGGAAGTGGACATGGACAAAGCCCTCGACGCCCGCCTTAAAGTCTACGAGGGCGACGTCAAGAGTCTGTTGCGCAAAGAAAAACTGCGCTATCGCAGCCTGCCGCAACTCAATGGCGCCATTCAGCTGGGCTTCAGCGATGCTGATTCCCGCGAACAGGCCCGCGCGCTGATCCGCAAGAATTTCAACGATTTCGACATTGTTCCGGCCGACCTCAACGGTCAACCGGTGCTGCGTCTGGCGATGACCCCGGCCAAGCTGGCGGAAATCCGTGAATACTCCATCAAGCAGAACCTGACCACGGTACGTAACCGCGTCAACGAGCTGGGTGTTGCCGAACCGATCGTCCAGCGTCAGGGCGCCAACCGTATCGTGGTTGAGCTGCCGGGCGTGCAGGACACTGCCGAAGCCAAGCGTATCCTCGGCAAGACGGCCAACCTGGAGTTCCGTCTGGCCGCAGAGCCGGGCGCTTCGAAAGCCACTTCCGAAACCTTCGAATTCCGCGAAGGCAAGCGTCCTCCTGCCCAGATCGAGCGTGGCCTGATCATCACCGGTGACCAGGTGACTGACGCCAAGGCCGGTTTCGATTCGCAGCACGGTACGCCTGAAGTGAACATCCGTCTGGATGGCCACGGTGGCGATCTGATGAACCGCGCGACCCGCAGTAACGTCGGTCGCAGCATGGCGGTGATCTTCATCGAACAGCGCCCGGTCACGACTTACGTCAAGCAAGTGGTCGACGGCGTCGAGAAAGACGTTGCGGTGCAGACTTTCAAGGAAGAGAAGAAAATCATCAGCCTGGCGACCATTCAGTCGCCGCTGGGTGCGCAGTTCCGTATCACCGGACTGAACGGCCAGGGCGAGTCGTCCGAGCTGGCGCTGCTGCTGCGTGCCGGTGGTCTGGCTGCTCCGATGTACTTCGCTGAAGAGCGCACCATCGGCCCGAGCCTGGGTGCGGACAACATCACCAAGGGTATCGATGCATCGCTGTGGGGCATGCTGTTCGTCTCGCTGTTCATCATCGCCATCTATCGCTTCTTCGGCATCATCGCCACCGTCGCGCTGGCGGTGAACATGGTGCTGCTGCTGGCGCTGATGTCGCTGCTGGGTGCCACGCTGACCCTGCCGGGTATCGCCGGTATCGTGTTGACCATGGGTATGGCGGTCGACGCCAACGTGCTGATCTTCTCGCGGATTCGTGAAGAGATCGCCGCCGGCATGACCGTGCAGCGTGCAATCAACGAAGGCTTCGGCCGGGCATTCACTGCGATTCTCGACGCCAACCTGACCACCTTGCTGGTCGGCGGCATCCTCTTCGCCATGGGCACCGGCCCGGTGAAGGGCTTCGCAGTAACCATGTCCCTCGGGATCTTTACCTCGATGTTCACGGCCATCATGGTGACCCGCGCAATGGTCAACCTGATCTTTGGCGGACGTGACTTCAAGAAGTTGTGGATTTAAGGGGCTGCCATGTTACGTACAATCAACTTCATGGGCGTCCGCAACTTTGCGTTCGGCGTCACAGTATTTCTGACCTTGCTGGCAATCTTCAGTGTGTTCCACAAGGGCATGAACTGGGGGCTGGACTTCACCGGTGGTACGCTCATCGAGCTGACCTACGAGCGTCCGGCTGACGTCACCAAGGTGCGCGAGCAACTGGTGACTTCGGGTTACCACGAAGCCGTCGTGCAGAACTTCGGTGCAACCACTGATTTGCTGGTGCGTATGCCGGGTGAAGACCCGCAACTGGGTCATCAGGTCGCAGAAGCACTGCAAAAGGTTGGCGGCGATAACCCGGCTACCGTCAAGCGTGTCGAGTTCGTCGGCCCGCAGGTCGGCGAAGAACTGCGCGACCAGGGCGGCCTCGGCATGCTGCTGGCGCTCGGCGGCATCCTGATCTACCTGGCTTTCCGCTTTCAGTGGAAGTTCGCGGTCGGCGCCATTGTGTCGCTGATCCACGACGTGATCGTGACTATCGGTATCCTGTCGTTTTTCCAGATCACCTTCGACCTGACGGTGTTGGCGGCGGTGCTGGCGATCATCGGTTATTCGCTGAACGACACCATCGTCGTATTCGACCGGGTGCGTGAGAACTTCCGTGTCCTGCGCAAAGCTTCGCTGATCGAGAACATCAACATCTCGACGACTCAGACCTTGCTGCGGACCATGGCGACATCGATCTCCACTTTGCTGGCGATCGCAGCGCTGCTGTTCTTTGGTGGCGATAACCTGTTCGGCTTCTCCATCGCCCTGTTTATCGGTGTCCTGGCGGGTACCTACTCGTCGATCTACATCGCGAACGTGGTGCTGATCTGGCTGAACCTGAGCACTGAAGATCTGATTCCTCCGGCCAATACCGAGAAGGAAGTCGACGACCGTCCATAACGGCCATCTTTTTCCCGGCGGTCAGTCAAAAAAGACGCGAGTTGAACTCGCGTCTTTTTTTTTGCTCCAAGGCTGGGAGAAGCGCGGGCGCGTTCCCGCATGTGATGGTCAGGAGGTTCATGTGAACAAGTCGTTGCTGGTTGGTGCGGTATTGGGTGCTGTCGGTGTAACTGCCGGGGGTGCTGTAGCCACCTACAGCCTGGTGAAAAGCGGCCCTGAGTATGCGCAAGTATTGGCTGTTGAGCCGGTCAAGACACAGATCAAGACTCCACGTGAAGTGTGCAAGGATGTGACGGTGACCCGGCAGGCTCCGGTGAAAGATCAACACCAGATCGCCGGTACCGTGGTCGGCGCGCTGGCGGGCGGTCTGCTGGGTAACCAGATCGGCGGCGGCACCGGCAAGAAGATTGCCACGGTGGCCGGTGCGGTCGGTGGTGGTTACGCCGGCAACAAGGTTCAGGAGGGTATGCAGGAGCGTGATACCTACACCACGACTCAGACTCGCTGTAATACGGTGAATGACATCAGCGACAAGGTCGTGGGCTATGACGTTCGTTATTCGCTGGACGGCAAGGAAGGCAAGGTGCGGATGGATCGTGATCCGGGCAATCAGATCCCGGTCGACAAGGAAGGCAAGTTGATCCTGTCGCAGAACCAGCCAGGCCAGTGATTGGCTGATCGCTTATAAGAAGCACCCTTCGGGGTGCTTTTTCATGCCCATAAAAAAAACACCCCGAAGGGTGTTTTTTTGGTTTTGCGAAACGCTTAGCGCTTCAGCGAGGCCGGCAGGTGTGGCTGGATCGCCGTCAGAACTGCCTTGAAGCATTTGGTGTTGCCGGCAACGACGTGGCCTTTTTCAAGGAAGTCGTGACCGCCGGTGAAGTCACTCACCAGGCCGCCTGCTTCCTGAATCAGCAGGGCGCCAGCGGCCATGTCCCACTCGGACAGGCCCGACTCCCAGAATGCGTCGAAACGACCTGCGGCCACGTAAGCCAGGTCCAGGCTTGCCGAACCAGCACGGCGGATGCCGGCAGTCTGGCCAACCAGGGCGCGGAACATGCCCAGGTAGTTGTCGAGGTTGTCCATCTGGTCGTCACGGAACGGGAAGCCGGTACCGAGCAGAGCGCCGTCCAGGCTGGTACGACCGCTGACACGCAGGCGGCGACCGTTCAGTTGAGCGCCGCGACCACGGCTGGCAGTGAATTCTTCCTGGCGAACCGGATCCAGAACAACGGCGTGTTCCAGGCGACCACGGTATTTGCAGGCGATGCTGACAGCGAAGTGAGGAATGCCGCGCAGGAAGTTGGTGGTGCCGTCCAGCGGATCGATGATCCACAGGTACTCTTCGCCTTCGATGCCGGTACCGGCGTGCAGGCCGGTCTCTTCACCCATGATCGAGTGATTCGGGTAAGCCTTGCGCAGGGCGTCGATGATTTTCTGTTCGGCGGCGCGATCGACCTCGGATACGTAATCCTTGGCGTCTTTTTCGTCGACCTTGATGGTATCCAGGCGCTCGATGGAGCGGAAGATCAGTTCACTGGCGCTGCGGGCGGCGCGCAGCGCGATATTCAGCATGGGCTGCATGGATGTGTCACCTAAGGTTGTTAAAGAAAGCCGCGCATTCTATCAGAACTTTTCTTCAGGTGAAGGTCGCTGTTCGCTTTCATAGCTTAACGGTAGGCTGTTCTGTAAGATTTGCACCCCTTTGCCGAGTCCGAGAGCGCCCGCCGTGCTGCAGAATATTCGTGTCGTCCTGGTCAATACCAGCCATCCGGGAAACATCGGCGGGACCGCGCGCGCCATGAAAAACATGGGCCTGTCGCGTCTCGTGCTGGTTGATCCGCGAGTCTTTCCGCATCACGAAGCCGATGCCCGTGCTTCCGGTGCCGGTGACATCCTTGAAAACGCGCAAGTCGTCGCCACCTTGGAAGACGCCTTGGTCGGTTGCAATCTGGTGCTCGGCACCAGTGCTCGTGACCGACGCATTCCCTGGCCGCTGCTGGATCCGCGCGAGTGCGGGACCAAAGTGGTCGAGGAGGCAGGGCAGGGCGCGGAAATCGCTTTGGTGTTCGGTCGTGAAGATTCCGGCCTGACCAATGACGAGTTGCAGCGATGTCACTATCACGTGCACATCCCCTCCGATCCTGAATTCAGTTCGCTGAACCTTGGGGCGGCGGTGCAGGTGTTGAGTTATGAAGTGCGCATGGCGTGGCTGGCTGCACAAGGCCAGCCGACCAAGATCGAAAAGGAAGAAGTGGCCTCCGTGAAAAGCGCAGAGCTTGCGACCATGGATGAGCTGGAGCGGTTCTATGAGCACCTGGAGCAGACTCTGGTGGCCATCGAATTCCTCGATCCGGAAAAGCCGCGGCACTTGATGGCGCGTCTGCGCCGGTTGTACGGACGCAGCTCGGTCAGCCGGGCGGAAATGAATATTTTGCGTGGCATCCTCACGGAAACCCAGAAAGCGGCCCGTGGCGAGCTCCTTAAGCGGAAGGATTAATGATGTTCGAGCGTTTGCGTGAAGATATCCAGAGCGTATTCCACCGAGATCCGGCGGCGCGTAACGCTTTTGAAGTCCTGACCTGCTACCCCGGCATGCATGCAATCTGGATTCATCGACTGGCCGGCATGCTCTGGCGCAACGATCTGAAATGGCTGGCGCGGCTGGTGTCGAACTTCGGTCGCTGGCTGACCGGGATCGAGATTCATCCGGGTGCCAAGGTCGGTCGGCGCTTCTTCATCGACCACGGTATGGGCATCGTGATTGGCGAAACCGCTGAAATCGGCGACGACGTGACGATCTATCAGGGCGTGACCCTGGGTGGTACCAGCTGGAACAAGGGCAAGCGTCACCCGACGCTCGGTGATGGCGTTGTGGTGGGGGCTGGCGCGAAGGTGCTTGGTCCGTTCACTGTGGGTGCCGGCGCCAAGGTCGGTTCCAATGCCGTGGTCACCAAAGAAGTGCCTCCGGGTGCCACCGTGGTGGGGATTCCGGGCCGGATCATCGTCAAGTCCGATGATGAGGCCGACGCCAAGCGCAAGGCGATGGCCGAGAAGATCGGCTTCGATGCCTACGGCGTCAGCGAAGACATGCCCGACCCTGTGGCGCGTGCCATCGGCCAGTTGCTCGATCACCTGCAAGCGGTCGATGGGCGTCTTGAGGGAATGTGCGGCGCGCTGAAGGATCTGGGCAGCAATTATTGTGCGAAAGATCTGCCCGAACTGCGTGAAGAGGACTTCGCCTGCGTCAAGGGCAAGGACGAATCCAAGCTCCACTGATGCACTTGCAGGGCTGCTGCCGACCGGTGTGCCATTAGGCCGCAGACCCTGCTATCATTCGCGCGCTCTTTTGCGGGTAAACCCGACTAAAGCACTAGGTCTTATAGTTGACTTAAATGCTCGGGAATTGCATACTCCCGCCCATTCCGAACTCCGTGGTAATTGTCCATGCGACTGACTACAAAAGGCCGATACGCCGTCACCGCCATGCTTGACCTGGCGTTGCACGCGCAACACGGGCCGGTGTCCCTGGCCGATATCTCCGAGCGCCAAGGCATCTCCCTGTCCTATCTCGAACAGCTTTTCGCCAAGCTGCGCCGCAGCAACCTGGTTTCCAGCGTTCGCGGTCCGGGCGGTGGCTACCAGTTGTCCCGCGACATGCAGGGCATCCAGGTCGCTCAGGTGATCGATGCGGTGAACGAATCGGTCGATGCAACAAAATGCCAGGGCCAGGGCGACTGCCACTCCGGTGACACCTGCCTGACCCATCACCTGTGGTGCGACCTGAGCCTGCAGATTCACGAATTTCTCAGCGGTATCAGCTTGGCCGACCTCGTAACTCGCCGTGAGGTGCAGGAAGTGGCCCAGCGTCAGGATCAGCGTCGTTGCAATGGCAAGGCGCCGCGCCTGGACAAGATTGAAGCGTCCGCCGTCGAATGACAGCCAGAGAGCTAGCGGCACGCCAGCCAGCCTGATTTAGGAGATAGTCCATGAAATTGCCGATTTACCTTGATTACTCTGCGACCACCCCGGTCGATCCGCGCGTTGCGCAAAAAATGAGTGAATGCCTGCTGGTCGACGGAAACTTCGGTAACCCGGCGTCCCGTTCCCATGTGTTCGGCTGGAAAGCCGAAGAATCCGTCGAAAACGCCCGTCGTCAGGTCGCCGATCTGGTCAATGCCGACCCGCGTGAAATCGTCTGGACCTCCGGTGCCACCGAGTCCGACAACCTGGCAATCAAGGGTGCGGCACATTTCTACGCCTCCAAGGGCAAGCACCTGATCACCTCCAAGATCGAACACAAGGCTGTCCTCGACACCATGCGCCAACTGGAGCGTGAAGGTTTCGAAGTCACCTACCTCGATCCGACCGAAGATGGCCTGATCACGCCGGCCATGATCGAAGCTGCGCTGCGCGAAGACACCATCCTGGTGTCGGTAATGCACGTGAACAACGAAATCGGCACCGTCAACGACATCGCCGCCATCGGCGAGCTGCTTCGTTCCAAAGGCATTCTGTTCCATGTTGACGCCGCTCAGTCCACCGGCAAGGTCGAAATCGACCTGCAGAAACTGAAAGTCGACATGATGTCGTTCTCTGCCCACAAAACCTACGGCCCTAAAGGCATCGGCGCGCTGTACGTCAGCCGCAAGCCGCGTGTGCGCATCGAAGCGACCATGCACGGCGGCGGTCACGAGCGCGGCATGCGTTCCGGCACCCTGGCGACCCACCAGATCGTCGGCATGGGCGAAGCGTTCCGTGTGGCCAAAGAAGACATGGCTGCAGAAAACGTCCGCATCAAGGCGTTGAGCGACCGCTTCTACAAGCAGGTCGAGCACCTGGAAGAGCTGTACGTCAACGGCAGCCTGACCGCCCGCGTCCCGCACAACCTGAACCTGAGCTTCAACTACGTTGAAGGCGAGTCGCTGATCATGGCGCTCAAGGATCTGGCGGTTTCGTCCGGTTCGGCCTGTACCTCGGCGTCGCTTGAGCCTTCGTACGTACTGCGCGCCCTGGGCCGCAACGACGAACTGGCACACAGCTCGATCCGTTTCACCTTTGGCCGCTTCACCACCGAAGAAGAAATCGATTACGCCGCGCAGAAAGTCTGCGAGGCCGTTACCAAGCTGCGCGCTCTGTCGCCGCTGTGGGACATGTACAAAGACGGCGTCGATATCTCGAAGATCGAGTGGGCGGCACACTAAATATAGAAGCCGCCGGATACAGATCCTGTAGCGACGCGGCGGTTTGCGCAGCGCAGTTGCAGGGTCTCAAGAGCGGCCCTGATGAGTGAGGATTGAGAATCATGGCTTACAGCGAAAAGGTCATCGACCACTACGAAAACCCGCGTAACGTCGGCAAGATGAATGCCGAAGACCCGGATGTCGGCACCGGCATGGTCGGCGCTCCGGCGTGCGGCGACGTGATGCGTCTGCAAATCAAGGTCAACGATCAGGGCGTTATCGAAGACGCCAAGTTCAAGACCTACGGCTGCGGTTCGGCTATTGCCTCCAGCTCCCTCGCCACTGAGTGGATGAAGGGCAAGACCCTGGACGAAGCTGAAACCATCAAGAACACTCAGTTGGCCGAAGAACTGGCCCTGCCGCCAGTGAAAATCCACTGCTCGGTTCTCGCTGAAGACGCCATCAAGGCGGCCGTTCGCGACTACAAGCAGAAGAAAGGCTTGATCTAAGCATTGGGCGACGAGTAAGGAGTCAACGATGGCTATCAGCATGACAGAAGCGGCTGCTCGACACGTGCGGCGCTCCCTCGACGGGCGCGGCAAGGGTGAAGGGATTCGTCTGGGTGTTCGCACCACGGGCTGTTCCGGCCTTGCCTACGTGCTGGAGTTTGTCGACGAGGTGGTTGCAGAAGATCAAGTGTTCGAAAGTCACGGCGAGAAAGTGATCATCGACCCGAAAAGTCTGGCCTACCTCGACGGCACCGAGCTCGACTTCGTCAAGGAAGGGTTGAACGAAGGCTTCAAGTTCAACAACCCCAACGTACGCGGTGAATGTGGCTGCGGCGAAAGCTTCAACATCTGAGGCTTGTCGTGGGTATTCCTTGTCATTTCGCTTTATTCGAGCTGCAACCGGGCTTTCGTCTGGATCTCGAGCAGTTGGCCACGCGCTATCGCGAGCTGGCGCGCGGCGTTCATCCTGACCGCTTTGCCGATGCTTCCGAGCGCGAGCAGCGCTCGGCGCTCGAGCAGTCTGCACGGCTCAACGATGCCTACCAGACGCTCAAGAGTCCGGCCCAGCGTGCACGCTACCTGCTGACCATCAGCGGGCATGAAGTGCCGATGGAAGTCACCGTCCACGATCCCGAGTTTCTTCTGCAGCAGATGCAATGGCGCGAAGAGCTCGAAGATCTGCAGGACAGTGCCGACCTGGACGGTGTCGCGGCTTTCAAGCGTCGCCTGAAAACCGCCCAGGAAGAGCTCAACGAAAGCTTCGCAGCCTGTTGGGATGATGCAGCGCAACGCGAACAGGCCGAACGCCTGATGCGGCGCATGCAGTTCCTCGACAAGCTCACCTACGAAGTGCGCCAGTTAGAAGAGCGCCTCGACGATTAACCCAGTGCCGCTCCGGTCGCACGCCTGATATACAGATAAGTCCTGATCACGATGGCCCTACTGCAGATCGCCGAACCCGGCCAAAGTCCTCAACCGCACCAGCGTCGTCTGGCTGTGGGGATCGACTTGGGCACTACCAATTCGCTGGTTGCTGCGTTGCGCAGTGGTCTTTCCGAGCCGCTGGCCGACGCCGAAGGGCGGGTCATCCTGCCTTCCGCCGTGCGTTATCACGCCGATCGCGTCGAAGTCGGCGAGTCAGCCAAACTGGCTGCGTCCTCCGATCCCCTGAATACCGTGCTTTCGGTCAAGCGCTTGATGGGTCGTGGTCTGTCCGACGTCAAGCAATTGGGCGATCAACTGCCGTACCGCTTTGTCGGCGGTGAATCGCATATGCCGTTCATCGACACCGTGCAGGGCCCGAAAAGCCCGGTCGAAGTCTCCGCCGATATCCTCAAAGTGCTGCGTCAGCGCGCTGAAGCGACCCTTGGCGGTGAGCTGGTGGGTGCGGTGATCACCGTTCCGGCGTATTTCGACGATGCTCAGCGCCAGGCCACCAAGGACGCGGCGAAACTCGCCGGTCTGAACGTGCTGCGTCTGCTCAACGAGCCGACCGCTGCAGCGGTGGCATATGGTCTGGATCAGCATGCCGAAGGCCTGGTCGCGATTTATGACCTGGGTGGCGGCACTTTCGATATTTCGATTCTGCGCCTCACTGGCGGTGTTTTCGAAGTCCTCGCTACTGGCGGCGACAGCGCGCTGGGCGGCGATGATTTCGATCACGCGATTGCCGGCTGGATCATCGAGAGCGCCGGTTTGTCCGCCGACCTCGATCCAGGCGCACAGCGCAGCCTGCTGCAAACCGCCTGCGCTGCCAAAGAAGCCCTGACGGATTCTGACAGTGTTGAAGTTGCCTACGGCGACTGGAAAGCACAACTGACCCGCGAAGCCTTCGATGCGCTGATCGAACCAATGGTCGCTCGCAGTCTGAAAGCCTGCCGCCGTGCCGTTCGTGATTCCGGCGTCGAGCTGGAAGACGTACACGCCGTGGTCATGGTCGGTGGTTCGACCCGCGTTCCGCGTGTTCGCGAAGCTGTCGCCGAGGCCTTCGGTCGTCAGCCGCTGACCGAAATCGACCCGGATCAAGTGGTGGCCATTGGTGCTGCGATCCAGGCCGATACGCTGGCTGGCAACAAACGCGATGGCGGCGAACTGCTGCTGCTCGACGTGATCCCGCTGTCCCTGGGGCTGGAAACCATGGGCGGCCTGATGGAGAAGGTGATTCCACGTAACACCACCATCCCCGTCGCTCGCGCCCAGGACTTCACCACTTATAAAGACGGCCAGTCGGCGATGGCGATCCATGTATTGCAGGGCGAGCGTGAGCTGATCAGCGATTGCCGCTCGCTCGCTCGCTTCGAATTGCGCGGCATCCCGGCGATGGTGGCCGGTGCGGCGAAAATTCGCGTGACCTTCCAGGTCGATGCCGACGGCCTGCTCAGCGTCTCTGCCCGTGAACTGGGTTCGGGCGTTGAGGCCAGCATTCAGGTCAAGCCGTCCTATGGCCTGACCGACGGCGAAATCGCCAAGATGCTGAAAGATTCGTTCCAGCACGCCAACGATGACAAAGTCGCCCGCGTTCTTCGCGAGCAGCAAGTCGATGCCCAGCGCCTGATCGAAGCGGTGCAGGGCGCTCTTGAGGTGGATGGCGAGCGTTTGCTCGACGCCGAAGAGCGCATGGTCATCGATCTGCAGGTGCAGGAACTGACCGAACTGATGAAAGGCACCGATGGTTATGCCATCGAGCAGCAGACCAAGCGTCTGTCGCAAGTGACCGATGCTTTTGCAGCCCGTCGTATGGATCAGACGGTGAAAGCCGCTCTGTCGGGGCGCAATCTGAATGAAATCGAGGATATCTGATGCCGCAGGTCATTTTTCTGCCCCACGAGAAGTTCTGCCCTGAAGGCATGGTCGTTGACGCTGCGCCCGGCACGTCGATCCTCGAACTGGCTCACGAACACCACATCGAGATGGAAAGCGCCTGCGGCGGCGTCTGCGCCTGCACCACTTGTCACTGCATCATCCGCGAGGGTTTTGACTCGCTGGAAGAAGCCGACGAGTTGGAGGAGGATTTCCTGGATCGTGCCTGGGGTCTGGAAGCCCAGTCGCGCCTGGCCTGCCAGGCGATCGTCGGTGAAGAAGACATCACCGTCGAAATTCCGAAATATTCGCTTAACCATGCGGCCGAAGCGCCGCACTGACTGGTAAGACTGTCATGAGCTACGGTTGGAATGATGTTCAACGTATTGCAGAAGAGCTGGCGGAAGCCAAGCCGGGTGTAGATCCGTTTTCTGTCAATTTCGTCGACCTGCAGCGATGGATCATGGAGCTGCCTGACTTCGACAACAACTCTGGCCGTGTCGGCGAGAAGGTGTTGGAAGCGGTTCAGCAGCTCTGGAATGATGAAATAGACTGATCGTCCTCGCAGGTTAGGCAATACCCAAGAACCCGCGTATAATTCGCGGGTTTAATTTTTCGCAAATTACCGTTTCTGGAGTTACACCATGGCTGTTCAACGTACTTTCTCCATCATCAAGCCTGACGCCGTTGCTAAAAACGTGATCGGCGAGATCACCACTCGTTTCGAAAAAGCCGGCCTGCGCGTTGTAGCTTCGAAACTGAAGCAACTGTCCAAAGCCGAAGCCGAAGGCTTCTACGCTGAGCACAGCGCTCGTGGTTTCTTCGGCGACCTGGTTGCCTTCATGATCTCCGGTCCTGTTGTAGTTCAGGTTCTGGAAGGCGAAAACGCTATCGCTCTGAACCGTGAGCTGATGGGCGCTACCAACCCTAAAGAAGCTGCTGCCGGCACCATCCGTGCTGATTTCGCTGATTCCATCGACGCCAACGCTGTACACGGTTCGGACTCCGAAGCCGCTGCTGCTCGTGAAATCTCGTACTTCTTCGCAGCTACTGAAGTAACCACTCGCTAAGCATTGGCTTAAGAGTGAAGGTGAATCCATGACTACATCGACTGTTAAAACCAACCTGCTGGGTCTGACCCAGCCGGAAATGGAAAAATTCTTCGACTCAATCGGGGAGAAGCGTTTCCGTGCCGGTCAGGTAATGAAATGGATTCACCACTTTGGCGTCGATGATTTCGATGCCATGACGAACGTCAGCAAGGCCTTGCGCGAAAAGCTCAAGGCTGTTGCTGAGGTCCGTGGTCCCGAAGTGGTCAGCGAGGACATTTCCAGCGACGGCACCCGCAAGTGGGTGGTGCGCGTGGCGTCCGGCAGCTGCGTCGAGACCGTTTACATTCCCCAGGGCAAGCGCGGCACTCTGTGCGTTTCGTCCCAGGCAGGCTGTGCCCTGGACTGCAGTTTCTGCTCCACCGGCAAGCAAGGCTTCAACAGCAACCTCACCGCCGCCGAAGTCATCGGTCAGGTGTGGATTGCCAACAAATCCTTCGGCAGTGTTCCGGCTACCATCGACCGCGCCATCACCAACGTGGTGATGATGGGCATGGGCGAACCGCTGCTGAACTTCGACAACGTCGTGGCCGCCATGCATCTGATGATGGATGACCTGGGCTACGGGATCTCCAAGCGCCGCGTGACCCTGTCCACGTCGGGTGTGGTGCCGATGATCGATGAGCTGGCCAAGCACATCGACGTATCCCTGGCGTTGTCCCTGCACGCACCGAATGACGCATTGCGTAACCAATTGGTGCCGATCAACAAGAAATATCCGCTTAAGATGCTGCTTGAGTCGTGCCAGCGCTACATGTCCGAACTGGGCGAGAAGCGCGTGCTGACCATCGAGTACACCTTGCTCAAGGACGTCAACGACAAGCTTGAGCACGCCGTGGAAATGATCGAGCTGCTGAAGAACATTCCGTGCAAGATCAACCTGATTCCGTTCAACCCGTTCCCGCATTCCGGGTACGAGCGGCCGAGCAACAACGCCATCCGCCGGTTCCAGGATCAGCTTCACCAGGCCGGTTTCAACGTCACCGTGCGCACCACTCGTGGTGAAGACATCGACGCGGCTTGTGGTCAATTGGTAGGGCAGGTGCTGGATCGCACCCGTCGCAGCGAACGTTACATCGCCGTGCGTGAATTGAGCGCCGACAGCGATCTGGCACAGAACGCCGCGAACACTAACTAAGAGAGGATCTCTATGTCCCTGCGCTTTGCGCTGCTGTTGCTGTTGGCCAGCCTGTGTGCTGGTTGTGTCCTGTCGGGTGATTACAACCCGATGAAGACCAGCAAGGGCCGTGACGAAGCGCGGGCTGCCTACGTGCAGTTGGGGCTGGGATACCTGCAGCAGGGCATGACCGAGCGGGCCAAGGTTCCACTGAAGAAGGCGCTGGAACTGGACGGTTCGGATCCCGACGCCAATGCCGCGCTGGGGCTGGTGTTCCAGGCCGAAATGGAACCTGCGCTTGCTGACGAACACTTCCGCAAAGCCTTGTCCTCCCGTCCCGCCGATGCGCGCATTCTCAACAACTACGGCAGTTTTCTCTACGAAGAACAGCGTTACAAGGACGCCTACGAGCGTTTTGAACAGGCGGCCGCCGATACCCTGTATCCTGAGCGTTCGCGGGTGTTCGAGAATCTCGGCATGACGGCGGCGAAGCTCGGTCAGCGTGATCTGGCGCAGCAGCAGCTGGAAAAAGCGCTGCGTTTGAACCGTCAGCAGCCACGGGCGTTGCTGGAAATGGCTGAGTTGTCATTCGAAGACAGGCATTATGTGCCCGCGCGTGACTATTACGACCGTTTCAGCCAGCTCTCCGAGCAAAATGCACGTAGTCTGTTGCTCGCCGTTCGGTTGGCAAAAGTATTTGAAGATCGCGACAAGGCCGCCAGTGCGGGCCTGCAATTAAAACGACTCTATCCCGGTACGCCGGAATATCAGCAATACCTGTCGGAGCAATGATGAAAGCGGCGCATCCCGAAGTTGTAGCAGCGAATCGCGTTAACCCCGGTGAGACCCTGCGCCAGGCCCGCGAAAGCAATGGCTGGTCGCTGGCCGAAGTGGCCCTCAAGCTCAACCTCACCGTGACTTCCCTGAGCAATCTTGAAGCCGGCGCATTCGACAAGTTGCCCGGGCATACTTTCGCTCGCGGCTACATTCGCGCCTACGCCAAACTGCTCGGCATGGACCAGACCGTTCTGGTCCAGCAATTCGATCAGTCCACCGGCACCGATTCCCAGGGCAGCAACGTCCACGCCCTCGGCCGTATCGAAGAGCCGGTACGGGTTTCCCACACCATTTTGCGTATCGTCAGCCTGTTGCTGCTGATCGCGGTCATCGGCGGCGGTTTCGTCTGGTGGCAGGATCAGACCTCGCTGCGTACCAAGGACCTGATCGGTCTGGCTCCGGAGCACGTCGAAGTCGAAGGCGCCGACGGCACCACCCAGATTCACCCGCTGGACGAGCCGGAAGACCAGGCCGTTGCAGAAGGCGAAGCCGAGGGCTCCACTGCTCTGGCGCTGCCTCAATCGGAAACCAGTGCAGAATCGACCGGTGCCGAGACCGAGGCCTCGGCGCCAGCGACCGCACCGGTTGCTCCGGCACCTGCTGCGCCAGCCGCTACTCCGGCTGCACCGGCTCATACGCCAGCGCCTGTGGTGGCTGCTCCGGCAACTCCAGCACCTGCCGCTCCGGCCACGCCTGCTCCGACCGTCACTGCCCCGGCAGCCCCGGCCGTCGCTGCACCCGCGCCGACAGCGGCAGTCGCTCCGGTTGCAGGTCAAGGCCAGGTTCAGGTGCAGTTCATCGCTGATTGCTGGACTCAAGTGACCGATGGCAGCGGCAAAGTGCTGTACAGCGGCCTCAAGCGTAAGGGCGACAGCCTGTCTGTCGTCGGCAAGCCTCCGTTTGCCGTGCGTCTGGGCGTTGCCCGTGGCGCGCAGGTCAGCTACAACGGCCAGCCGGTCGATGTTGCTCCGTTCACCAGTGGCGAGACCGCTCGCCTGAAGTTGGGTCAATAAGTCATGCACGGCGAATCTCCAATCAAACGTCGCGAATCGCGCAAGATCTGGGTCGGTAACGTGCCCGTGGGCGGCGATGCCCCTATCGCTGTGCAGAGCATGACCAACAGCGACACCAATGACGTCGCTGCCACCGTCGCGCAGATCAACCGTCTGGAAGCCGCCGGCGTCGACATCGTCCGCGTTTCGGTACCGGACATGGACGCCGCCGAGGCGTTCGGCAAGATCAAGCAACTGGTCAAGGTGCCATTGGTTGCCGACATCCATTTCGACTACAAGATCGCTCTGCGCGTGGCCGAACTGGGTGTGGACTGTCTGCGCATCAACCCGGGCAACATCGGTCGCGAAGACCGCGTGCGTGCGGTGGTCGATGCCGCCCGTGACCGCGGGATCCCGATCCGCATCGGCGTCAACGCCGGCTCGCTGGAAAAAGACCTGCAAAAGAAATACGGCGAGCCGACGCCGGCCGCGCTGGTCGAGTCCGCCCTGCGTCACGTCGAGCACCTTGAACGCCTGAATTTCCAGGACTTCAAGGTCAGCGTGAAGGCTTCCGACGTGTTCATGGCCGTTGAAGCCTACCGTCTGCTGGCCAAGGAAATCGTCCAGCCGCTGCACCTGGGCATCACCGAAGCCGGTGGATTGCGCTCCGGTACAGTGAAATCCGCCGTGGGCCTAGGTATGCTGCTCGCCGAGGGGATTGGCGATACTATCCGCATCTCGCTGGCGGCCGACCCGGTCGAGGAAGTGAAGGTCGGTTACGACATTCTCAAGTCTTTGCATCTGCGTTCCCGTGGCATCAACTTCATCGCCTGCCCGAGCTGCTCGCGGCAGAACTTCGATGTGGTCAAGACCATGAACGAGCTGGAAGGGCGCCTTGAAGACCTGCTGGTGCCGCTGGATGTCGCGGTAATCGGTTGCGTGGTCAACGGCCCCGGCGAAGCCAAGGAAGCCCATATCGGCTTGACGGGCGGCACGCCAAACCTGATTTACATCGACGGCAAGCCGTCGCAGAAACTGACGAATGACAATCTTGTGGACGAGCTGGAAAAGCTGATCCGCGAGAAAGCGGCCGAGAAGGTCGAAGCTGACGCAGCGGTTATCGCGCGCGGCTGATCGAACGAATTAAGGAATTTCTGTGAGCAAGTCTCTGCAAGCCATTCGTGGCATGAACGACATCCTGCCGGAACAGACGCCGGTATGGCGTTATTTCGAAGGCACCGTTTCGCGTCTGCTGGATAACTACGGTTACAAGCAGATCCGCATGCCGATCGTCGAGTTCACCGAGCTGTTCAAGCGCTCGATCGGTGAAGTGACCGACATCGTCGAAAAAGAGATGTATACCTTCGAAGACCGCAACGGCGACTCCCTGACCCTGCGTCCGGAAGGCACGGCTGCGTGCGTGCGTGCCGTGCTCGAGCACGGCATCACCGGCGGTGGCCAGGTGCAGAAACTCTGGTACATCGGCCCGATGTTCCGTCACGAGCGTCCGCAGAAAGGCCGTTATCGCCAGTTCCATCAGATCGGTCTGGAGGTGTTCAACCTCGACGGTCCGGACATCGACGCCGAACTGATCGTGCTGACCTGGCGCCTGTGGGGCGAGCTGGGCATCCGCGATGCGGTCAAACTCGAACTCAACAGCCTCGGCACCAGCGAATCCCGTGGCCGTTATCGTGAAGCGCTGGTCGAGTACCTCTCGGCGCATCACGACAAACTGGACGAAGACAGCCAGCGTCGCCTGAAAACCAACCCGCTGCGCGTGCTCGACACAAAAAATGCCGATACCCAGGCCGTGTTGGTCGATGCGCCGAAAATGGCGGATTACCTGGATGACGAATCCCGTGCCCACTTCGAAGGCCTGAAGGCCCGTCTGGATGCCGTCGGCATTCCTTACGTGCTGAACCCGAAACTGGTGCGTGGTCTGGATTACTACAGCAAAACCGTATTCGAATGGGTCACCGACAAGCTCGGCGCCCAGGGCACCGTCTGCGCGGGTGGGCGCTATGACGGTCTGGTCGAGCAGATGGGCGGCAAGCCGACCCCGGGCGTCGGTTTCGCCATGGGCATCGAGCGTCTGGTGCTGCTGCTGGAAACCCTGGAGCAGATCCCGGAAGAAATTTCCCGTCAGGTCGACGTCTATCTCTGCGCCTTCGGCGAAGCAGCAGAGCTGGCCGGTCTGGCCCTGGCCGAGCGTGTACGCGACCAACTGCCCAACCTGCGCCTGCAAGTCAATGCCGGTGCCGGCAGCTTCAAGAGCCAGTTCAAGAAAGCCGACAAGAGCGGTGCGCTGTACGCACTGATCCTCGGTGACGACGAAATGGCCCAGCAAGTGGTAGGTTTCAAACCCCTGCGTGGCCAGGGCGAACAACAAAGCATTGCCTGGGATGCGCTCGCTGCACACCTGGCCACCTGCGTCGTGCAGGGTTGAAGCTGTCTAAACAGCCGATTTAGCGATTAAGGAGTATTGGGGTGTCGAGTACCGAAGACGAACAGTTGGCGGATTTGAAGGACTGGTGGACACGCAACGGCAAACCTCTGGTCACCGGCGGCCTGTTGGCGCTGGTCATCGTGTTCGGCTGGCAGGCTTTTCACAAGTATCAGAGCAACCAGTCGCAAGGCGCCTCGGTGCTCTATCAGCAATTGCTGGAAACCACGCTGACCCCGGACGGCAAGCCTGACGCCGCGCGCGTTGCGGACCTGGCCGGCAAGCTCAACAGCGAATTCGGCGGCTCTGCCTACGCGCAGTACGGCAGCCTGTTCGTGGCCAAGGTAGCGGTCGACAGCGGCAAGCTGGATGACGCGGCGACCGAACTGAAGGCCATCGTTGCCAAACCGGCCAACCCGGCGCTGGGCGAAATCGCCCGTCAGCGTCTGGCGCAGGTACTGGGCGCACAGAACAAGGCCGACGAAGCCCTGAAACTGCTCGAAGGCGATGCCGACAAGTCGTTCCTGGCCACTCGCGAAGAACTCAAGGGCGACCTGCTGGTACAGCTGGGCCGTACCGACGAAGCGAACGCGGCGTATCAAAAAGCCAAGGCGGCACTGTCGGATGAAGCGGCGGTCGGTGGCCTTCAAATCAAGCTGGACGACCTGGCCAAAGGGGATGCGTGACGTGATCCGTTGGAAGCATGCAGCATTGCTGGCTCTGGCCATTCTGGCCGCGGGTTGCAGCAGCAACAGCAAAAAAGAACTGCCACCGGCCGAGCTGACCGACTTCAAAGAAGAAGTGGTCCTGCACAAGCAGTGGAGCCGTTCGATCGGTGACGGTCAGGGCGAAACGTACAACATGCTGGTGCCGGCGATCGACGGTGACACCATCTACGCGGCCGACGTGACCGGTATCGTGATGGGCCTGGATCGCGGCAATGGCGACGTGAAATGGAAGAAAGACCTTGAACTGCCTGTGTCCGGCGCCGTTGGCGTGGGTTACGGTCTGGTCATGGTCGGCACCCTGCGCGGTGAAGTCGTTGCCCTCGACGCCATCAACGGTGAAGAAAAGTGGCGCTCGCGCGTCAACAGCGAAGTCCTCGCGCCACCGGCCAACAACGGTGACGTGGTGGTGGTACAGACCCAGGACGATCGTCTGATCGGTCTGGACGCGTCCACCGGCAACCAGCGTTGGGTGTATGACAGCACTCCGGCCGTACTGACCCTGCGCGGCACCAGCGCACCGATCGTCACCAACCGCCTCGCGGTGGCTGGCCTGTCGACCGGTAAAGTGGTCGCTCTCGACATTTCCAACGGCGTGCCGGTCTGGGAACAGCGGATCGCGATTCCACAAGGTCGTTCGGAACTGGAGCGCGTGGTCGACATCGACGGCGGTCTGCTGCTGTCCGGCGGTACCCTGTACGTTGCCAGCTATCAGGGTCGCGTTGCGGCACTGGATCTGGAAAGCGGTCGTCAACTCTGGCAGCGCGACGCGTCCAGCTACGCCGGTGTTGCCCAGGGTTTCGGCAACGTCTACGTAAGCCTGTCGTCGGGCACTGTTGAAGGCGTCGACGAGCGTTCCACCACAGCACTGTGGAGCAACGACTCGCTGGCCCGTCGTCAACTGTCGGCGCCGGAAGTGTTCTCCAGCTACGTTGCAGTCGGTGACCTGGAAGGTTACCTGCACCTGCTGAGTCAGGTGGACGGTCGTTTCGTCGGCCGCGAGCGCATCGACAGCGACGGCCTGCGTGCCCGTCCGCTGGTGGTGGGTGACACGATTTATGTGTATGGCAACAGCGGCAAACTGGAAGCCCTGACCATCAAGTAACAACTATGCTTGGGGTTAATTCCCCCAGGCGGCCTTGCTTCTGCAGGGTTTGCAGCACCCACGGGTGTTGCCCCGAGCACCAGCCGCTGCCTCGCAGCGGCTTTTGTATTTTCTGAAATAACGAAGTGGAGAGCCGCATGGTTCCCGTAATCGCCCTGGTGGGCCGACCGAACGTCGGCAAGTCCACCTTGTTCAACCGCCTGACCAGGACTCGCGACGCCATCGTCGGCGACTTGTCCGGTCTGACCCGTGATCGCCAGTACGGTGAGGCCAAGTGGCAAGGGCGTTCCTACATTCTGATCGACACCGGCGGTATCTCCGGTGACGAGCATGGTATGGACGAAAAAATGGCCGAGCAGTCGCTGCTGGCCATCGAAGAAGCGGATGTCGTTCTGTTCCTGGTAGATGCCAAGGCCGGTTTCACCGCCGCCGACCAGATGATCGCCGAACACTTGCGCAAACGTAACAAGCGTTCCCACGTGGTTGCCAACAAGGTCGACAACATCGACCCGGAAATGGCCCGCGCCGAATTCGCCCCGTTGGGCATGGGCCACGCGATCCCGATCGCCGGTGCCCACGGTCGCGGCATCACGCAATTGCTGGAAGCCGCCCTGAGCGATTTCCCGCGCGATGATGACGAGCCGGCCGAAGGTGAAGAGGAAGAAGTGGTCGCCGAAGGCGAGGAAGCCAAGCGCATTCCTGGCCCGAGCGAAAAAGACGGGATCAAGATCGCCATTATCGGCCGTCCGAACGTCGGCAAGTCGACCCTGGTCAACCGCATGCTCGGTGAAGACCGGGTTATCGTCTACGACCAGCCCGGCACCACCCGCGACAGCATCTACATCCCGTTCGAGCGTAACGACGAGAAGTACACGCTGATCGACACCGCCGGTGTGCGCAAGCGCGGCAAGATCCACGAAGAAGTCGAAAAGTTCTCCGTGGTCAAAACCCTGCAGGCGATCAAAGACGCCAACGTGGTGATCTTCGTGATGGACGCCCGTGAAGGCGTGGTCGATCACGACCTCAACCTGCTGGGCTTCGCCCTTGAAGCAGGTCGCGCGCTGGTGATCGCGATCAACAAGTGGGATGGCATGACGCCAAGCGAGCGCGACTTCGTGAAGGTCGAGTTGCAGCGTCGGTTGTTCTTCGTTGACTTCGCCGACATCCACTTCATCTCGGCACTGCACGGTACTGGCGTGGGCAACCTCTACGCCTCGGTCCAGAACTCGTTCAAGTCCGCGGTCACCCGCTGGCCGACCAGCCGCCTGACGCAGATTCTCGAAGACGCGGTCAGCGAGCACCAGCCGCCGATGGTCAACAGCCGCCGGATCAAGTTGCGTTACGCTCACCTGGGTGGTGCGAACCCGCCGATCATCGTGATCCACGGCAACCAGATCGAGAAAGTGCCGAAGTCGTACGTGCGCTATCTGGAAAACACTTACCGCCGTGTGCTCAAACTGGTCGGTACACCGATCCGTATCGAGTTCAAGGGCGGCGAGAACCCGTACGAAGGCAACAAGAACACGCTGACCGACCGCCAGGTCAACAAGAAGCGTCGCTTGATGTCGCACAACAAGAAGGCCAGCAAGAAGCGCCGCGACAAGAAGTAAGGTCGTTGCGAACACAGAGAAGGGGCGCCGTTTGGCGCCCTTTTTTTATGGGCGCCGGATGGGCTATCCTCGGGCTCTCCCGCGCCGTCGTCAGAGCCGGGGCAGAGCAGGGAACCCCGATGATCACCAGCAAGCTGCCGAATGTCGGCATCACTATTTTCACGCAGATGTCTCAGCTCGCGGCGCAGACCGGAGCGATCAACCTTTCCCAGGGTTTTCCCGATTTCGACGGCCCGCAGGCATTGCGCGACGCGGTCGGTCGACACATCGCCAGCGGTCATAACCAGTATTCGCCCATGACCGGCCTGCCAGCGCTGCGCCAGCAGATCGCGGCGAAAATCGCCCGCAGTTACGGCGCCAGTGTCGATGCCGATACCGAAGTAACCGTGACCCCCGGCGCGACCCAGGCAATCTTCTGCGCCATCCAGGCGGTTATCCACAGTGGCGACGAAGTCATCGTGTTCGACCCGGCTTACGACAGCTATGAGCCGGCGGTGGAACTGGCCGGGGGTCGCTGCGTGCATGTGCAGTTGGGCCTCAACGATTTCTCCATCGACTTCGACAAACTCAGCGCAGCCCTGAGCCCGCGCACGCGGATGATCATCCTCAACACTCCGCACAACCCGAGTGGTGCATTGATCAGCCGCGCCGAGCTGGATCAGCTGGCGGCTTTGATCCGCGACCGCGACATTTATGTGATCAGCGACGAAGTCTACGAACACCTGGTATTCGACGGCGTGCCGCACGTCAGCGTGCTGGCCCATGAAGAGCTGTATCAGCGCGCCTTCGTGGTCAGCTCGTTCGGCAAGACCTATCACGTCACCGGCTGGAAAACCGGCTACGTCGTGGCGCCGCCGGCCCTGACGGCGGAGCTGCGCAAGGTGCATCAGTACGTCAGCTTCTGTGGCGTGACACCGTTGCAGTTCGCTTTGGCCGATTACATGGCCGAGCACCCGGAACACGTCGAAGAGCTGCCGGGCTTCTATCAGGCCAAGCGCGATCTGTTCTGTGATCTGCTGGCGCCGTCGCGATTCAGTTTCACCCGTGTCACCGGCACCTATTTCCAGTTGGTCGATTACTCGCAGATTCGCCCTGACCTGAACGATGTCGAGATGGCGATGTGGATGACCCGCGAGCACGGCGTGGCGAGTATTCCGGTGTCGGTGTTCTACCAGAATCCACCCGAAGGCCAGCGCCTGGTGCGCCTGTGCTTTGCCAAACGTGAGGAGACGCTGCGGGAAGCGGCGGCCAAACTATGCGTGATCTGAGTGCGTTGCCCGATCTCAATCTGGCGCTGATCCAGACCAGTCTGGCCTGGCATGATCGTCAGGCCAACCTCGAGCATTTCGACGCCTTGCTGGAGCAGGCGCGCGGTGCGGATCTGATCATCCTGCCGGAGATGTTCACCACCGGATTCTCCATGGAGTCTGAAACCCTGGCCGAAGCCGAAAACGGTCCGACCAGCAAATGGTTGCGTGCCCAGGCGGCGAAACTGAATGCAGTCGTCACTGGCAGCGTTATCATTCAGGCCGCCGACGGCAGTCACCGCAACCGTTTGTTGTGGGCGCGACCGGACGGGGAAGTGCTGCATTACGACAAGCGCCACCTGTTCCGCATGGCCGGTGAGCACAACCACTACACCCCCGGCGAACGCCAGGTGCAGTTCGAACTCAAGGGCTGGCGAGTGCGGCCGTTGATTTGCTACGACTTGCGCTTTCCGGTGTGGAGTCGCGACGCTCAGGACACCGATCTGCTGCTGTACACCGCCAACTGGCCGGGTGCGCGGCGTCAGCACTGGAATCGGTTGCTGCCGGCCCGGGCGATCGAAAACCTGTGCTATGTGGCGGCGGTCAACCGGGTTGGCACCGATGGCAAGGGCTTTGCCTACACCGGTGACAGTCAGGTGCTGGATTTCCAGGGCGAGACCTTGCTGGCGGCAGGGGAGGCGGACGGGGTGTTCAAGGTGGTTCTGGAAGCGGCTTCGCTGGCGGCTTATCGGGAGCGGTTCCCGGCTAATCTGGATGCGGACACCTTCGAGTTCACCTGAGTTTTTGCGTAGTTTGTGCGGGCCCCATCGCGGGCAAGCCCGCTCCCACAGAGACCGGTGTGTACTCAATGTCATGAACACCAGAAAACCCTGTGGGAGCGGACTTGCCCGCGAAGAGGCTAGTTCAGGCAACATAACGCCAGCAGGCATAAAAAAGGCCCCGGAGTTCGCACTCCGGGGCCTTTTGCATTGCAGCGGTCAGTTACGCCGCTTTCGCTTCCGGCTGGCTCAGGGAGCGGTTCAGCGCGCTGAACAGTGCCTTGAAGCTGGCAGTGGTGATGTTTTCATCGATGCCCACGCCGTGCACCGCACGTTCGCCGTTCACACGCAATTCGATGTAGGCAGCCGCCTTGGCGTTGGTGCCCGCGCCGATGGCGTGTTCGTTGTAGTCCATGATCTCCACCGGAATCGGCAGACCGGCCACCAGCGCTTCCAGCGCGCCGTTGCCCTTGCCGCGCCAGTGCAGGTTGGTTTCGCCCTGACCTTTGCTCGCCACTTCCACTTCGACTGCGCTGTTGCCGTTTTCTTCCTGCAGGCGATGGCTGACCAGCGCGTACGGGGTGTTGGCTTGCAGGTATTCGCTGTGCAGCAGCGCGTGGATTTGCTGCGCGGTCATCTCCAGGCCCAGGCGATCGGTTTCACGCTGCACGACCTGGCTGAATTCGATCTGCATGCGACGTGGCAGGCTGATGCCGTATTCCTGCTCCAGCAAGTAGGCGATGCCGCCCTTGCCCGACTGGCTGTTGACGCGGATCACTGCCTCGTAGCTGCGGCCGATGTCGGCCGGGTCGATCGGCAGGTACGGTACTTCCCACAGTGCGTCGGATTTCTGCTGGGCGAAGCCCTTGCGGATCGCATCCTGGTGGGAGCCCGAGAACGCGGTGTGCACCAGGTCGCCGACGTACGGGTGACGCGGGTGAACCTGGATCTGGTTGCACTCTTCGACGACTTTGCGCACGCCGTCGATGTCGGAGAAGTCCAGTTGCGGGTCGAGGCCCTGGGTGTACATGTTCAGTGCCACAGTCACGAGGTCGACGTTACCGGTACGCTCGCCGTTGCCGAACAGGCAGCCTTCGACGCGGTCGGCGCCAGCCATCAGGCCCAGCTCGGTGGCGGCCACGCCGGTGCCACGGTCGTTGTGGGTGTGCAGGCTGATGATCACGCTGTCACGACGGTTGATGTTGCGGTGGAACCACTCGATCTGGTCGGCGTAGACGTTCGGGGTTGCGCATTCAACAGTGGCCGGCAGGTTGAGGATGATCTTGTGCTCAGGCGTCGGGTTCCAGACCTCGATCACCGCGTCACAGACTTCCTTGGCGAATTCCAGCTCTGTGGCACTGAAGGTTTCCGGCGAGTACTCGAAGGTCCACTCGGTGTCCGGTTGCATGGCTGCGTATTTGACGAACAGCTTGGCAGCATTCACGGCGATGGCCTTGATCCCGTCCTTGTCCTGATTGAAGACGATGCGGCGGAAAGAAGGGGAGGTGGCGTTGTACAGGTGAACGATGGCTTTCTTCGCCCCGCGCAGGGATTCGAAGGTGCGCTCGATCAAGTCTTCACGGCCCTGGGTCAGCACCTGGATGGTGGTGTCGTCCGGGATGTGGCCGTCTTCGATCAGAGTGCGCACGAAGTCGAAGTCGGTTTGCGAAGCGGCCGGGAACGAGGCTTCGATTTCCTTCACGCCCACTTGCACCAGGGTTTTCCAGAAGCGCAGCTTTTTCACCGCGTCCATTGGCTCGATCAACGACTGGTTGCCGTCACGCAGGTCGGAGCTGCACCAGATCGGCGCGGCATCGATGGTTTTCGACGGCCAGGTGCGGTCCGGCAGGTTGATCACAGGAAACGCGCGGTATTTCGAAGACGGGTCTTTGAGCATGCTCATCGGGAAATTCCTTATTGTCTGGGCCGAAAAGAGGCGGCCTGCCGGTGGAACGAACGTTCTTGGAAAAGCGTGGGACGAGGCGCAGCGATTCAGCCCGGCAGTCGTGCGCTGACGAGGCACAAACTACGGTGCTGGCGAAGCTGAATGAGGGTATGAGAGGTTTTCATGCCTTCAACCCTAACCGCGAGGGATGAGGATGGCAAGCAGTCGAAAAAAATTGAGAGGAATACCCGGAAAGCGGTTTTTTCCGAGATTTTATTCTTTGAATCAAAGTGAATGTTTGCAGAGATTGCGCAGTCCGTTCGTCGTGCGCAATCCCTGTGGGAGCGAGCCTGCTCGTGATGAGGCCAGTCGCCTCACCGGCAAATCAAGGCTGAAAAGCCCCAATGAAAATCGCCGGATCGACTCGCGCATCATTCAGGCTGACGTTCCAGTGCATGTGCGGTCCGGTCGCGCGACCTGTGGCGCCTACCTTGCCCACCACCGCGCCGCGCGTCAGTTGCTGGCCGTTCTGCACATCGATCTTCGACATGTGGCAGAACATGCTGATGAAGCCTTGGCCGTGGTCGACGAACACCGTGTTGCCATTGAAGAAGTAGTTGCCGATCAGGATCACTTTGCCCGCCGCCGGGGTCTTGATCGGTGTGCCGGCCGGCACCGCGAAGTCCAGACCTGCGTGCGGATTGCGCTCTTCACCGTTGAAGAAGCGGCGCACGCCGAACTTGCTCGACAGCGGCCCGTTGACCGGTTTGTCCAGCAGCAGGTTGCTCGGCGTGTTCGGGCTGAAACTGCGATAGGCCTTGATCTGTTCGGCCAACTCGCCCTCGATGCGCTTGAGGTTGGCCGGGTTCGGATTGACCTGCTGAGTGTTCTTCAGGGTGATGTGCTGTTCCGGGTATTTCTTGTTGCCGACATTGAAGTTGAGGTTACGGCCGCCACTGCTGATCTGTTGCACACCGGGTTTGACGGTCAACGGAAGGCCGACAATCGCCAGCCAGTTGTTCTGTTCCTTGACCACCAGCACCGGTTTGCCCTGATACGTGGCTTTCGGCGCTTGCGCGGTGGTGCCCAGATCGACGACGGCCACGCCGCCCGGCACCGGTTTGTTCAGCAGACGGGTGATGTAACTGTCGGCGTGGGCGTTGAAGGTCAGGCACAGCAACAGCAGCGGGGCAAGAAAACGCGGCATGGATCAGTCCAGTAAAGAAAGGGTGACGGGCGTCAGGTGATTGTCCTCGACGCGCACTTGCAGTTCGCCTTCGCCCAGTCTGGCCTTGAGGCGCTGGCCGGTTTGGGTCTGCGCGGCGTTGCGAATCGCGTTGCCGCGCTCATCCAGCAGAATGCTGTAGCCACGGCCGAGGGTCGCCAGCGGGCTGACCACGTGCAGGGTCTGCATCTGGCTTTGCAACTGTAGGCGACGGCGTTTCAAGCCTTCGCTCATCGCGCGTGGCAGGCGCTCGGCGAGGCTGTCGAGACGCTGGCGCAACAGGGCCAGCTGGCGTCCCGGATGTTGCCCGGCGAGGCGGGTTTCCAGACGAATCAGGCGTTCGCGGCGGGTATTGAGCTGGCGTTCGAAGGCGCGGCGCATGCGCATGTCCAGGTCATCCAGGCGCTGTGCCTGCTGGCGCAGACGCTCGCCGGGATGGCGCAGGCGGCGGGTCATGCCTTCAAGGCGCAGTCGATCACGCATCAGTCGGTCACGCATGCGCATCACCAACCGGCGATGCAGGCTTTCGACCTGCCGGATCAGGTGGCTGGAATCCGGGGCAAGCAGTTCAGCAGCGGCGGACGGCGTCGGAGCGCGCACGTCAGCGACGAAGTCGCTGATCGACACATCGGTTTCATGGCCGACTGCACTGACGATCGGCGTGACGCAGGCATCCACCGCCCGGGCCACCGCCTCTTCGTTGAAGCACCAGAGGTCTTCCAGCGAGCCGCCGCCGCGAGCCAGGATCAGCGCGTCGAAGCCACGGGCATCCGCCAGTTTCAGGGCGCGGACGATCTGTGCGGTGGCCTCGCGGCCCTGCACTGCGGTCGGGATCAGCGTCAGTTGCACTTGCGGCGCGCGACGGCGGAACACGCTGATGATGTCGCGGATCACCGCGCCGGTTGGCGAACTGATGATGCCGATGCGCTGCGGATGCGCCGGCAGCGGCACCTTGCGCTCGGCACTGAACAGGCCTTCGGCGCTGAGCTTTTCCTTCAAGGCATCGAAGGCCAGGCGCAGGGCGCCGTCACCGGCCGGCTCCACGGTGTCGAGGATCAGCTGATAGTCGCCACGCCCTTCGAACAGCGAGACCTTGCCGCGTACCTTGACCGCCAGGCCATCCTTCAGCGCCTGACGCACCCGAGCGGCGTTCTGCCGGAACAGTGCGCAACGCACCTGCGCGCCGCTGTCCTTGAGCGTGAAGTACACGTGGCCGGACGCCGGGCGGGCGAGGTTGGAGATTTCGCCTTCGACCCAGATGTTGCTGAACACGTCTTCGAGCAACACCCGCGCGCGGCCGTTGAGCTGGCTGACGGTCAGGACTTCGCGGTCCAGGCCGAGTCTTGCAAAGGGATCTTTAATCATGGGGCGCAGTTTAAAGGCATTCGCCGGTGAATGTCTGGAGGAAGTGTTGCACCAGAGGTGTGGGATTTTGCCGAGATGCGAGGGCGACGGTGCTCTGGCAATCGCCGGTCAGCGGCAGAAATCTCACACCGGCGGGCGCGATGTCCTGCATCGATTCCGGCAGCAGCGCGATGCCGAACCCGGCCTGGATCAACTGCAATTGCGTGGTCTTGCGTGACATCACCCGTGCAGCCTGGGGGAAGAAGCCGTGACGCATGCACAGGTCGGCGCACAAATAACTCAGCCCGCCGCGCTGCGGGTGCGGGATGGAGATGAACGCTTCGTCCTTCAATTGCGCCAGATCGACCGCCTTCGCCGACGCCAGTCGATGATTCGCCGGTACGGCAAGCAGCAAGCGCTCAGTGTAGAGCGGCACAACCTGAACACCCTCGCGCTGGCGCAGAACTGGCAGGCGCAGAAGGCCGATATCGAGGCGGCCCTCGGCCAGCTCTTCAAGTTGTGCTTCCGAGGAGAGCGTGCCGATGTCCAGCGAAACCCCGGGCTGTTGCTCCAGATAGAGGCTCATGTCGCGCAGCAGTCGGCCACTGATCGGTACGGTGCTGGAGTGACACACGCGCAAGGTGCCACGCTGGCCCTGGCCGATTTCCGTGGCCAGGGTGCTGGCCTTGTTCAGTTCGTTGAGCAGGTTTCTCGCCCGGGGCAGGAGCGCTTCGCCAGCGGCGGTGAGCCGGGGCTGGCGCGCGGTACGTTCGAACAGCGGCGTTTGCAGGCGGGCTTCCATGTCCTTGATCTGCCGGCTCAGCGCTGATTGGGCGATGAACAAGCGTTCGGCCGCAGCACTGAAGCTGCCGCTCTCGGCGATTTCCACGAAGTAGCGCAATTGACGGGTTGAAAGCACGAGGCATGCCTTTTCGAGATGGCTTGGCGGTTTCGATGATATTAGTCGCAACCCTCGGCGCTGGCTAAAGTCATCGCAGGCTAATAAAGGAAGCGAATGGATGAGCGTGGCGGGATTGTTGAGCGAATGGTCGTGGGGCGCGCAGGGCTGGGTGGTGATCGGACTGGCCATCGCCCTGGCCTACATCGTGTTCGGGATTGCGGGTTTCGGAACGGCGCTTGTGGCGGGGCCGGTTCTGATCCTGTTCATGCCGCTGTCGAAGATCGTGCCGTTGCTGGTGTTGCTGGATTTCGTCGCGGCGTTCGGCAACCTGCTGCCATCTCGGAGGGATGTGGCGAAACCGGAATTGCTGCGGCTGCTGCCGTGCATGGCGGTCGGGTGCACGCTGGGGGTAATTTTCCTGCTCAATCTCAAGTCCGATCTTTTGCTGCTGTTGATGGGATTGTTCATCAGTGCCTATGCGATCTACAGCTTGTGGATCAAGGTTCGGCCGGCGCAGTTGTCCGCCGGGTGGGCGTTGCCGATGGGCACGGTGGGTGGACTGTTCGGGGCGTTGTTCGGCAGTGGCGGCTTTCTTTATGCGATCTACCTCAACAGCCGACTGCCCAAGGACGCGGCGCGGGCCACGCAAAGTGCGCTGATCAGTTGCAGCACGGTGGTGCGTTTGAGCCTGTTCGCCATCGCCGGGGTGTATGCCGAGCTACCCTTGTTGATGCTTGCGCTGTGCCTGTTGCCGGCGATGGCGCTGGGCTTGTGGGTGGGGCGGCGGTTGACCATGCGCCTGTCCCGCGAGGCCTTCGTGCGGCTGGTGACCTGGCTGGTGCTGGCGAGCGGGATTGCGCTGATCGGCCGCTATTTAAGCACTTGACCTGATTGTCTCAGGGATTAAGCTGCCGGCCTTTAGGGCCTCTTCGCGAGCAAGCTCGCTCCCACAGGGTTATGTATCCAGGGTGGGAGCGAGCTTGCTCGCGAAAGCGTCAGAAGCCACGCCGCAGGACTTTCCATGAATTCCCAAAGCATCATCGTCCCGAAAATCTCCAACCTGCCGGTGCACGAGCCCCGGGCCCGGGCGATCCTGCGCTGGCTGGTGCGCAAGAACATCGTCAAGGAAGAGCTGAGCACCTGCGGACGTACCGGCAACCGCATGGCCTATGCTATCGCCGATGGTGCCCGCGCGGTGGTGCTGCATCCCGAGGCGCTGCCGTTTGGTGAGCCGATCAATGGGCTGGAGGTCATCACCAAGCGCTGTATCTACACCCCGGCCAAGGGTTTTCTCGAAGAAGCCGGCTGTGCCGAATGCCGTCAGGAAGTCGGCGAAGCGCTGTTCGAAAGCCTGGAAGACTGGATGCCGGGTCGCACCGACAACTTCACTTGCCCAGAATGCGGACATGAAGACGACATCAACGGTTTTCTGTATTTGCAGGAATGCGGTTTTTCCAACCTTGGTTTCATCTTCAACAACTGGCTGGAGGCGGGCTTCAAGCAGAGTTTTATCGACGAATTCGCCGACTGGCTGGATCAGCCGGTGAGCTGGGTCAAGGTCGAGTTGTAAGGGGCGTTTTTCCCGTACATCAGCAACATTGATATAAGACAAGTTTTACATTGAGCCCGGTAGGGTGTCTGAGTATAATGGCGCGCTTCCATTTTCCCGCTCGGGAGCCCCCGCGATGCTGCGTATCAGCCAAGAAGCTCTGACCTTCGACGACATTCTCCTAGTGCCCGGTTATTCCGAGGTGCTTCCTAACGAAGTCAGTCTGAAGACCCGCCTTACCCGTGGCATCGAGCTGAACATTCCTCTGGTTTCTGCCGCCATGGACACCGTCACCGAAGCCCGTCTGGCAATCGCCATGGCTCAGGAAGGTGGCATCGGCATTATCCACAAGAACATGACCATCGAGCAGCAAGCTGCCGAAGTTCGCAAGGTCAAGAAGTTCGAAGCCGGTGTGGTCAAGGACCCAATCACCATCGAGGCTGACGCCACGGTTCGTGATCTGTTCGAACTGACCCGCATGCACAACATTTCCGGCGTTCCGGTTCTGCACGATGGCGACCTGGTCGGCATCGTCACTTCCCGTGACGTACGCTTCGAAACCCGTCTGGATGCCACCGTTCGTGAAGTGATGACGCCCAAAGAGCGTCTGGTCACTGTTCGCGAAGGCGCCGACAAGAACGAAGTCCGCGAGCTGCTGCACAAGCACCGCCTGGAAAAAGTCCTGATCGTCGACGACAAGTTTGCCCTCAAAGGCATGATGACCGTCAAAGACATCGAAAAAGCCAAGGCCTATCCGCTGGCCAGCAAGGACGACCAGGGTCGTCTGCGCGTCGGCGCAGCAGTTGGTACCGGTAAAGACACCGGTGACCGCGTTGCAGCCCTGGTCAATGCCGGTGTGGACGTGGTGGTGGTCGACACCGCTCACGGTCACTCCAAAGGCGTGATCGACCGCGTTCGCTGGGTCAAAGAGAATTTCCCTGAGGTGCAGGTGATCGGCGGCAACATCGCCACCGGCGCAGCCGCCAAGGCTCTGGCCGAAGCTGGCGCCGATGCCGTCAAGGTCGGTATCGGCCCTGGCTCGATCTGCACTACCCGTATCGTCGCCGGTGTCGGCGTTCCGCAAATCAGTGCCATCGCCAACGTTGCCGCTGCCCTCGAAGGCACCGGTGTTCCGTTGATCGCCGACGGCGGCATCCGTTTCTCCGGTGACCTGTCCAAGGCCATCGTGGCCGGTGCGTCCTGCGTGATGATGGGCTCGATGTTCGCCGGTACCGAAGAGGCGCCGGGCGAGATCGAACTGTTCCAGGGCCGTTCTTACAAGGCTTATCGCGGCATGGGTTCGCTGGGCGCCATGTCCCAGGCTCAAGGTTCCTCCGACCGTTACTTCCAGGACTCCTCGGCAGGCGCCGAGAAACTCGTTCCGGAAGGGATCGAAGGCCGTGTTCCTTACAAGGGCACCCTGAGCGCGATCATTCACCAGTTGATGGGCGGTCTGCGTTCCTCGATGGGTTACACCGGCAGCGCCAATATCGAAGAAATGCGCACCAAGCCTGAGTTCGTGCGGATCACCGGTGCCGGCATGGCCGAATCCCACGTTCACGACGTGCAGATCACCAAGGAAGCGCCAAACTACCGCGTAGGTTGAGGCTTCAAGCAAAACGTTAAATGACCGGGGCTGTTTTATTCAGCCCCGAGTCGTTTCTGAATCAAGACTGTTTCTGAATTACTTAGACGAGACTGAATCATGGCCCTCGACATTCACGCTCACCGCATCCTGATCCTCGACTTCGGTTCGCAATACACCCAACTGATCGCCCGCCGCGTGCGCGAGATCGGTGTGTACTGCGAATTGCACCCGTTCGACATGGACGAAGATGCGATCCGCGAATTTGCGCCAAAAGGCGTGATCCTCGCCGGCGGTCCCGAGTCCGTGCACGAAGCCAACAGCCCGCGCTGCCCGCAAGCGGTGTTCGACCTGGGCGTACCGGTCTTCGGTATCTGCTACGGCATGCAGACCATGGCCGAGCAATTGGGCGGCAAGGTTGAAGGCTCCGAGCTGCGTGAGTTCGGTTATGCCCGCGTTGATGTGGTCGGCAAGAGCCGCCTGCTCGACGGCATCGAAGACCACATCGACGCCGACGGCCTGTTCGGCCTCGACGTATGGATGAGCCACGGTGACAAGGTCACCAAGATGCCGGAAGACTTCCACATCCTGGCCAGCACCCCGAGCTGCCCGATCGCCGGCATGTTCAACGACGAGCGTGCTTACTACGGCGTGCAGTTCCACCCGGAAGTGACCCACACCAAGCAGGGCGGTCGCATCCTGTCGCGCTTCGTTCTCGACATCTGCGGCTGTGAAGCCCTGTGGACGCCGTCGAAGATCGCCGAAGACGCCATCGCCAACATCCGCGCACAGGTCGGTACCGACAACGTGCTGCTGGGTCTGTCCGGCGGTGTGGACTCCTCGGTGGTTGCGGCGTTGCTGCACAAGGCCATCGGCGATCAGCTGACTTGCGTATTCGTCGACAACGGCCTGCTGCGTCTGCACGAAGGCGAGCAGGTCATGGCCATGTTCGCCGAGAACATGGGCGTCAAGGTGATCCGCGCCAACGCTGAAGACCAGTTCCTGAACAACCTGGCCGGCGAAGCCGATCCAGAGAAGAAGCGCAAGATCATCGGTCGTACCTTCATCGACGTGTTCGATGCCGAATCCTGCAAGCTGGACAACATCAAGTACCTGGCTCAGGGCACCATCTACCCGGACGTGATCGAGTCGGCTGGCGCGAAAAGCGGCAAGGCCCACGTGATCAAGTCGCACCACAACGTGGGCGGCCTGCCGGAAGAGATGAACCTGAAACTGGTCGAGCCACTGCGCGAACTGTTCAAGGACGAAGTCCGTCGTCTGGGCCTGGAACTGGGCCTGCCGTACGACATGGTCTACCGCCACCCGTTCCCGGGTCCGGGCCTGGGCGTGCGGATCCTCGGCGAAGTGAAGAAGGAATACGCCGACCTGCTGCGTCGCGCCGACCACATCTTCATCGAAGAACTGCGCAAGGCCGACTGGTATCACAAGGTCAGCCAGGCCTTTGTAGTGTTCCAGCCAGTGAAATCGGTTGGTGTGGTCGGCGACGGCCGCCGTTACGCATGGGTCGTGGCCCTGCGTGCCGTGGAAACCATCGATTTCATGACCGCACGTTGGGCACACCTGCCTTACGAGCTGCTGGAAACCGTCTCCGGCCGCATCATCAATGAAATCGAAGGCATCTCCCGCGTTACTTACGACGTGTCGAGCAAGCCGCCGGCGACCATTGAGTGGGAGTGATCCCGCGCCGCGCCTTCTAGAATTCGAGGTTGAATTCGCAGAGGCGCAAAAGGGGTTATAGAAAATGCCAGTCAGTTAATCTGACTGGCATTTTTGTTTCTGGGCGGAAAGTGCCGAGAGTCTCCACCAATCAGGCCGTGGTGTATGTACCCGGGCAGGCCGAATGAGACCTGGCCCGTGTCTTGAAATCTATTGCCACGGCGCTCGATCAACCCGGAAGGCGACTCTGAAGTTGCAGGCCCATTTGTTTCAGCGCAGCGGATAGCTGTTCAAGGTTGTCGTAAGGAATGCGATGGATCGAACCCCAGGAGGGGCGATCAATGTAATAGCGTCCATCGGCGTAGGTCTGGACCGGGGTTTGCACGATGTCTCCATTCACGCTGCGGTGAAACAAACGGTAGGCACCCTGGGAGCGCTCGAAAATATACATGCCTGCGCGGTAAAGCAGGCGGTGTATTTGCAACTCGCTCCGGCTCACCGGCGAAGCTTCCATTTGCAGAAGTACATCGGCGTTCTGGGTGTCGAAGTTTCCGCGCATCATTGCTGTCTGTGAGTGTGGTCCTCGTTCGATATCGATGCCCGTGTCCGTCATCAGGCGCTCGCCTTGTCCCGGCTCCACCTCTTCAATCCGCACCCCGATGCCACCTTCCAGTTCGCTGATACCGGTAAAACCTCTGAATGTGTTGGTGTTTTCCACCCCGGTCAGCACCACCCATTTACCGACGTCATTCAGGGATCTGTCCATGAACATGATGTCGGCGGTGAGGTGGTTGGTCGCGATCTGTTCTTCAGGTCGTGTGAGCGAAACGGGTTTTCTATACATCGCCGCGCAGTCGGTGGCCTGGACCCGAATGCCGTTCTGCCTGGCGCTTTTCACCAGCGCCAGTTCATCGAATTGCTGTGCGGGATCGGTGCCGAGGCGACTCAGGTACTGTTCCAGGTCATCGGACATGACGCCGGTCTTGAAGTAGTTGTTCAGGTCTGCCT
Organism: Pseudomonas gozinkensis; assembly: GCF_014863585.1. Taxonomy (NCBI): domain Bacteria; kingdom Pseudomonadati; phylum Pseudomonadota; class Gammaproteobacteria; order Pseudomonadales; family Pseudomonadaceae; genus Pseudomonas; species Pseudomonas gozinkensis. The sequence continues at coordinate 5,308,083 of NZ_CP062253.1, read as the reverse complement.
GGGCGAAGTCACTGAGCAGCCGGCGCACATAGAGGGTCTTGACCCCTTGGCGCGCCAGAGAGGGCATGTTTTGAATCATCAGTCGCATACTGGTGATGCGCCCCGGGGTTTCGCCGATGACCAGCCCTGGCGCTTCTTCGAGTGCCTGCGCAGCAAAATCTGCGAAGGTCGTTGAGGCGGTAACAGCAGGAATCGGAGGGCGTGGAGGCAGGTTTGCCCATGAAAGATGGTGGTAAAAACGTCGCGCGGACATCAGGAGGGTCCGGGCCTTGTTGGCGAAGTTAATCGCATATCGATCCAGTGCGATCAGCCCGCCATCAGGCCCGATCTGCAGCTGTATATGCGTTTCGCGCAGTTGCATTGCCCAGCGCTTCAGTTCCTGTTGACTGGCTGCGTCGACGTCGTACGGCGTCCTGACCAGGCGGATATCGTTTGATGTCGAGGGTTGAGGCTCTGGTGTCAGTGGCGTGCGCGGAGCGGGCTGCGCCAGGGGCTGTTCCGGCTCCTCGGGTAAAGGCTCACGTGCGTCGAGTTCCAGCGCCACGTCCACGGTGCATGGCTTGCCCAGACATTGACCACCGCCCTTGAGCCCCAATTGTGTCATCCGCTCCCAGACGCCTTCACTGTTCAGACGCACCGGCAATGCATGAATCAGCTGGTTGGGTTTCACCGGGTCGACGATCGCCCAGAATCCGCCGCCTTGTGAGTCAGTGAAGTACCGCACGTAATAAGCCGTGTCGTTCATCACGATGGCGCAGGAAGGCTCGGCGTTCAGCCTGTAGATCCCTTGGTACTTGCCTGGCTCCGATACCGGCGTCAGTCCATCCAGTACTTCGTTGGATTGATAGCGCTGAGCAATCCTCGGCATCTGAGGGGTTTCGGCTGGGGCTGACGACAATTCTTCCAGGACCGGGACAATTTCGTTCGGATGTTCCGCCTCCAGCTCCGATGCCGTACCGGCTTCAGTCAATTCGCCTGCGTCGATCGCTTGGGGAGACTCACTGAACTCCGCCAGTGCCCCGGTCCCTTTCAGAAATGCAATGTTGAGCAGCGCATCGATACCGCTGAGGATCGCCCCGAGTACGCCAGCCTTGCGCTCCTCGGCTGTCTTGGCATTGACGGCCTGGTCAATGTTCAATCCCATGTTAGCGAGACTGGCGCCGATCACCGGCAGTGCTATTGGCCAGCCCACCATGGCCATCGGTCCGAAGACTTTGAGGCCGGCACTGATATAGCCGATCCACAATTTCTTGCGCAGATCGCCATTCGACGTCAGGGACAGGTCAGCCTCGGCGAACATTGCATCGCGGGTGGAATTGCGAAGCCAGGTGAATGCATCCCCTGTCAGCACCCGATCATTCGGATTGATCAAGTGATGATCGCCGTGGCTCCAGGTACTGACCAGCCGATTGACCAGATCGCTGATGTTCTCGGTCATCGATTGTCGGTCGGCCAGCGGGAAGTGCTGGAGAAACCGTTCACGGGGCACGCTCTCTTTCAATTGTTGCAAGGCCCACCAGTGCAGGTCGGCAGGCGTATCCAGTACATGGAAAGCCTCGCTGTCTCCGGGTACATAAACGATCTGCCGCCCCTTGGAGTCGATGATGCGCAGGATGTTCGTGGCGACATGACCGTCGATCTCCAGCGTGCAGACCCGAAGGCCATGACCGGTTTCGGATTCGCTTTGCAGGGTGTGCAGGTTGACAGGCCAGCTCAGCGGGCCGGTGATCGCACTGATCGCAGACTGAAAATCTTCGTCGCTCAGGTGACCGAGCTCTCGCGCTTCGACCGCTTTGACGAGGAAGTTGCATTTGGCCAAGGTGCGGAACTCACTGGAATGACTGCTCCAGAAAGCGTTCAGCTCGTTGCGGTAGCGCTCGCTGAAGTTGATGTTCCAGAAGTCGTTCAAAACCTCGTTGCCGTGCAGGCGCACTTCGTTGCTTGCATCGAAGTTTTCGGCTTCCGGCCCAGCGGTGTAAAAACCGCCGTATAGATCCAGCAGGTCGGCGTTGTCCTGATCCGTGGCGCGGAAACGGTGAATCACCAGTTGCGTCAGGGTCAGGCTTTCGTAGGGTCTTTCGCCATAGTGCTGCCAGCCGGTGAAAGATACGGACAGGCTTTGGGCGGTTCTGAATCGGTGGAAATAGATGTGGTCGGGGTCGAGACCGGTAATTGCATGTCTGGCGAGCAGATCGGCGGCAACCTGACGGGCCGTGTCGTTCAGGCTCGGGCAGGTCGTGACGACTTGCGTGGCCATGTTCGTGAGGGCGGCCTTGTCGGCGGCGTTGGGCAGTGGGCGGGTTTCTGCTGGGTTCATTGGCTCTCTGATCCTTGAGAAGAGAGCTGGAGGATGAACCGTTCGCCGCAGGGCCGTGTGGTACATAGATACCACCCGGAGGTGATCGGATCTGCGGCCATCCGCCGCGTCACCCTTACTGTTTCGCAAGCGCAGGTGTATCGTATTTGCCTTTTGCGGGCGCTCTGGCCCGCGGCAGATATGTGAGGTAGTTGTGTCCATGTCCTTTACCCGTCGACAAATCCTCGGTGGCCTGGCCGGTCTGGCAGTGGTTGGCGCGGGAGCCGGTGGTGCGACGCGTTACTGGCTGGGCAAGGTGGCCGATGCCAACGCCGGGCATGATTACGAGCTGATCGCTGCACCACTGGACGTCGAGCTGGTGCCGGGGCACAAGACCGAGGCCTGGGCGTTTGGCCCGTCGGCGCCGGGCACCGAGTTGCGCGTGCGTCAGGGTGAGTGGCTGCGGGTGCGTTTCATCAATCATCTGCCGGTCGCGACGACCATTCACTGGCACGGCATCCGCTTGCCGCTGGAGATGGACGGCGTGCCGTACGTTTCGCAATTGCCGGTGCTGCCGGGCGAATACTTCGATTACAAATTCCGTGTGCCGGACGCCGGCAGCTACTGGTATCACCCGCACGTCAGCAGCAGCGAAGAACTCGGTCGCGGGCTGGTCGGGCCGTTGATCGTCGAAGAGCGCGAGCCGACCGGGTTCAAGTACGAAAAGACCCTGAGCCTGAAGAACTGGCACATCGACGACGAGGGCAACTTCGTCGAGTTCAGCATTCCGCGCGAAGCGGCCCGTGGCGGTACGGCGGGTCGGCTGTCGACCATCAACGGCGTACCTTCGCCGGTGATCGAGTTGCCGGCGGGGCAGATCACTCGGGTGCGCCTGCTCAACCTCGACAACACCTTGACTTATCGCATCAATATTCCCGGCGTCGAAGCGCAGATCTATGCGCTGGACGGCAACCCGGTCGAGCCGCGCCCCTTGGGCAAGGAATACTGGCTCGGCCCGGGGATGCGCATCTGCCTGGCGATCAAGGCACCAGCGGCCGGTGAGGAACTGTCGCTGCGCAACGGCCCGGTTCGCCTCGGTACTTTACGTTCGGTGGCCAACAATGACGCGCCGACCGACTGGCCGAAAGCACTGCCGGCTAACCCGGTGGCCGAGCCGGACCTGGCCAATGCCGAGAAACTCAACTTCAATTTCGAATGGGTCGGTTCGGTGTCGGTGAATGTCGACAACGGCAAGCCGCCGAGCCTGTGGCAGATCAACGGCAAGGCCTGGGACATCACCGACAAGACCTGCGCCGACCGGCCGATCGCCAGCCTGAAGCTGGGCCAGAGCTATATTTTCGAACTGAAAAATATGACCCAGTACCAGCACCCGATCCACCTGCACGGCATGAGCTTCAAGGTGATTGCGTCGAACCGGCACAAGATCATTCCGTACTTCACCGACACCTACCTGCTGGGCAAGAACGAGCGCGCGCAAGTGGCGCTGGTGGCGGATAACCCGGGGGTGTGGATGTTCCATTGCCACGTGATCGACCACATGGAAACCGGCCTGATGGCCGCCATCGAGGTGAAGTGATGCGCCAGATTCGCCCCGCAGCGATCATCGACCGCAGCCGTGATCGCGACTTCATGCGCGAGGCGCTGGAGTTGGCTGCCCAGGGTGCAGCCCTCGGTGAAGTGCCGGTGGGCGCGGTGCTGGTGCAGGATGGCGAAATCATCGGGCGCGGTTTCAACTGTCCGATCAGTACCAGCGACCCGAGTGCACATGCCGAAATGGTCGCGATCCGTGCGGCCGCGCAGGCGGTGGATAACTACCGTCTGCCGGGCAGCACGCTCTATGTGACGCTGGAACCGTGCAGCATGTGCGCCGGGCTGATCGTGCATTCGCGGGTTGCGCGGGTGGTGTATGGCGCGCTGGAGCCCAAGGCCGGGATTGTGCAGAGTCAGGGGCAGTTCTTCACTCAGGGCTTTCTCAACCATCGAGTGTTGTATGAAGGCGGGGTGTTGGCGGAGGAGTGTGGGGCGGTGTTGACTGAGTTCTTCCGGGCGCGGCGGGCAAAACCCGCAGACTGAAGAACAACATCAAACCCTGTGGGAGCTGGCTTGCCAGCGATGGCATCGGCACATCTAGCATTGATGTCGACTGATCCACCGTTATCGCTGGCAAGCCAGCTCCCACAATTTTTTGCAGTGTCTGGAAGGGATCGTTACTTCTTCGCGACAATCACCGCACGCATCGGCGCCGGCAGTCCTTCAATCGTCTTGCTGTGATCTTCCGGATCAAGGAAATCGCTCAACGACTGATACTTCATCCACTCAGTCCCGCGTTGTTCTTCAATGGTGGTGGTGCTCACATCCACGCATTTCACATCCGTGAAACCCGCACGGCGCAGCCACAGTTCCAGCGCTGGCACTGACGGCAAAAACCACACATTACGCATCTGCGCATAACGGTCTTCCGGCACCAGCACCTGATGCTTGTCGCCTTCGACCACCAGCGTTTCCAGCACCAGTTCGCCACCCTTCACCAGGCAATCCTTCAGCGCCAGCAAATGCTCGATCGGCGAGCGACGGTGATAGAACACACCCATGGAAAACACCGTGTCGAAACCTTCCAGATTCGGCGGCAGGTCTTCGAACGGGAACGGCAGGTGCCAGGCATTCGGCTCTGACAGATAACGTTGCACCGCCTGGAACTGGCAGAAGAACAGCCAGTTCGGATCGACGCCGATCACACTGTCGGCACCGGCGCCGAGCATGCGCCACATGTAGTAGCCGTTACCGCAACCGACGTCGAGGATGCGCTTGCCCTTCAGGTCCAGATGCGGAGCGACACGCGACCACTTCCAGTCCGAGCGCCATTCGGTGTCGACGTGCACGCCGAACAGATCGAACGGCCCCTTGCGCCACGGCGACAGTCCCATCAGCGCGGTGCGCATCTGCGCGCGGGTTTCGTCGTCACAATCGGTGTCCAGCTTCAGGCCGTCGAGCAGGTCGACTTCGGTCGGCTGGATCTTCGGCAGGGCATCCAGCGCACTTTGCCAGCGCTCCAGATCGCCATGACCTTTCTCCATTTTCTTGTCGAGCTGCACTTGCAGGGTATTGGCCCATTCGGCCAGCGGCGTGCCGGCCAGACGGCGGGCGAGGGGGGACAGATCAATCATGGCAAGGCAATCAACGAGGCAAAGTTAAGACACTGGAACCACGGCACGACTTTCGAGAACCCCGCGGCCAGCAGGCGCTCGCGGTGTTCTTCGAGGCTGTCGGGCTTCATGACGTTTTCGATGGCGCTGCGCTTCTGGGCGATTTCCAGTTCGCTGTAGCCGTTGGCGCGTTTGAACGCGACGTGCAGGTCGGTCAGCAGCGCATGTTCTTCGGCATCGTTGAAGCGCAGCTTCTCCGACAGAATCAACGCGCCGCCCGGCAGCAACGATTGGCGGATGCGCGACAGCAATGCCGTGCGCTGATCCGGGGCGATGAATTGCAGGGTGAAGTTCAGCGCCACTACCGAAGCAGGTTTGAAGTCGAGGGCGAGGATATCGCCTTCGATCACTTCGACCGGCAGCAACTCCTGGAACATCGAGTCCTGACCGTTGAGGTATTCGCGGCAGCGCTCGACCATCGCTGCCGAGTTATCCACCGCGATCACCCGGCAACCGTCGGTGCGCACATGCCGGCGCAAGGCCTGGGTGACGGCGCCAAGGGAAGAGCCGAGGTCGTAGAGCACACTGTTCGGTTGGGCGAACTGCGCCGCCAGCACACCGAGGTTTTCGACGATAGTCGGGTAACCCGGCACCGAGCGCTTGATCATGTCCGGGAACACCCGCACCACGTCCTCGTTGAAGGCGAAGTCAGGCACCTGGGCCATCGGCTGGGCGAAAATGCGATCGGGTTCTTTGCTCACGGCGGTTCCGGCGGTGTCGGTGGAAAGGCCGGCATTTTAGCCAAACTGGCGCGCAGATGCTTGGGTTGTCTGATAAAGCGTGGGGTCGGCTGTGGTGCGGGGGAAAGCCTGATGCGGAGTGAGAAATCGGTTGAATGACCAAATACACGGTTTGTAATTTGGCCATTCGACAGTCAGGGTCAATCAGAGCGGTTCAAAGAAAGCCCTGAAGTCTTTTTTACCGACAATATTCAGTTCTTCATTGGTCTTGTCGTCAACGACTTTAATGTCGAGAGTGATTTTATATATCAGTGATTTAGCAGTGTTTTCTACGACATCAATAATTACAGAGCCGTTAACTGCATTGTATTGGATCGACTTGGTATATCCGGGAATGGTTGCTGTTTCAAAGTAGTAAATGTTTTCGAATTGAGGATCTTTCGCTGGATAGGTGCCAGATTTGATGTCTCGAGGAAAAACCATCACAAGGCCTTTCTTGTTTCTGTGTGAGTAATCCTCGGTGTTGGCGCGGGAAACAATCGCGATCATTCCACTGTCGGTATCCTCTTCGTATTCAACGATTTGGGTATCAACGTCTACGCGCTTCGAAACACTGAGCTTTGTGTGGGCACTGACCGTGATTGCGGTCTCAGCTACGCTTCGTTTTTGTTTGCCTTGGAAAAAACTCATTGTGGTCTTCCTTGCGTTGGATGATGTGGGGAAAAGCCACTCGAATCCTAAAACCGCTGGAAGAATCGGGATACTGTCAGATCTGACAGGTATAAAGTACGTTTCGCTATTAATGGATACGGTTATCAATGTTTTTTGAATTTAGGGCAAACGCCGAGGCTGCAATCCCCCACTGCCCCAGCCAGTAACTGAGGATGATGATGTAGGGCGCCGCGTTGAACGGTGACACGAACCGGTTGATGCCGATCACGCTGTCGGAGAACACAAATGCCAGCGCACCTGCGGCTGCCAGTAGCGCCGAACGTTTGGGTACATCGGTTCCCAATCGGGCGAGGGCGCGCCAGAGCATGGCGCTGATTGCCATGCCGTAGACAATCACGGGTATCAGCAAGGGGCCGAGTCCGTTGGCAATCAGAATCCCCAACAGCGATGCGCCCACACCGATGGCGAGTATCAGCGGCAACACTGCCGGACGTTTGCAGTCGCTGAGGTATGCCTTGAGATACGCCAGATGCGCCACCAGAAACGCCCCCAGGCCAAACACGAACAAATCCCCCGGCCACGCCAGCAACACATCGCCGATCAACGAGAAAATCAGGCCGAGGCTGATCCAGCGGCGATAGTCAGTCGGCGGTGCATCGTGCAACCAGCCAAGCAGTGCCAACACCGGCAGCGGTTTGACCAGCAGACAAAGCAGCGCCGCATGGGTGCTGACGCCATAGAGAAAGGTTACTGCGCCCATCAGCGCGAGGATCAGCCAACCCACGATCAGTTCACCGAAATGGCGCAGTCAAAGGTTTCCACCGGCAACACTTCCGGCGCCCACGGTTGTTGCGAAGTCAGGCGCAGGCGACCAGTGCCGGGGGCGAACGCCTGGAAGCGCCAGGTCGACAAGCCCGCTGCGCCGACGACGCCGGCATCTTCCGGGTTGCTGTAGACCTCGGGGCTGAGGGCACGCAATACGCCGCCAGCAGAATCCTGGATGGCCCAGCGGTACCCGGTAGTCGGGTTGCTCGGGAGCATGACGATCAGGTTTTGCCCGTTGGAAAGCCGTACGGGGCATTCGCTCTGTTTTTCCACGGTCACGTTGGTTTTCGGTTGCGTGGCGCAGGCGGCCAGCAGGGCGAGGGACAGGGGGACAAACAGGCGAAGGGGGGACATGGATTCAGTGGCTCCGGCGTTGGCGACGAACGGCGAGCATAACTGAAGATGAGACAAAGTGTGACAGTGCGGGAGTTGGTGCTGTCTTGGCTGACGCCATCGCTGGCAAGCCAGCTCCCACAGGTTTCTCGGTTGAACACAAGATTCGTGAGCACCATTGAACTTGTGGGAGCTGGCTTGCCAGCGAAGGCGGCAGTGCAGGCACTACATCATTGTTAGAAAAGCACCTTCGCCACATCCGCAAACCGCTTGGCGAAATGCACGGTGATGCCTTCCTTCAAGTACTCCGGCAGCTCCTCGAAGTTGCCCCGATTCGGCTCCGGCAGAATCAACTCGAAAATCTTCTGCCGCCGCGCCGCAATCACCTTCTCGCGCACCCCGCCAATCGGCAGTACATGCCCGGTCAGCGTCAGTTCACCGGTCATGGCCACGCCTTTTTTCGGCGCCTGATTACGGGCGAGCGAGAGCAGGGCGCTGGCCATGGTCACGCCGGCGCTCGGGCCGTCTTTCGGTGTCGCGCCTTCCGGCACGTGCAGATGGACGAAAGCTTCGTCGAAGAATTTCGGATCGCCACCGAAGGATTTGAGGTGCGAGCTGACGTAGCTGTAGGCGATCTCCGCCGACTCCTTCATTACATCGCCCAGTTGCCCGGTGAGTTTGAATCCACGGTTGAGCGTGTGGATGCGCGTGGCTTCGATTGGCAGGGTCGCGCCGCCCATGCTGGTCCAGGCAAGCCCCGTGATGACACCGGTGCCGGACAGCACTTGCTCGTTGCGAAACACCGGATGGCCGAGGGACGCTTCGAGGTCTTTCGGACCGAGCTTGATTACCGCTTTCGGATCATCGATCAGCTTCATCACCGCTTTGCGCACCAGCTTGCCCATCTGTTTTTCCAGCTGGCGCACGCCGGCTTCACGGGCGTAACCGTCGATCAAAGCCTTGAGGGCGGTGTCGCTGATGCTCAGGCTGCCCTTGGACACGCCGGCCTTTTCCAGCAGTTTCGGCCACAGGTGACGCTTGGCGATGGCGACTTTTTCTTCGGTGATGTAACCCGACAGGCGAATCACTTCCATCCGGTCCAGCAATGGGCCGGGAATCGAATCCAGGGTATTGGCGGTGCAGACGAACAGGACTTTCGACAGGTCCATCCGCAGGTCCAGGTAGTGGTCGAGGAATTCGACGTTCTGTTCCGGGTCGAGGGTTTCCAGCAGCGCCGAGGCCGGGTCGCCCTGGTAGCTCTGGCCCATCTTGTCGATCTCGTCGAGCATGATTACCGGGTTCATCACTTCGACGTCTTTCAGCGCCTGCACGAGTTTGCCCGGCTGCGCGCCGATGTAGGTGCGGCGATGGCCCTTGATCTCGGCTTCGTCGCGCATGCCGCCGAGGCTGAAGCGGTAGAACGGCCGGCCGAGGGATTCGGCGATGGACTTGCCGACGCTGGTTTTACCTACGCCCGGCGGGCCGACCAGCAGCACGATGGAACCGCTGATTTCGCCTTTGTAGGCACCGACCGCGAGGAATTCGAGAATGCGGTCCTTGATGTCATCGAGACCGGCATGGTGTTTGTCCAGCACCTTGCGTGCGTGCTTGAGGTCGAGTTTGTCCTCGCCGTACACGCCCCACGGTACCGAAGTCGCCCAGTCGAGGTAGTTGCGGGTGACCGCGTATTCCGGCGATCCGGTTTCGAGGATCGACAGTTTGTTCATCTCTTCTTCGAGGCGCTTCTGCACCTGCGTCGGCAGGACCTTGCCTTCCAGACGCTGCTCGAACTGTTCGAGGTCGGCGCTGCGGTCGTCCTTGGTCAGGCCGAGTTCCTGCTGGATGACCTTGAGTTGCTCTTTAAGGAAGAACTCGCGCTGATGCTCGCCGATCTTGCGGTTCACTTCGGCGGAGATTTCTTTCTGCAGGCGCGCAACCTCGACTTCCTTGCGCAGCATCGGCAGGACTTTTTCCATGCGCTTGAGCATCGGCACGCAGTCGAGCACTTCCTGCAATTCAGGGCCGGTGGCGGAGGTCAGGGCGGCGGCGAAGTCGGTCAGCGGCGACGGATCGTTGGGGCTGAAGCGGTTGAGGTAGTTCTTCAGTTCTTCGCTGTACAGCGGGTTGAGCGGCAGCAGTTCCTTGATCGCGTTGATCAGCGCCATGCCGTAGGCCTTGACCTCGTCGGTCGGCTCGGTGGGCTGGTGCGGGTATTCGACTTCAACGAGATACGGCGGGCGATGGTGTTTGAGCCAGGTCTTGATGCGCACGCGGCTCAGGCCCTGGGCGACGAATTGCAGCTTGCCGTTTTCGCGGCTGGCGTGGTGTACCTTGACCAGGGTGCCGTACTGCGGCAATGCCTTGGTGTCGAAGTGGCGCGGGTCTTCCTGGGGCGTGTCCATGAAGAACAGGGCCAGGGAATGGTGTTCGGATTTGCTGACCAGTTCGAGGGTTTCGGCCCAGGGTTCTTCGTTGACGATGACCGGCAGGACTTGCGCCGGGAAGAACGGGCGGTTGTGGATCGGGATGATGTAGACCTTGTCCGGCAGGTTCTGGCCGGGCAGGGCGAGGCCTTTGCCGGGGACGTGGTGTTCGATGTGTTCGGCGTCGGTTTCGGTGATGTCGTCGGGGTTCTCGGGGAATTCTTGCTGGTCGCTCATGGGGCACCTGCGCAATTGGGTATGGCTGTTAGATGGGGCAGGGGTTGGGTGGTTTCAATGGGGGTGGATGTTTCTGCTTGTGTGTTCAGGGTTTTGACAGGGTTTTTTTGGGGGGGGCTTGGCGGCCTTTGGGCCGACCATGCTCTGGATGTTTGGGGTGAATATCCGTTTCTTCGGGGGCTCCCGCTGGCGGTTTCGCCCTTACGGCCATCCCTTTCAAGGTCTTTTCGTTTTGGCGGCCTTGATTACCCGGTCCGTTGAAACATGCGCATGCACCGCAGCGCCTTGCACCCATGTTTTGGGTTTGGGCACCTTGGGGCCCCGGGGACTTTTGGCAACTTGTTTTGGCTGGATGTTTCTGGCCAGTTCCAACAAGCGCTGGGCCAGTTTTTCCAGAGGTACGACGGGAAAGCATTCCGAGGGCAGCGCAATTTGCAGACCTTCATAGCCACTGCGGACCTGAACCGCCAAGTGATAGGTTGAGGCTTCCCAGCCCTCAGGCTGGGAAGCCTGATGGGCTTGCTCGACGCTTCGCTTGAGTACGGCCAGGACGTTGTAGGCCAAAACCGCAGTAGCAAACCCGAGCAGGGCAGCCTTTGGGCTACCAAGGGTTTCGATTTCACTTTCCAGGATTGCTTCCAGTCGCTGGAACATGCCTTCAATGCTCCAGCGGCGGCGATAGAGTTCCGCGATCTGCTGCGCGCTGACGCTGTCAGGCAGATTGCTCCAGAACATCAAGCTGCTGTCACCCGAGTCCGTTGGCGAGTGAAGCGTCAGTTCGACACGCCGACACTGGTAACCGCCTCTGACCTGAATAATCTGCTCACGCACAGTGCCCGTACTCACAGGCACTGGTTCTTGCCACTGCCCCTCCTGAATCAAGCGTGGATGCTTGGCTTGCTGGCGAATGACAAAGGAGGTTTTGACCTGTTCGCAAGCCTCCATAACCGGGAGCGTGCAATAGAGTCGATCAGCCAGCCACACTTGGCCCGACTCGGCATCGGCCAAGAGAGGCAACACGCAGACACGCTCGCTTGCGTAGGCATCCTCACACGCCTGCAGGTCGATGACCTGATCCAGGTCGGGATCGTAGACAACCACCGAAAAACCGGGCCGAGCGGCGCCTCGCTCGTGGCGTAAAGCCCCGAGTCGTTTCTCAGTGGATGCCAAGTGATTACCGTCCACCACCCGAACCTGCCAACCCGGCAGCATCGCCGTGCAACCCAACTCCCTGATCGTTGGAGCCAGGCGCTGTGCACAGCCCGTGACCAGGGCGCGCAACAGAGCTGGCTCGGTACGACTGATCTTGTCGTAGAGGGCCGCCAGGCTGACAGGAAGATCTTCCAGTTGCCGCGCCGCAGCGTGCAGGGATGGCTTCAAGCCCAATGAAACAAGGGACATCAGCTTGATGATGGTCGAGAACAGTAGCTCACGAGAATACTGCCGTTGCCGATGCTCTTCGAAGACCTGATCGACCCACTCAGGGGCAATAGCTTGCTCCAGCGCCAATTTGGCCATAACGCTGGCAGGTGCTTTTTTCTCGAAACGCGCTAAAACATCGGCCCACATCGTTCGGGTATCCCTGATAGAAACTTCAGGGGATTTTACCTAAGACCTTGAAAGGGATGGCCCTTACGGCGACTCACTTTTTTGACAAACCGGTGCGTGTCAAGGCACCTGTCGCCTTGTTCCAATCGTTGTTAGCCAGTTGAACCGTTAAAATCAGGGCGCTCGGGGTTCCTTCGCTCCGGGATTCATCCGGGGGCATCGCCTCCGGTTTGCTTCGCTGCACCTCCTCTCGATGTGTTCGACTGCGTCGAACGGCGCTGCGCGCCTACCCCCCGGATGAACCCCTCCACTCAGCCTGCCGACGGGACCTGTGGATCAAGATCAAGAGCCTTGTCGAGCTAACGCTCATCCTGCTTTTGGGGGAGCCATGCGCGGGTTGGTCGACCGGGGAATGGAACCTGGCAGGGCATAGACCCTCCCGCGCATGGCTGGAACTTGATCGTTCCCACGCAGAGTGGACTGCACCCCATCGGTTGTGTCCAACCTTTGGGGTGCAGTCCACTCTGCGTGGGAATGCAGCCCGGGACGCTCTGCGTCCCAATCGATCTGCCAGCGAATGCGGTTTGTGGCTGGCAGTCGATTTCGTCAGGGTGGCTTTGATCGTTCCCACGCTCTGCGTGGGAATGCAGCCCGGGACGCTCTGCGTCCCAGTCGATCTGCCAGCGAATGCGGTTTGTGGCTGGCAGGTCGATTTTGTCAGGGCGGCTTAGCTGTGTGTTGGGTAACGTTGTACTTCGACGTTATCCAGTACTCGATTCACCGCCAGTTCCGCCAGCATGATCACCTGCTGAATCCCCAGGATCCGGTGCCGCTGCGGCGTATCGACAAAAGCCGCTACATCACTGGCCATGACGCTGGCTGTCGCCAAGGACTCACAGGCATGGGCCAACAGGGTTTCATCGTCCATGTCCGGCGAAATCTGGAACATCTGGCTCGGTCGGCGGCCAAGGTATTTTTCTGAAATGGGATTGAAGTGGTGGTCGAGGGCGCGCTTGGCAGCCTCGTGGAGTTTCTTTGAGTCGGTGGACTCGAACGGCGAGGTATCGTCGGTTTGGGGCGGGTTTGGTGTTGCTTTTTCAGGGTGTAACTCCGAATGAGAAGTGGAGCTACCTGCTCGATTACCGCGACGCGATAGAGGGAGGTATCTGTGCGCGGGGAGCCGTCGCCCAAATGATGGGAGTGATCTTTCTCACGTGACAGTCTGACTCATAGCAAGTCGGATCACTCTCTCATCGGGGTTGGCATAGATATGAAATGGCAAGCATTCCCTCTTTGCCGCATCGTTCGTTTAAAGAATGATGTCGTCACGTCCTTTGATCGATAGCCTGCCTTGTGTAACTTCCAGTTGACCTCCGGTTGCGTCGGTGGATTTGAAGGAAAAGGTGGCTTCATACATTTCGTTTGTGTCATCAAAGTCCACGGTAATTGTGCCGGTATCGGCACTGAACGTTTCGATTCGCAACTTTGAGGACTCTATGCGCATTGTCCAGTAGCTCGCGAATACTTTTTTGTCTTCGAATCTGTACGTACCGCTTTTGATATCGGCATCGAAAACCATCTCAAAGCCGCGTTGCATGACTACTACGCCTTGGTTGACGTTTTGAAGAGTACTGAGCGCCAGATGTAACTTGTCGTCAATTGCAGAGTAATCATTGGCGAAGCCCAGCCCTTCCGATGTAAAAGGCGTTTCACCTGAAACATCTGCGGTCAGGGTTCCCTTACAAGGATTGTTTTTCGTGAGAGGTCGTAAATATTGGGTAAACATTGTCAGCTCCTTTCTTTGAAGACTTTCCTGGACCAGATTTGGTCTGGCAGCGCCGTGATTTTGGAAAGGTCTTCTGCTGTCGTCTACTGTCAGGAATGACAGTAGACGACAGTAAGGATGAAGCTTCATATTGAGTGTTTTTCAACCTTCTCCACGGTGCAGCGTAGTTTGCGTAACCTCCATACGATCCAGTAATCGATTCCTTGAGAAGAAAGGATCTTCGTACCGGCCTTATCCGCGAGGGGGCGCCTTGGCGTCTGCTGGTTGTGGATGTTAGTTGCTTTGATCGTTCCCACGCTGCAGCGACCCCCAAAGCCTATCCACCCCGTTTCTAGGGACAACCGACGCGACTTGTCGGAATCGTCCCCCCAGATAAACCTCGTATGTAGGACGCAAGAATCAAAACAGATGCTGCTCCAGCCGCCGGGGGCCGTCGCCTGTTTTATCGAGTATCCAGCGCTGGATGTCAGGCAGTTTGCGCAGCGCAGCAAACACCCTGGGGGAATGTTGCGGCGTGCACAGCACGTGCACGTTGGGCCCGGCGTCGAGGGTGGCGCAGACGTCCAGGCCTTCGCGACGCAGTTGACGGACCTGTTCCAGCAAGGCCAGTGTCGCCGGTCGCCAGTAGAAGATCGGTGGCTGTGAAGTCATGGCAATCATGTGCAATTCGATGGCTTCGCGTTCCACCGCGTCGGCCAGTCGGGTGAAGTCACGTTCGAGAATGGCGTGGCGTACTTGTTCCAGACGCTCAGGCAGCAGCTTCAGGCGGGTCGGATAAAACTCGCTGCTGGTGGCGAGCAGATGACCCTGGCGGGAGCTGACGGTTTTGTGTCGGGCATCGACTACGGCGATCAGGTCGTGAAGCGGCCAGTGGCGCGCCGGGGCGATTTGCAGGGCCGGCCCCGAAAGCAGTTGCGCATTACCGGGCCACTGCACAAAACCACCGGATACCGAACGTGCCGCCGAGCCGGAGCCGGACAGGCGCGCCAGATCGCTGAGGACGGGATCTGTCGGCGAACATCCGCGATACACGGCAAATGCCGCCGCCAAGGCGCTGAAGCCCGCCGCCGACGAGGCGATTCCGGCGCCGGTCGGGAAACTATTGGTGGTGGCGATGCGTAGCGGTTGCCAGTGATCGAAGTGTTCGCGCAATGCTTGCAGGTGATGTTCGATCCCGGCTCGCAGGGTGAGGTCGGCCGGCACCAGCGCGCCGCGCGAGGTTTTCCACAGAATTTCATCGGCTGTGCCATCGGCCAGTGGTGTCAGTGTGCAGAGGCTGACGCAGCGACTGAGGGTCATTGAAAGCGAGGCGTTGTTGGGCAATGTGCTCAGCGCATCGCGCATGCCCCAGTACTTGATCAGCGCGATGTTGGCGGGGGAGGAGACGCTGGTGCGGTTCATGGGCGGGTGATCTCGAGACCTGCCACCGCGAGAGGTGCTTCGATTCGCCGATACCGCGAAAGCTCTGGTACATCTTCTGCGCCCATCACCAGCAGCGCGCCGGCCTGATCCCCGGACAGTGTTCCGGCGCCGCAGATCTTCGCTGCACCGCCTGCTTTTTCTACCGCGCGAATCACTTGTGCAACAGCGGCGGGGACGACACCCAGGGATTCCAGATCAGCCTGGTAGTCGCGTATTACCGCACGAAGTGTTTCCGGCATTGGACGCGATTGTTGGAGCAGCGAACAGAAACGCTCGGTATTGCGTTGCATGCTGGCCAGCAATGCATTGTGGGCGCCTTCGAGCCGGAATCGGGTAGCGGCAATGACCTGGCCGGTGTTCTCGCGGGCGGTTCCGGTGTTGAAGAGACGCACGTTGGCGAGCGGCAGGATCAGAGGGCTGTCGGGTAGCGTGCGCAGATTGAACTGGCCCTTCGCGTCACGCCGGCCTACGACAACCGAGCCCAGCAGGCTGGTGTTGTGGTCGATGCCCGAGGGTTCACCGTGCTGAAAGCGTTCTACCGACAGGGCCAATTGTTCGAGCGGGCAATCGGTATCTGTCAGCCGGAACAACTGCGACAGTGCCGCCATCAGCGTGACCGCCAGTGCGCCGGAGCTGCCGAAACCGGCACCGGTCGGAATCTGCGATTGCACCCGCAGGATAAAGCCCTGCCAGTCTGGCGGCGCGATTCGGAGCAGGATTTCACCGATGGCGCATTTGATCAGGTGGTCGGGGGCACTGGCGTGGAGTTGCGCATAACTCCAGGCGCTGGGGACGCGCCGATAATGCTCCCAGGCCAGACGAACATGGCTGACATAGTCCGCCAGCTGTTCGGGGGCATAGCTGTGCTGGTACGAAAGGTCGGGCAGTTGCACAACGATCTGCCGATGCTCTTGCGCAGATATCCACACATTGCAGTAAAGCCCCACGGCACAGGCGATTGCCGGACATCCATGCAGCGCGGCATGTTCACCTATCAGGATGATTTTGCCGGGGGCTCTTGCATGGATCATGGGGTCAGCGCCCCAGCCGCTGATGGGCTGAAACCAGTTGGTGCGAGGCCTGGGCAGCCATGATCGACAGTTCACCGGCGAGTACCAGGGCGCCGAGTATTTCAGCCAGCCGCCGGGTGTCGATACCGGGCTTTTTGCTGCCCGGGACGATGCCCATCAAGGCCAGGGCTTCGCGCTGGGTGCACAGTCCGGTGCCGCCGCCGACCGTTCCCAGCGGTACGTCGGGCATCATGATCGACGCGTAAACGGCGTCATGATCACAGGCTTCGATACAGGTGATGCCCGTGGCACTTTCAGCCACTTGAGCGACATCCTGGCCGGTGGCGATGAAGAATGCAGCGAGCAGGTTGGCATGATGAGCATTGCCACCGAAGGTTCCGGCCATGACTGAACCCAGCAGGTTTTTCCGGTACTGCAGCTCGCAAAGTGCCTTGGCGTCGGTTTTCAGAATGTCGCGCAGTATGTCTTTGCTCAGACGTACTTCGGCGTGGATCCGATAGCCGCGCCCGTTGAGGAAGTTGACCATCGCAGGCTTTTTATCGGTGCAGTAATTGCCCGAAATGCTGATGCAGGGGACGCCTGTCTCGGGGCTTATCAATTGGCGGATGACCCGGTCGCAGGCAATGGTTGCCATGTTCATGCCCATGGCATCGGCGGTGTGGAAACGAAAGCGCAGATAGATCGAAGTGCCGACGACGGCGGGCACGATGTCCTGCAACTGCAGGTGGTGACTGTCCTGTTCGCAGAGTTGCCGGATCTGCGCAAAGTGCTCGCGGATCCATCCCAGAAAGGTCTGGGTCTGCAGGATGCCACTGGAGCGAAACACCGGCGCACGGGTAATGCCCACCTCGTCGACCCGAACCACTGCGCCGCCAGCGGCGTGCAATGCCCGGCAGCCACGGGAGGTACTGGCAACCAGTGCACCTTCGGTGGTGGCCATGGGAACGTAGACCGGTTCCTGGGCAGTGATGACCAGGCCTTTGACGAGCAAAGGGCCGGCGACGCCCAGTGGAATCTGGATGGAACCGATCCGGTTCTCGCAATGGGCCGGCTGCGGTTCGCGGGTGTAATCGCCAATACTGCGCAGCGAAGCTCCACTGATGTATTGCAGGGCTTCACGGCGAATCAGGGCGGCTTCGTTGTGATCAAGATCGGCGGGCAACTGGTGAAAGCGTGTCTGCCCTTTGATCAGCGCTTCGATCCAGTGGTTGCCATAGCGCGTATCTGACATGGAAGGCTCCGTGATTCAACCGCTGCATGAGGTTGATGATCGGAGTAAACGGGCAGGACAGCGCCTGTCAAAGTTGACAGTCTTTTATATCGATTGGCGATTGTCGCCCACAAAAAAGGCGACACCCCTCACAGGGCATCGCCTTTCCTTTTACCGCCGTTAAAACTTATTCCGGCAGTTTGTAAGCAATCACATAGTCACCCATCTTGGTGCCCAGCGAGCCGTGACCACCCACCACGAGCAGGACGTATTGCTTGCCGTCCTTGCCGGTGTAGGTCATCGGGGTCGCTTGGCCGCCGGCAGGCAGACGCGATTTCCACAGTTCCTTGCCGGTGTTCACGTCGTAGGCGCGCAGGTACTGGTCGAGGGTGCCGCTGAGGAAGCCGACGCCGCCGGCGGTGACGATCGAGCCGCCCATGCTTGGCACGCCCAGGGTGAAGCCGATCGGGATCGGCGAGCTGTCGCGGCTGGTGCCGTTTTTGCGTTTCCAGACGACTTTGCCGGTGGTCAGGTCGATACCGGCGACGTAGCCCCAGGCCGGTGCCTGGCACGGTACGCCCAGTGGCGACATGAACGGGTGCATGATCACCGCGTATGGCGCGCCGGTGTTCGGTTGCACGCCAGCGGTTTCGCTCTCGCGTTTGCTGCCGGCCGCGACTTTCTCGCGAGGCACCATTTTCGAGACGAAGGCCATGTAGTTCGGGCTGGTGAACAGCATCTGGCGAACCGGGTCGACCGACACGCCGCCCCAGTTGAACACGCCGACGTTACCCGGGTAGATCAGGCTGCCCTGTTCCGACGGAGGCGTGTATTGGCCTTCGTAGCGCAGTTCCTTGAACTGGATGCGGCACAGCATCTGGTCGAACGGGCTGGCGCCCCACATGGCTTTTTCGGTCAGTTCCGGGGCCAGCAGGTTCAGGTCCGAACGGGCCTGGGTCGGAGCGGTGTGGTCGCCTTTCACGGCGCCTTGCGGAACCGGGATTTCCTTGATCGGGATGATCGGCGTGCCGTCACGACGGTCGAGGACGTACAGGCTGCCCTGTTTGGTCGGGGCGATCAGCGCTGGCTTGATGCCGTCGGCGGTTTTCATGTCCAGCAGGGTTGGCTGGCTGCCGACGTCCATGTCCCACAAGTCGTGGTGGGTGAACTGGTAGTTCCAGCGCACTTTACCGGTGCCCAGGTCCAGGGCTACTACGCCGGCGCTGAATTTCTCGGCGCCCGGGGTGCGGTCGGCGCCCCATTGGTCTGGAGTCTGGTTGCCCAGTGGCAGGTAAACCATGCCGAGTTTTTCATCGACGCTGGCCAGCGACCACATGTTCGCCGAGTTACGGCTGTAGGTTTCGCCCGGTGCCAGAGGCTCGGTGGCGTCTGGCTTGTCGCTGTCCCAGTTCCATACGAGGTGGCCGTCGCGCACGTCGAAGGCGCGGATTACGCCGGACGGCTCGTTGGTCGATTCGTTGTCGGTGACGTGACCGCCCATGATCACCAGATCACGGGTGATGGCGGCAGGCGAAGTGGAGTAGTAACCACCGGCGGTGAACGGGCCGATGCCCTGGGTCAGGTCAACCACACCGTTGTTGCCGAAGCCTTCACAGATCTTGCCGGTGTCGGCGTTCAGTGCGATCAGGCGAGCGTCGGCGGTCGGCAGGTACAGGCGACGCGGGCAGGCCTGGGCGACGGCTTTGCCGGCTTCGGAGATGACGGCGGACGCCGCGTTTTCAGACTTGGCGTAAGCGGCTTCGTCGTAGTACGACACGCCACGGCAGGTCATGTGGGCGAAGCCCTTGAAGCCGACCGGGCTCTTGATCTGCGGGTCGAAGCGCCACAGTTCCTTGCCGGTGTCCGGGTCCAGCGCCAGCACTTTGCTGTGGGCGGTGCAGGCGTAGAGCATGCCGTTGGCTTTCAGCGGGGTGTTTTCGTTGGTCAGCTCGACCGGGTCATCGGCAGTCGGCAGGTCGCCGGTCTGGATGCGCCAGGCTTCTTGCAGCTTGCCGACGTTGGCCGGGGTGATCTGCTTCAGTGGCGAGTAGCGGTCACCGAATTCGGTGCGGCCATAGGCCTGCCAGTCGCCGTCCGGCATTTGCGGCGCGGTGCTGGTGGTGTCGGCGGTGTCGCGACCCAGTTCGCCAAAGGTTTCGCCCGGGTGGGTGAACAGGCTGGCCAGGGCGGTGACGCCGGCCAGAATCACGGCCACGGTCAGGCCGCCGGTGCCCATCGGCGCAGGGCCGTTGATCAGCAACGGACGACGGAACCACGGCAGCAGCATCACGAAGCCGAGGACAAACCACAGCGCCAGACGCGGCACCAGTTGCCACCAGTCCAGGCCGACTTCCCACAGCGCCCAGACCGTGCTGGCGAACAGCACGATGGCGTACAGGCCCAATGCTGCCCGACGGCGCATCAGCATCAGAATGCCAGTCAGCGTGATGCCGATACCGGCCAGCAGGTAATACAGCGAGCCGCCGAGCGTACTCAGCTTGATTCCCCCGGCCAGCATGGCCAGGCCCATCAGCAGAAGCAGAATGCCGAGCAGGTTCGGCAGAAGACGGCTTCGACTCGAAGCACCTTCAGTGCTCATAGTGTGGTTCTCCGTGACGTTTCAAGTAGTCCCGCGCTGTAGTCACTGTAGATGACGATCAGGCGCGGGCATGGTTCAGATAAAAACTTGTCTTGCTATCGAATTTCATCTGCAGGCCTGAGCGGCCTGCATTGGGTCAGAACGACGACTGGATCTTGATCCCGCCAATCAGCGCGTCATCGACCTTGTCCACACCGCCCGGATGGCGGATGTATTGCAGGTTCGGGCGCACGGTCAGCCAGTTGGTGACGTGCACGCCGTAATAGAGTTCGGCGCTGTATTCGGTGTCCTGCGGTGGCAGGAAGGACGGATCGTCATAGTCGTAGACGGCGCGGGCCTGGTTGGTCGCCTCGGCGTTCTTGCGGTAGGCCGGGTTGACGTGGACGCGGGCGATGGCTGCACCGATGTCGTCCTTGGCGCGGGCGTCGAACAGGCCTTTGTAGACCACGCCGGCCTGGACGTAGTTGTCGATGGCGTTGGTCTTCTTGTCGTGCATCGTGCCGTTGGCGAACACGCTCAGACCACGGGAGTTGTCGCTGGCGACGCTGGTGATCTGCTGCTGCACGCCGAGCCACACGCCGTGTTTGCTCGAAGCGCTGCGATAGGCTTCGCCGCTCAAGGCAGCCGGCTGGCCGTTGCTGTCTTTATACGCATCGGTGGCCTTGGCGTTGCTGTAGTAGTAACCGGCGCGGTATTCACCCGGCAGGCCGTTGAGCTTGGGCTTCCACACCAGCTCGATCGGCAGGATCGCGCCCTGGGTGCCGCTGCCGCTGAGCTTGAAGCCGTTGCCGCGATCGAGGTTCGACGGGTTCTGCTCATAGGCGCCGACCTGCGCGTACAGCTCCGGCGTCAGGTGATATTTGACGCGCAGCGCCCATTGGCTGACCGGCCAGTTGTACCAGATGCCGCCGACCCAGTTGCCGACCTGCGAGCCGCAGAACGCCAGGTTCTGGAAGTCGCACGGGAAGGTGTTGAAGTCTTCGCCTTCGCCAAAGCGGCCGACCTTGATGTCGAGCTTCTGGTCGAAGAATTTCTGCTGGTACCACATCTGCGTGAGGCGGGTGGTCTGGCCACGGCCCCAGACTTCCTGGGCCGAGGTGAAACCACCGACGCGCGGGTCGTTGATGCGGTCGTTGCTGATGTTGTTGCCGCTGCGCTTGGTCACGGTCAGCTGGAATTCAGCGTCGTTCCAGCCCAGCAGTTTTTGCAGGTCCAGATGGGTGCCGAGGCCCCATTGGTCGCTGTAGCGCGCGGTGCGGTCGTGGTCGTAGCCGCCGTGCAGGTTGCTGCCCATTTCGCCGGTGTAGTCGAGCTTGAAGTCGATACCTTTTGCCGCGAGTTCGCTGCGGGTGCCGTTCCAGTCACCGAGCATCCACGGTGATTCACTGTCGAAGGCCGGAGCGGCCTGGGTGCAGGTGGCGAGGCCAAGGGCGGTGCAGCCGCCGATCAGGCGCAGGGTTGAGATAGCGCTGTCTCGGGAGAACGGAAAATCGGGCATGAATAGGGTCTTTCTTGATCTTTTTGGGGGATAAGCTGGCCGCTACGATTTGACGCAGGCAGTGAAGCGATTCAGCAGAAGGGCGGCAGGATAATGTCCTGTTACAAAAACACAAAGTGCTTTTGCAGACATGAACCCTTTCGGATTCGGTAACAGTGCGGCAATACAGCGCATTGCGGGCATTGGCGCAGACCTGCGATCTTCTCCGGTTGGCCTACATTTAACCCAAGGCCTTCCACCCGCCCATGCCCTCGGCTAAGGTGCGCGGCTTCTGCATTTTCACTTCGCCCAAAGGCCCGGCATGAACGACCACAACCCCGATCCGCTGCACGGCGTGACCCTCGAACAGATCCTCAATGCACTGGTGACCCACTACGAATGGTCGGGCCTGGCCGAGCGCATCGACATCCGTTGCTTCAAGAGCGATCCGACCATCAAGTCGAGCCTGACCTTTTTGCGCAAGACGCCATGGGCACGGGAAAAGGTCGAGCGTCTGTACGTGAAGCTGATGCGCACCAAGCGTCCGCTCTGAGATGAACGCCGTATCGCGGCGACGTCTGATCACTTCGGCCGCGGTGTTGGGCTGGGCCGGGCTGGGGATTCAGCTGTACCTGATTTTCTTCGCACGTCTGAGCGTCGGCGCCAGTTTGCTGGGCGGGCTGGTGAGTTTCTTCAGTTATTTCACCGTGATCACCAACACATTGGTGGCGGTGGTGCTGACCTGCGCGGTGACCTATCGCGAATCCGCTGCACGGCGCTGGTTTCTGCAACCGTGGGTCAGCAGTGGAATTGCCGTCAGCATTGCCGTGGTAGGCCTGGCCTACAGCATTCTTCTGCGACATCTGTGGCATCCGCAGGGCTGGCAGTTTATCGCTGACGAATTACTTCACGACGTGATGCCGCTGCTGTTTCTGGCTTATTGGTGGCTTTGCGTGCCGAAGGGCTCATTGCGTCTGAAGCATCTGCCGTTGTGGTTGATCTATCCGCTGGTGTACTTCGCCTATGCGCTGTTGCGCGGGCATCTGCTGGGGGCTTACGCGTATCCGTTCATTGACGTGGCACTGCTGGGTTATCCACAGGTGTTCGTCAATGCCGGGGGGATTCTGGTTGGGTTCGTGCTGATTGCGTTGCTGGTGATCGGGATTGATCGCTGGCAAGGGCGGCGCACTTAGCGCCGCCACTCGTTTCACTCTTCCTCTGTGCCCTCGGCACGCCAGTAACCGACGGCTTTGACGAACTGCTCGTCGAGCCCGTGCTCATCGAGCAGTACCCGGCGGATCTGCCGCGAGACTTTCGTTTCCGTCGCCACCCACGCATACAGATTGCCCTTGGGCACCTGCAATTGTTTGATGGTGGCCAGCAAATTGTCTTTGCCGCCTTCGCGCAAAACCC
The DNA here is from genome assembly GCF_014863585.1 of Pseudomonas gozinkensis. NCBI lineage: Bacteria > Pseudomonadati > Pseudomonadota > Gammaproteobacteria > Pseudomonadales > Pseudomonadaceae > Pseudomonas > Pseudomonas gozinkensis. The sequence continues at coordinate 5,284,907 of NZ_CP062253.1, read as the reverse complement.
AGATCACGTTGACCTGCGCCGCACTTTCCAGGGCTTGCTGCTCCTTGCCGTTTTCCACTTCGATCACCACCAGCGCCTTGCGATTGGCCGCCAGGCCTTCGAGGCGGCGGGCGATGGCGGGCAGGGCGGTTTCGTCGCCGATCAGCAGGTAGCTGTCGAAGATGTCCGGCACGATCATCGAACCGCGCGGGCCACCGATGTGCAGGAACTGCCCGGGCTTGGCCTGTTCGGCCCAGGTCGAGGCAGGGCCGTCGCCGTGCAGGACAAAATCGATGTCCAGTTCAAGCTTGTCGAGGTCGTAACGGCGCGGGGTGTAGTCGCGCATTTCGGGCATCGGCACGTCGCTCTTGCCGGCGCCGAGCACCAGGGTTTCCAGCGCGGCGGCCTGTTCGGCGTTCTGCGGGAACAGCAGTTTGACGTGGTCGTCGGTGCCGAGGCTGATGAATCCTGCCAGTTCCGGCCCGCCAAGGGTGATGCGGCGCATGCGCGGGGTCAGGTCGACTACCCGCAGTACTTCCAGGCGGCGACGTTTGATTTCGTGCATCACGCGGTGGATGCCTTGGGTCTGTACTTCAGTCATTCGGCTTTCTCCGGGGCAGATTGAACGGCGGGGCCGTCGACGATGGCTTTGGCGGTGTCATTGAGCAGGTCGCGCACCCGCAGGATTTCTTCCGGGTTCCAGCGCCCGTGGTGCATCTGCAGGGCATGACGCAGGTTGTGCACCGCTTCATGAATTTCCGGCGGCCGGTCATGGCCGCGCAGTGAGCGCTTGCTGACGTCGATACGCGTGCGTACGCCGTCCAGCGCTACCGCCTGTTCGCTGAGGGATTGACGGCCGGCATCGGTCACCGCGTAGCGCTTTTTGCCGCCCTCGGCATCGCCGCTGATCATTTCGCTTTCTTCGAGGAACGTCAGGGTCGGGTAGATCACGCCCGGGCTCGGGCTATAGGCGCCGTCGAACATGGTTTCGATCTGACGAATCAGGTCGTAGCCGTGGCAGGGCTGTTCGGCGATCAGCGCCAGCAGCAACAGTTTCAGATCGCCGGGGGCGAATACGCGCGGGCCGCGACCGCCGCGTTCGCGACCGTGGCGCTTTTCGAAGCCGTCACGGCTGTCACCGTGATCGCGGTGGGGGGAATGATGGTCTCTCATTTCAGTCTTCTCTCGTCGTGTTTAGATACAACTTAAGATATATCTTTAAGACCCGGCAAGCGTTTTTTTCCTGAGCGCGCCTGTGCCCTGACGAGTGGTCGAAAGGCTTGAGGGCCTGTTTCGCAGCGCCCCGTAGCGCGTACGTCTCTTTTGCAGTAATGACTGTAAAGTTAAAGTCGTAACTCTAGGAGTGATTGAGCATATACTCTAAAAAGTGCCATTGTTGCCGGGTTTGTTAGTTGTAAGCGCTGTATGGTTTTTTATCTGAAAGTGTATGTAGGGTCTAACTTACAGGTATTGTTGTGGATAATTGAAATTTGGCGTTTTTTCTTTCTGGTCGTGAGCACGTTTAACTACACGTCCGTGGGAAGTTGCCTGCTTACTTTCCATTGATAACCGTCGATCATGCCCCGGCGTTGAAAGTTCAAACCGGCACGAACCGTCCGGGCAAGTGTTGTTTTGAACTTTCAATTCTCCATCCTTTAAAAAGACAGGGTATGAATGATGTTCAAGAAAATCGCAATGGCTGCTCCACTGGCTGTACTGGCACTGGGTTCTTCCATGGCGTTTGCCGCCGGCGAAGCGCGTCACTCCATCAGCCTGGTGGCCCATGTGCCGACCAACGGTTTCTACGTAGTGCCGGTCGACCCTGACCTGGTCAGCAAGGACCAGGACATGAGCTTCAGCCCGATCACCGGCACCATGAAACCGGTCAACGGCTTCTTCGATGTGCGCAACAACAATGGTTCGGTGCACGGTTCTCTGGAAGGCGTACCGAAACTGATCGGCGGTTCGAGCATTATCGATCTGGAAGTCAAATTCAATAATGTGGTACTCACCCAAACTCCGCAAATGGTAGTGGGTGAAGCCGAGTCCGATGTGAACTATCGCGCACCGATCAGCATTACAGCCAAAGGTACCAACTTTACGCCGGGCGACTATACCGGTGCGGTGACCATGATGTTTGATGCTGTTACTCCGGTGGCCAGTATCAAGCTCTGACTTCTGAAAGTAACGAAAGCCGACTGACAGAACTTTCTGTCAGTCGGACTTCTTGTATGTTTGTAATCAGAGTAACTGTTCATGTTCCCGATGACGCCCATCGCGGCTGCGCTTGCGTTGCTGTTTTGTGCCGCCGCCGTGGCGGCACCTGCGGCTTCCGGTACGACACCGCGAAGCCTGTTGGCTCAGGCCAAAGGTTTGCCGACGGATTTTGAAGAGCACTTTTTTGATGTTCCATTGGCGGTGCGGGTGGAGCTCGACCAGCAACCGCTGGGCGAGGCCATGGTGGTCTTGTCCCGTGACGACCGGCTCACACTGCTGGAATTCACCGACACCCATGACAGTCGCTTCAGTGCCGCCGAACGCGACGTCTGGGCAAGCTATCTCAAACCCGGTGTTGCCCTCGGCGCCTGTACCGGGCAATGCCCCGAACAGATGCTGGCGGTGCACTACAACCTGGAAAGCTCGCTGGTCTCGATCGTCACCGAAAACGCCGAGCGCGACACCGAGTCCAAGCGCTTTCATGACCAGCCCGAAGGCGGCAGCAGCGGTCTCATCGTCCGTAACCAGCTCAATCTCAATGGTGGCCAGGAACAGGACCTGGGCGGGCGTTTCGGCCTGGAGGCCAACGGCAGCCTGGGGAACTGGAGCCAGACATTCAACATGCAACTGGCCCGTCTTGGCGGGCCGGATGATCAGCTGTACCACGCCGTGCATGAACTGCACACGCAACGGGAGTTGCAGGGCAGCTTCGTGCGCCTGGGCTACTTCACGCCGGCGTCCGAGGGCCTGACCCGTCAGCCCCGCACCTTCGGAACCAGCCCGGATACCACCGTGGGGGTGATGTATGGCAGTTCCGACAGTCTGGCGATCAACTCGCCCAAGCCCAGCGTCTATCCGATCTATGTCACGGCCAACCGCCAGGCATCGGTGGAGGTTTACCGCGACGGACTGTTGATCAATACACAATCGGTGCCGGCGGGACTGCAAACCCTCGATACCCGGCCATTGCCCGGCGGTATCTATGAAGTCGAGGTGCGCCTGATCGAGGATGGCCAGACCACGTCGACTACCCAGGAACTGGTGTACAAGCCGAACAACTGGCGCAACCTCGACGAGCGCTGGCGCTACAACCTGTTCGCGGGGCAGGAAGCCAAGCTGTTCAGCAACTGGGACCGCCAGGCCAGCGGCGATCCCACGGCGGGCGCATCAATCAATTACCTGTGGCACCCACGGGTGATTCTGGGCCTCTCGGCGCGGCAGATCCGCGAAAAACTGCAATACGGCAGCTCCATCGACTGGACGCTGGCCAACAGCGTCAGTCTGTACGCCAACGTTTATCAGACCGAAGACCACGGCACCGGCCTGGATCTGCAAGGGCTTTACAACTACGGCTCCGGCAGTCTGGTGATCAGTCATAACCGCAGTTGGCTGGACACCACGGACATCTACGACACGCTGCCCGATGGCACCCGGGTTCGACAGCGCAATGTGTTCGTCGGACAAACCAGCAATTCGTCGCTGGCGCTCAATCACCGGCTCAGCAGTAAAAGCTCGATCAATGCCCGTGTCTCCCACAGTGAAGGCAACACCGAAGGTATCGGTGTGGATCTGGGCTGGAACCAGCGCACCGTGTTGTTCGGCAGCGATGCCAACTGGCGGCTTTCCCTGTTCGACCGGCCTGGCAGTTTCAGCAGCGGCGATGCGCGTAATCGCGGGGTTGATCTGAGCGTCAATCTGGCGCTCGGCGGTCCGGGTCAGCAGATCACCGGCAGCATCGGTTCACGCACGGCGCGCGAAGGCGGACGCGACAACAATGCCTCCCTCGGCTGGCGCATGAATCTGCAGGATCATGTGCTGCAAAACGTCTCGGTGACCGCGCTGGCCGACACCTATGGCGTCGGGATGTCCAGCCTGGCGAGCTTTCGCACCGATTCGCTCAATGGCGACGGCTTCGTCCAGCGTTCGTCCTACAACGGCAACTTCACCGGTGGCCTGAACCTGGACAGCACGCTGGTGATGGGGGGCGAGCGCATGGTGCTGACCAGTCAGAACGAGATGCGCGGCGCCGGAATGATTGTCGACGTCGAGTCCGACATCGATGACATCGCCCTGCGCGCCGACGATTACAGCGGCGGGAGTGCGCCGTTGCGACCGGGCCGCAACTTCATTCCGATCACGGCCTATCAGAACAGCTCGGTGAGCTTCGATTTCGAGGGCAATACCGTTCCGGCCGCCACCATCGAGCCGGCACGCACCCGTTATCACATGAACAAGGGCGGCGTGGAGTACCGCAAGGTGCGCGTGATGAAAACCATGACCGTGCTCGGACGGCTGGTCGACGCTCAGGGCCGACCGCTCAAGGGTCACCACGTGATCAACCACGCCAGTCGCGGGGTGACGGAGGTCGATGGTTTCTTCTCGATGGAGATGAACGCCGGTTCGCCAACACTGGAGGTGCGTCAGGGACAACAGCTGTTGTGTCAGTTCCGCCTCGATGCCGATCGGCACCGCAGTGAGAACAACGTGTTGATGATCGGTGATCTGCGCTGCACTCCCGATACGTTGGCCGACGTCAACGTAACCGATCAGAAGGCGGGTTGAGCCGATGAAAAGGTCTACGTGGTGGCTGGGGTTGTCCATGAGCCTTGGCGTTTCTTCGGCGCAGGCGGCCAGCCAGGAAATACGCGCGTTGTTCCAGCCTGATCCCGCGCACCCGAACAAGAACGAGTTCGTCAATCAGACGCCCGACAGCGGGTACTGCGCGACTTATCCGGATCAGTGCGCCGATCACAAAATGTTCAGCATCCAGATTCCCGTTCGTTTCAACTCGAACCGGGCCCTGCGGGCAGGGGATGCCATCGCGCCCAAGGCCCCTTCGAACTGGCGTCGCCTGACGGTCACCAACAGAGACACGCAGGAAACGGAAACCGTTGAGGTACGGATCATCGGAATCGGATCGGATTTCACACTCAGTGATACGGCCGCCAATCTGGTGGGGGTGACGGACACGCTCGAAGGCCATCAGAAACTCTGGACCACCAGCAGTTGGGTGTATGCACCGTCTCCTTGCCAGTACAGCGGTGTGGGTGCCTATACACCCCGGACCTACCGTTTTTTCTGGAAGACGCCGGTCGAAGCGCCCTGCGCCAAGAATGCCGCGTATGCCATCCCGGCGATCACGTTCAACACGCTGGACTTTACCTACGAGTTGCGAACGCCCAATCCATTGGGCATGTCGTCCGGGCTGTATACCGGTTCGCTGGCGTACAGCCTCGGATCGGGCGGCGATTTCGACCTCGGGCCGTTGATGAGCCCGGACGATGGCAGTGTGAGCCTCGACTTCGTCCTGGACGTGCAACACACCCTGAAAGTCGACCTGCCACCGGGTGGCAACAAGGTGACCCTGGAGCCCGCCGGTGGCTGGCAGAACTGGCTCGACAATGGTCGCAAACCGACCCGGTTCTACCGCGACCAGCCGTATTACCTGTCGGCCTCCTCACGCTTCAAGGTGACGATGCAGTGCGACTCACTGGGCGGTAGCGAGTGCCGCATGGGCAGTCCGACCGGCCGAAGCACCCGGGTCGAAACAAGACTCACAGTGCCGCCGGGCATTGTCGGGCCCGGTGGCGTCGATGGCTGGAGTGGCACGTTGGGCACCAATCTCTGGATCGGCCCGTTCCAGCCTACTCACTATGTGGATCGCAAGCCCGGCAACCTGCGGTTCGAGATTCCCCGGATGTACATCGACGACCTCCTGAAACCCGGCGTCAACGACACGCTTACCGGCCATATCACCATTATCTGGGACTCGGAAGTCTGACGATCCGGGCCGACCCCTTTCCATTTGTTCAAAAGGTTGAAGACGATGAAGCGCCTTTTTCTGCTTTCACTGCTCGGTCTGCTCGGCGGGCCTGCACTGGCCGGGCCACAGATCAATGTCGGCACGGTGTACGACTACCTGGACGGCGACAAGAGCACCTACCTCAAACGCGTGTTCAACAGCGGCGACAGCACGGCCTTCGTCAAGGTCAACGTGCTGGAGATCGTGTACGACGCCGATGGCAAACCGCAGGAAATTCCGCTGGAGAGTGTGGCCGGCGGTGCCTCTCGCGATGGCGTGATGGCCAGCCCGGCACGTTTGATCGTGCCGGCCGAGGGCATGCAGGGAACGCGGCTGCTGTACATGGGCGAGCGATCGCGTGAGCGCTACTTCCGTGTGCGTTTCGTACCGGTGGTGCCGGAAAAGGAAGACGCGTTCGTAGTGGGGGAGCAGGAGCGCGAGGACTACGCCAGGAGCCTGTCGGCGGGGGTCAACCTGATGACGGGGTTCGGCACCATCCTGTTTGTTCGCCCCAAGGACACTCGCTTCCAGACTGCCGTCGAAGAAACCGGCCGCCGTTACGAACTGCGTAACAACGGTAACTCCGTGATCATTGTCGACGAGTTCAAAAGCTGTTCGCTGAGCAACGACACCGATTGCGGGGCGGTCACCAAGCACCACGTGCTGGCCGGCAAGTCCTTTGCCTTCGACAAGGAGAAGGGTCGTGAATACCGCTTCTTTCTGATTGAGGGTGACAGCAAGAAAAACCTCAAGGTTGTGAGCCGTTGATCCCGTCCTCCAATGACGCAGCAGGTAACAAGACATGATCAAGCAATGCGCTCGCCTGGCGCTGATGGCAGCTGGCGGTCTGATGAGTGCTCTGGCCGGGGCCGCCCGGGAAGAACACATTTTCGAAGTGTCGCTGACGATTCCGAGTCGGCCGTTCTACGTCGTCCCCGCCGAGCCGGACTGGGTGCATCGCACGCAGCAACTGTTCTGGGATTACCCCTCATCGACCTTGAGCAGCCTGCGCAAGGATTTCGACGTGCGGCATGACACCAGTGCCATCGAGGCGCGTCTGGACAGCCCCGCCTACCTGTCGAACGGCCGGTCGGGTGAAGAGATCTGGCTGAAGGTCAGTTTCAATGGCGTGGTACTGGGGCCCGAGGTGCCGCCGCGAGAAGTGGTGTCGAAGGAAGACGCTGCAATCGGTAAACGGGTCCTGCTGGAAATCGAACCGGTGAAGCCCGCCGGCGGGTATCGACCGGGAGACTACAGCGGCAATGTGATGCTGCTGTTCAACGCCAGGGCGCCGGGCGCATGAAAGCCAACCGCTCCCCACTATCAGCAGCAGGCGATTTGCAACGATGAAAAGCTTTACAAACTGGATGGGTGTGCTGGCAGCCCTGAGCCTGTCGGCGACGCAGGCCGCGAATCAGGAAATCAGGGCGGTATTCCAGCCCGATCCTGCCAAGCCTGGCAAAAACATGTTTATCAATGTGACCCCGAACAGCGGCTATTGCGCGGATTATCCGGCGCAGTGTGCGGACAACAACATGTTCAGTATCCGGGCTCCGCTGATTTTCCAGTCGGTGCGTTCGTTGTTGCCTGGGGACGGTGTTTCGATACGCATGCCTTCCAACTGGCGCCCGTTGGTGGTGACCAACAGGGACACGCAGGAGACAGCGATCGTTGAAGTGCGCATGACGGGTGTCGGCTCCGAGTACCGCCTGAGCGACACGGCCAGCAGCCTGGTGGGTGTGACGAACCCGATCGAGGCACATGGCCTGCTGTGGGGCAGCAGTTGGGTGTATGCCCCACCTCCCTGTCAGTACGCGGGTATGGGGTTGGCCAACTCTTACACATTCCGGTTTTTCTGGAAGGCGCCGATCGAGGCGACTTGTACCAAGGTGACCGCTTACCGGATTCCGTCGATGGCGTTTTCCACGCTCGATTTCGCTTACGAATTGCGCACCCCCAATCCACTGACGATGTCGACCGGGCAATACACCGGCTCGATTCCTTACATCCTCGGCTCGGGTGGGCATATCGATTTCGGCGCGCTGATGAGGCCACTCGACAACAATCTGACCCTGGACTTCGTTCTGGACGTACAGCACACGCTCAAGGTCGACCTGCCACCCGGCGGGAACAAGGTTGCCCTGGAGCCCGAGGGCGGCTGGCAGCGCTGGATCGCCAGCGGTACACCACCTGCGCGGATTTATCGTGATCAGGCGTTCAACATCTCCGCGTCCGCAGCGTTCAAGGTCATGATGCAGTGCGATTCGACCCAGCCCTCTGGTCCCGATTGCCGGTTGAACGGACAGTCGAATTCGACCTGGGTGTACACGAAGCTCAGTCTGCCCGGCGGCATCACGGGGCCTGACGGGGCGCCGGTCAAGGATGTTCCGTTGATGAACAACGCATGGGTCGGCCCGTTCCAGCCAGGCCATTATGTGGATCGCAAATCAGGCAACCTGAGGTTCGAAATGCCTCCGGACGCCATCGCTTATGTGCTGCGCCCCGGTGTCAATGACACGCTCAGGGGCAACATCACGGTGATCTGGGATTCGGAAGCGTAGAGACGGGAACTGCGCCCGGCAGGCAACCGCAGTCTTTGCCTTTCGGGCGCAGGGAGGGTGTCAGATTCCAGCCCGGGCCATGGCTTCGCGGGTCAATTGCCTGCTGAGTTCTTTCTCCTGATAGCCGATGTCCCGTTGCAGGGTTTCATACCTCTCCTGGCTCATTTCCTCGCCCTCCAGAACATCCTCCATCGGGACGGAAAGTTTCTCGGCAAGTTTCACCAGCCGCTTGAGCAGGTCTGTCGGTTCCTGCCCCTGGCGCTGAGCCTCCTGCCATTCTTTCGTCAGCGACAGCAATTCCAGTTTGTCCTGATAGAGATCGGTGTTTCGGGCGAGCTCGCTCGGGTAGTGCTTGCGCAGGTATCGCTCCCAGAAGGACTGCTCGAGCATCTGGTTGACCAGTCCGTCGCCGGCCTCGGCATCGATGATGGTCGTGTAAGCCTCGTTGACGGCATCATCCGAAACGCCGGCAATCGTGTGGTAGTCCATGGCCTCGGATTGCCAAGGCAGTTCCAGACGCTTGGTCAGCCCTGTTTCATAGGCCATGTGCACCTCGACTTCCTCGGGAACGCTGCCACGAGCCCTGACATCGGCCCGGGCAATCTCGCCCACTCGCGCAAGTCTCGCCGAGCCTTTGGCCAGCGTCACCAGTTTGCGTTCGACTTCGGCGGCACTGATGGAATAGTCCCGGGCTTCTGACGCCAGCACTTCCACACCCATGTTGTTGAAGATCTGCGCGCCGGCATCTTCACAGTTGCCGGGTTCGGTGGACATGAGGAACAGTTTTTCCCGTAGCGGGGTGTCGATGTCGATGGCGTTGACCATGCGCCAGACACGATCGGTCAACTGCGCTCTGGCACGGCCTCCCTGTCGGTAGTCGGCCGAACGGGTAAGTGTTTCCAGCACGGTGAAGAACCCGTCGGAATCCGGTTCGTCCACCAGGTCGTGCCAGGCTTCCGGCCGATAGGCACCGGTACCGGGAGACTCGCTATACAGCGACGAATCGTCGGGTGGTGTCCACTTGGTCATCAGATCTGCGGCTGGCTGCTGATACCGAACTCTGGACTTCATCCCCACGGATTCGCGGTACAGCCCGTATGACTTGCGAACCTCCGGTGTCAGCTTTGCCCGGTCGACCCGGGTGCGGGCGATGAGAAAGGCTTTGTCCGATCCCGGTGCAACGTCGGGAATCGAGCGCAGCCGGTTTCTTTGCAGATCGAGGAAAAAACCCTTCGGCCTGGGCTGGCTGAACAGCCCCAGTGGCCATGCAGTGAGATCCGTATTGGCCAGGTTCAACACCTTGAGTCTAGGCATGCGGTGAATGGGTGGCGGGTCGCCCAGCGGGTTGTTGTCCAGCCTCAGGGTTTCCAGGCGGTCGAGGTTTTGCAGTTGCTCGATGGCGGACGGTGTCAGCTCGATCATGTTGTCGCTCAGGCGCAGGGTTCTGAGCTGACGCTGTTGGCCAAGACTTTCGGGCAGCGTTCTCAAACCGCAGTTCCTGGCGCTGAGCTGTTGCAGATTGGGGAAGTCCTTGAGCAGGCCGCGAGGTCCGGGCGAGAACTGCTGGAGGTCCAGATTCACCGTGGTGACCTGCTCCAGAAAAGGTTTGAGATCTTCCGGCATCTGTTTCCACCAGCGCTCAAGGTTGCGAGGCATCATCTCGGTGGACAGGTCCAGGGTATAACCCCCTTCCAGGCTGGCACTGCGCTCGCCGAATGCCTCGGACTTTCTATCGAAACACTCCATCAGACGCTCTGCGATGAACTTGCCGCCCTTTTGCTCGAAATCCCAATAGGCGTCCGGCAGTCGGCCGCCGTCATCCGGGTCGTAGTCACGCAGGTAGCTTTTGCGCCAATCCTCCAGTTTTCGTTTAAGGGCTTTGCGTTCCTGTTTCAGGCGCTCGATTTCCTGATGGGGGTCGCCTTTGGCGTGCAAAGAGCGGGTAAATGCGGCTACCTCACTCTGATCGAAGTGCGGATACATCTCCCGTACTTTGGTTTCGACGGTTTTTTCCGCGAAGGGCCAGAGGATTTTTGACAATCCCGGGCCTCGTACCAGCAGCTCGGTTTGCCGAGGCGGGAGGGCTCGCAGGGGAGGGCGTGCGAGCAGTGTCCGGCGCTCTGCAGGCTGCTCGGTTCTGGCCATGACCCATTGTCTGAACATGTCTCCCTGGTCAGTGCGATAGCCCAACGCAGCGCGTTTGTTCTCGGGCAGGGCCAGCAGGACTGCCTCGTAGAAGTCATCGGCGTCGTGCAACTTCCTGTTGGCTCCATCAACCACTTCATAGCGGCCACGTTCATCCCTGATCAACGTCCGCACGGTACCGGCCTCCTTGGGGCCGGTGCTGGAGCGCAGAGGGCCGTCAGGGGTTCCGTCCCGCACATCGATACGCAAACCACCAAAGGTGTCGGAGTGAATCTTCAGGGTATTGAGGACGAGTCGTTCGGTATCCGGCACCATCAGCGCCGGTTCGTGCAGGCCTTCAACGGCGCGCGCCGCCCGGAACTCGAAGGCACTTTCGCGGGCCATGTTTTTCAGTCGCAGCGGTATGCGCTGTTGTTCGGACATCACACGCTGTTCGCCGTCGGTTGCCTGTTCCAGCAACGGGCGAGCCACCGAGGACGGCAGTTCCGGAACGGCACTTTGCAGCAGTTGCACCTGTGGGTTTTCGGAGCGCTCCTTGTGTCGGTACTCGTAATCGAAAATTTCGGGCGTTCGTGTCTCCACGGCTTGCGCCAGTACTTCGCGCAAAGCCTGGACTTGCTCGTTGCGGGGATACTGCCTGCCCAGCAGGGCGGTCATGTCCGGCTCACTCAGGAACCCCGCCAGACGCTCCGGCAGGTTGCTACTCAGCACGTCCTCAAGACTGATGTTAAGCGTTTTTTCGGGCGCGGCACCTGCATTGCCGTGCTGGTGAAATGCTCCCGTCAGATCCGCCTTTTCATACACCCTCAAGCCCTTGTCGGCGGGCCAGCCCTGCAGGCCAGGAGCAATGCTTTCGAACCAGTACGCATCGGGAGGCAGTGCCTGCCCTGTGCGCACCAGCTGGCTCATGGCGCGGGTTCGATCCCAGGTCTTGAAGCGGGTGAGGGTCGCTGCCAGCAACGGAGGCGGGGCGGCGTTCTCGACGTGCATGCGGCGCAGGGAATCTTCCGGGGTAGCGCTGATGCTGCGCAGCTTTTCCAGTTCGGAGAGGGTATAGCCCTCGACGGAGTGCCCCAGACGCTGCATCAATCTCGGTCCTTCCCAGTCTTGCGGCTTTTCACCTTCCAGGACCCAGGCGCCCTGGCCGTTGTGCCGCAGCTCGGGTGAGTAGGCCTGCTCACGTTCGGGATGGCGGATGCGGTGCACGTCGCTTTGCGGGTCGCGCTGCACTTCGTAGTATTTGCCCTCGATGGGGAGCACGATCCTGCCCGAGAGACGATGCAGGCCAAGCGCATCGGGTTTTGACGTCTGTGGCAAAGCCAGGGCAGGTTGCTCATAGGGAGTGAGATCCGGGTGCCAGAGACGAGTCTTGCCATCACTTGACTGCACCGGTTTCATGCCTTCGACGAGGGGCGACAGTTTGAGCTGGAACGTATTGCCGATTTTCGCGCCGGCGGCAAATGCCGCCAGTTGCAGGAGATCGGTGACCACACCCATGACATGCCCGCCGGCTTCGGCAAAGTGCCCTTCAATAAGGTCCCACGCGCCTTCTATCGCCTCGTTGACGATCTGATACGCGGTGTAGGCCAGCATGAGTTCGCCCAGGAACGGCACGAATGGCGTCAGCACCAGCAACGCCACATTGAAAATGTCAGAAGCGATTTTCTTGAAGTTCTCCCACCAGGCCCAGCGTGCACGGCTGTCCGCGTCGGCCGTCGACACCGCGATGACGCGGGCGTCATTGAGGATCTTGTTGAGCTGCTGCTGGTAGAGATAAGTCCACAGAGGCTGGGTGATCGGGGGCGCGCTGAATTGCAGCTGAGGTTTGTCCACGGGTGTTTCCCGCCAGGACGGGCGTGGATCGCCCCGTTCCTTTGGATACCATTTGACGTAAATGAGCCGCTGTTGAAGGTCGGCGAAGAAGTGGCCGCGCTGCTCGTGATCGACGAACTGGCTGAAGAACTGGCGATACGTCATGCCACTGGACGGCGCGACGTTGTTGTCTCTCAACTGGCGGCTCAATTCCTTCATGAAATCCAGGGTCGACGGGTACTCCTTGAGCGGGTGCTCTGGATCGTGAGGCACGTAGGCGATCATTTTCCGGGAGTGCTGTTTCTGCTCGGGGTCCGGCCGGATGATCAGGATGCCGGTGAGGTTCAGGTCCATCATGCCCAGCTCACACACCCGCATGGTTTGCTCGCCGAGCTTCAATTGCTGCCGACCCTCGAGCAGTTCACGGATGAGCCCGTGGGCCTGTCGGCTCAGGTCTTTTTTTGCCAGCGCGATGTGCGCCGCCGCCTTGAGCGCCGCTTGCTGGCTACGCTGGACTTGCAATTCCAGATAGGCCTGGGCAACCGGCTCCTTATTGAGCAAGTACTCTTCGAGGTGGGCCCGGTATTGCGCGCCGATGTCCAGATCCCGACACAGTGCCTGAAACTGGCTGACGCTGATGATCTTGTCGATCGGTGAAATATCGAACAGCTCACGTACAGGATCGGTCTTGATAATGAAGGCAGAGTCTTTTTCAAATACTTCGTCGTAGGAGAAGTTGTGCAATGCCGCATCCAGTAATGACACGGTTCTTGCCGAATGTCCTTCCGCGATCTGAATGGCCCACCAGTTACTTTTTTTAGGTATGTACAACCGGAGAAAAGTGTTCTTCACATCGACATTGATGTTGAACTTTTCAAGCAACTTTTTTTTGAGTAACGGTTCGGCGAATGCATAACTGTCCTGCAGCCGCGCCAGTATCTTGTCAACTTTGTTCTGCGCACTCCAGGCCTTCTTGTTGGCATTGCCCATTCGTTCGACTTGACTGGCCGGCGCCTCGTCCATCCACGGTTCGCTGCGTAGAGGGGCTTGCCTCAGTGCGTGGCCTCGATGCAATTGCATATCGAGAAAGACGGAGTCGATGTGCGACTTAATCAAGTCGTAATGTTGCCCTTTGTTTTCAGTTATTGCAGTCATCGCTAAAGCCTTGAATCAGTCAGGAGTTTCAAGGCTAACGTTCAGGGCCGGGAATGATTAGTTTAAAAGCTTGTTGCCGGCATGCCGTTTTTTATGGCCGGTCGATTGAATATTGGAATGTATAAAACACATAAGTAACACCATGGGTACTTCAATTCGGATCAGGTGACTGTGTATTCAAGGACGCCACCGCTGGTGCTTCAGGTGCCAGACATTGCGAGTCGCTTCCCGGTTGCAGGTACGGCATCAGGATCGGCGCCATGCCCTTGAGCACCTGCACCGGCAGGGCCGAAGTGAACTTGAAGTTCTCGGCCGAACGCCCCGGAACGAACGCCGTGAGCGTGCCGAAATGGTGATCGCCGATGTAGAACACGAAGGTGGCCGTGCGGTTGATCGACTTGGAGCTCAGTATCCGTCCGCCAGAGCCGATGGCTTCGATGCGGTTGTCGCCGGTGCCGGTTTTTCCGCCCATGGTCAGGGGTGTTCCATCGGTCAGTTTGAAACTGCCGGAAACACGTTTGGCCGTTCCCGAGTCCACCACTTGCGACAGTGCTTCACGCATCGCGGTGGCGACTTCGGAAGGCATCACCCGTTTTCCGACGTGAGGGTCATTGACCAGTTTCGTTTCGTAGGGCGTCCCGGCGGCAAAGTGCAGGCTGTCGATGCGCAGGGTCGGCATGCGCACGCCGTCGTTGAGGATGGTGCCGATCAGCTCGGCCAGCGCAGCGGGGCGGTCGCCGGAGCTGCCGATGGCAGTGGCCAGCGACGGCACCAGGTGGTCGAACGGATAGCCGACTTTCTGCCAGCGTTGATGGATGTCGAGGAACGCCTCGATCTCCAGCATGGTGCGAATACGACTGTCGCGGGCGCCCTTGTGCTTGCTCTTGAACAGCCAGCTGTAGACTTCCTGACGCTCGAACTGGCTGGCCTTGACGATGTCCTTGAAGGTCGCGTCGGGGTGGTTGAGCAGGTAACCGATCATCCACAGGTCCAGCGGATGGACCTTGGCGATGAAGCCTTGATCCGGCAGGTCGTAGGTGCCGGGACCGTAGGCCAGATAGAGTCTTTCCAGACGTTCGTCAGTGAGTTTCTCGGTGAGCTTGGCGCCTTTCAAGTGTGAGCGCACGAAGCTGTTGAAGTCTTCCTGGCTGGCATTGGGCAGCAGGTAACGGTGCACGGCAGCCATGCGGATCGGCGTCGGGCGCATGCTGTCGAGGAAGGTGTCGAGCCGGGCCTGGGTGTCCTTGTTCCGGTACTTCTTCCAGAACTTGAGCAGAAACGAGGTGCCTTCACGGTCGGCGAACGACGCGAGGTATTCCTGACGTCGCGGGTCGCGGTCGTCCTTGAGCAATTCGGCGCTGTTGTTGGGACCTGAGTAGGTGGTGTAGCGCACCAGATCGCGCATCAGGCGAATGAACGGCAGGTTGATCGACTCGCGCAGGGCATCGCGCAGGGTCGGCATGCGCCCGTTGTCCTCTTTGCGAAAGTTGTGGAAAACGTGCAGGCCGCCGCCGGTGAAAAAGGCTTCGCCGGGGCTGGCGGAATATTTGCGGTCGAGAGCTGCACCGAGCATTTTCGAGAGGTCGCGATCCTTGTTCTGGATCAGGTAATCGATCACCCACTGGCTCAGGCGATCCTGATCCGGCACCTCGACTTTCTTCAGCTCGGGCACGGTCATGGCGGCGTATTTGTCGTGCAGCTCCGAGATGATTTGCAGGTAGGTGGTCAGCACCCGCATCTTGGCGGTGGAGCCCAGTTCCAGTTTGCTGCCTTCGTTGATGTCGAACGGCTGGTCGGTGCTGTCGGTCTGCACTCGCACGCGCGAACCGTCCGGAGTCAGCTCAAAGAGGGTGAAGCTGTAGCGCACCTGGGTGGTGCTGGTGGGCGTCAGCAGGCGTTCGCCCATCAGGCCGACTTCGGTCGCATAGGCCGGGTCGGCGAGCTTTTTCAGGTAGGCGGTGGCCTGGGTTTGCAGCTCGCCTTGCAGGGTGCTGGTGGCGGACAGGTCTAGACGGTCGAGGTCGTACAGCGGACGGTTGAGCATCGATGCCAGCCGGCTGCGGGCGACGCTGATGCCCTTGTTGGTTTCGATCGGTTGAATCGTCGGCTGGGTCTGCCAGTCGCGGTAGCTGATGGTGCTGGCCAGTGCCGCATCGGCCAGGGCGGCGTCGATCACGCCGTTCTGTTTGAGCAGGCGCAAGTGGCTGTTGGTCAGTTCGACCAGTTCTTCGCGGCCCTTGGTCAGGTAATGCGAAGGGCGGCGCTGGGCGATCATCAGCGAGAGCATTTCGCGCAGGGCCAGGCCCTTGTCCGCCATGGTCTGCGGATCGGTTTCGGTACTCGCGAGTTTGCGGTTGGCCTCATTGAAATCGGCGCCGTACCAGACCCGCAGACCCTCGGCCATGCCGTGCACTTCGCCATGCCCCGGCACTGCCGACAGCGGCACGCTGTTGAGGTAGTCGCGAATGATGTTCTGCCGCGCCGGCAAGGTGTCCGGGCCGCCCTGATAGGCACGCACGCTGGCGGAGATCATCTGGCGGATCTTTTCACCACCGGACACCGTCAGGCCATCGGGCGAATGACGATATTTTTCAAGCTGCGTAGCCAGGGTACTGCCACCCGCCGACTGTCCCGGCAAGTGCAGCAGCTTGGCGATCTGCGACCACGCGGCCATGCCGAAGCGCGGCCAGTCCACCGCCGGGTTGGCCAGCGGCTGTTTGGGATCCAGCAGAAAGCGGTTTTCGATGAACAGCAGGCTGTTGACCACCACCGGCGGAATCGACTCGAAACTTGAATAAAGCTGCTGTGGATAGTTGTACTGATACAGCGGCGCGGCCCGGCAATCGGTGATCGACAGCCCGGCCTGGATCTTCTCGGAGTAGGGCACGAACAGGCCCTTGTCGGTGTAGTTGAGCAGGGCCGGGGAGAAGCGCGTCTGCTCGGTGATTACGTAATTGCGCTTGATCAGGCGCGGCAGGAATTCGTCCAGCGAGCTGTAACCCAGACGCAGATCGAACGGCCCGTTGCCCGGATAGCGGATCGCCTCGCTGGGCCCCGGTTGCAGTTCGTACTTGAGCCTGGCGGCGTACTGGCTGACCTCGCGGGACTGAAAACGCGAGGTGCGCATTTCCTTCATCGCGGCAAGGCCCACGACAATCGCAATGATCACCAACAGGAGCCAGAAAGCCTTCCACCCATGCCGGTTGCGACGGGGTTTCTCAGGTACAGGCGCTTCATCCACACGTTCAGTCGGAACCACTTTTTCACTCGAATCGGTTTGCCACAAAGCGCCCATAGTCGATTGATCCATTCACGCAGATTGATCGGACTTGTCTGAAGCTTAGTCGGTGGTTGGCGTCGGTGAAAAAATTGTGAAGGACGGCGCTCGACCGGCATCTGAACAAATCTTCAAACCCGGTCGCTGCATGACGTTGCACCATTGCTGTGCAATACTCGACGCCCATTTGTGCGGTGAATAATCCTCGAAATGCAGGATGGTTTGTCTCGTAAACCTTGTATTTGACGAGGTTTACGTCTGAATCAGATGCCTTATAGAGTGAAAAAACCTGTCGCAAGCTTTTTATACTGCACGCCCCGCTGATCCCGCAGGTAGCTTCTGCGGGACGGTCCTGCCCACGAAGCAGGGCCGGTTTTACCCAGGCGCAGGCTTATCGGCCGACGCTTGAACACTCGGTGGTCACATCCAATAACAAGACGAGGAAGTCCCCCATGCCAGTCGGCAATCACCCGCCCCATGGCGAAACCGCTCAAGGCGGCCCGCTCAAACGCGAACTCGGTGAACGGCATATCCGCCTGATGGCGCTCGGCGCCTGTATTGGTGTCGGTCTTTTTCTCGGTTCGGCCAAGGCCATCGAAATGGCCGGCCCGGCGATCATGCTCTCGTACATCATCGGCGGCCTGGCGATCCTGGTGATCATGCGCGCCCTCGGCGAAATGGCCGTGCACAACCCGGTCGCCGGCTCCTTCAGCCGTTACGCACAGGATTACCTCGGCCCGTTGGCGGGCTTTCTCACTGGCTGGAACTACTGGTTCCTGTGGCTGGTGACCTGCGTTGCGGAAATCACGGCGGTGGCGGTGTACATGGGCATCTGGTTTCCCGATGTCCCGCGCTGGATATGGGCGCTGGCGGCGCTGGTCAGCATGGGCTCGATCAACCTGATCGCGGTCAAGGCCTTCGGTGAGTTCGAGTTCTGGTTCGCCCTGATCAAGATCGTCACCATCATTGCCATGGTGCTCGGCGGCATCGGCATCATTGCCTTCGGTTTCGGCAACGACGGCGTGGCGCTGGGGATTTCCAACCTGTGGGCCCACGGCGGCTTCATGCCCAACGGCGTGACGGGCGTGTTGATGTCCCTGCAAATGGTGATGTTCGCCTACCTCGGCGTGGAGATGATCGGCTTGACTGCCGGTGAAGCAAAGAACCCGCAGAAGACCATTCCGAATGCGATCGGCTCGGTGTTCTGGCGGATCCTGCTGTTTTACGTCGGCGCGCTGTTCGTGATTCTGTCGATCTACCCGTGGAACGAAATCGGCACCCAGGGCAGCCCGTTCGTGATGACCTTCGAGCGTCTGGGCATCAAGACCGCCGCCGGCATCATCAACTTCGTGGTGATCACCGCCGCACTGTCGTCGTGCAACGGCGGCATTTTCAGCACCGGGCGCATGCTCTACAGCCTGGCGCAGAACGGCCAGGCGCCGGCCGGTTTCGCTCGCACGTCGAGCAACGGCGTACCGCGTCGCGCATTGCTGCTGTCGATCTTCGCGCTGCTGCTGGGCGTGTTGCTCAATTATCTGGTGCCGGAAAAAGTCTTTGTCTGGGTGACGTCCATCGCCACCTTCGGCGCGATCTGGACCTGGGTGATGATCCTGCTGGCCCAGCTGAAATTCCGCAAAGGCCTGAGTGCCAGCGAACGTGCCGGTCTGAAGTACAAGATGTGGCTGTTCCCGATCAGCTCGTATCTGGCGTTGGCGTTTCTGGTGCTGGTGGTCGGCCTGATGGCGTACTTCCCGGACACTCGCGTGGCGCTGTATGTGGGCCCGGTGTTCCTGGTGCTGCTGACGGTGTTGTTCTACGTGTTCAAGCTGCAACCCAAGGATTCGGCACAGAGTACGATGCATTCGGTTTCGTAAGTCGCTGCCGCTGAAAATCGAAAGCCCCGGTCGAAAGTCCGGGGCTTTTTCGTGGGTGCAAGGGGTGTAGCCGCTGGTCTGAAAGCGTCGCAAAAAACGACTTCTGATTCAGAGTCATGTTCCAACCTTTATCTACGATGTTTCCCGCGCAGCAGTGAACAGAGGCGCAGGTATGAGGATCCGCGATTTTCTCGTACGAGAACTCGGCCGCCGTCAGGTCGTGCTGTTCTTCCTGCTCGCCACGCTGCTGTACATCCTGCCGCTGATCCTCGCCGACTTCCCCTACATCGACGACAACTGGCGCACTCTCGCTGCCGGCAACGCCTGGGCGGGGCAGGGGCGGTTGTTCATGGACTGGCTGTATCAGGCGCTGACCTTCAGCGGCGCTGCGCCGAATATTTTTCCTCTGCCGCTGTTACTCGCCATGGTGGCCATGTCTTTTGCCCTGAAGCGGCTGACCTTCCACTATTTCCCCGAACCGACTCTGGCTTGCTGCCTGGTGCCGTTGCCACTCTGGTACAACCCGTTCCTGTTGCAGAACCTGTCCTATCAATACGACGGGGCCGGGATGGCCCTGAGTCTGGTGGCGGTGATTTACGCGATCACTTTTTGCGGCGCTTCACGCATTCAGCGATGGCTGGTGCCGTCGGTATTGCTGGCGCTGGCGATCGGGCTCTATCAGATCAGCCTCAATGTGTTTCTCGGGTTGTGCTGCCTGGATTTGCTGCGCAATGTTCATCGGCGAGTGCCGTGGGATGAACTCTGGCACCGGTCGGGCTGGCGGCTGGCGCAAGGGCTGCTGGCGGTATTGATCTACAGCGTCACGGCCTATCCGTTCACTGACCACGGGCGTACGCAATTGCTGAAGGCGAGCGCTGATCCGTTACTGCAGATCGGCATCAATATCGGTCGGGTGATGGAGAAAGTTGCGCTGCTGTTTCACGGCGGCTACACAGTGGTTTTTATTTCGCTGGTGCTGTGTGCCGTGTTCGGCGGTGTGCAATTGGGACGGCGGATTCGCGAGCGCAACATGTCCCGCGCCAATGGCTTGCTCCTGAGCTTCGGCTGCCTGCTGGCATTGCCGCTGATTGTGCTGCTGGTGCCGGGCATGACGCTGTTGTTTCGCGATTTCAACGAAGGCGCGCGCACCCTGATGGGGTTCGGCGTGCTGCTGATGTTGCTGTTCTATCTGGCCTGGCTGGGGTTGATGCCGCTGGATCAACGGTTGCCACTGGTGTTGGCGATTCCGCTGCTGGCCACGCTGTCGCTGTCCTTCGCTTATGGCCGGGTGCTGACGATGGAGAAAACCTTTGCCAGCAGTACGCTCTACAGTCTGAGCCACGACATTTCATCCCGTCGCGAACTGCGCGAAGCCAAACGGATTTATATCTCGGTGACGTACTCCGACCGCTGGATGGCGGGGGCGGTGGGTACGTTCAAGCAGTTGCCGGTGCTGCCATACCTGCTGAACATCGACTACTTCATGCTCGCGGAAAACCTGCCCTCGGCCGGCATTACCAATGTGGTCGCCGAACGCGAGCGACGCAACGCAACCCGTGTCGGTTTGATGGGTTATCGACCCTTGGTGGACAGCCTCTATTACCGCCTCTACCTGATCGGTGATTACGGCTTCATCGTCATGAAGGAGCCACCCCACGGCCGGTTATTGCAATGGTAACCGTTGGTCGAAAATCATCGCAGACCTGTAACTTCTGACAGTAGACCGCCCCCACACCTTGCCCTAGCGTGAAAGACCCGATCGTTGCCGCGACAGCAAGGATTCACGATGAGGATCTTCTGGAAAGGATTTCCCGCACAAACGGCTATCGGTCTTGCCGCAACGCTGGTCCACTGGCAGGTTTTTTTCGTACTGACCAGCGCGGTTCAGCTCGACCAGGCGGCCAGTAACTTTGCTGCGTTCTGCATCGCCGCCTCCTTCGCGTTTTACATGAACGCGCTCTACACGTTCGAAACCGGAACGTCGGTGCTGGCGTACCTGATGTTTATCGGCGTGATGGGGGCGTTGAGCTACGGCACAGGACTGATCGCCGATGCACGGAGTCTGCCGGGCCTGGTGACGGTGTCGGTGTTTTCGCTGTTGGACCTGTTGCTGGGGTACTGTTTTTTCCGGTTTGTGCTGTTTCGCGGGCGTCAGGCATGAAAAGCCTTGCGAGTGTTGCCGCCTCCGCCGGGTTCACTTCCTTGAGAATCGACAGACTGGCCCTTCTGGCGGCTGTATCCCTTGCCCTGATCGTGCGGTTCTACGCCATTGATGTGCCGAGTATCTGGTATGACGAGGCCTACAGTCTGTTGCTCGCTCGAGAGACTCCGACGCGCATCTGGACGCTGACAGGGCTGGATGTGCATCCCCCGCTTTATTACGTTTTGCTGCATTACTGGGTCATGGTGTGGGGCGACAGCTCATTGTCGGCCCGCGCAATGAGTGCGCTGGCGGATGTCGGAACGTTGCTGCTGTGTATCAAATTGATGAGCCTGATTACCACACGAAGGGCGACGTGGATTGCTGCGTTGCTGTTGTCGTTGCTGCCGATTTCGGTTCGCTACAGCCAGGAAGTACGGATGTATACCTTGCTAGGGTTCTGGCTGATTGGGGCAACTGTGGCTTTGGTTTGCTGGACAAAGACGCCAGAGGTAAAACGGTTTTCGCTTATTTATGTGGTGTTGATGACAGCCGCGTTTTATACCCACTATTTCGCAGGATTGTGCATATTGGTGCATTGGCTGTTTTGGTGGAAAAGCCGGAATTCCGTGAACCGGACAATCATCCCGTTCGCGAGGTGGGCAGTGGCCAACGCGATGATTGTGCTGCTCTTCTTGCCTTGGGCTCCGGCACTCGTTGATCAACTTGGCAACCTGAGCGGTCTGGGTTGGATTGAACCGGTATCGTTTCAAGGTGCACTGGGTCTGGTTTGGCAATTTACGGTTCTGGATGGTGCAGGAGGGCTGTCTTCGTGGTGGCAATTGTTGCCCCTTGCATTGACGGTTGCCTGTGTCGTAAAGATCACAGCAAGTGATTACATAGAAAAAAACTTCCGATGGTTACTAGTGAGCTATTTCTTTTTTCCTGGAATAGCCCTCTATCTGCTGGCATTGGCCGTCCCATTGTTCATTCCACGATATTTGGTATTCGCGGCAATTGGATTACCGATGATCGTAGGGGCTGCGATTGATGAATGGGCACACGATCAACGCTTATTGTCGTTGTTGTTGCTGATGCTTTTTGTGGCTGCGCAGTTGTACGGAGTGGGAGCTGTTTACCGGCAGTCAGATCAGATGAACGGAACTGATTTACGTCGTGATTTCAGGATCGAGGCGCTGGCGACCTCTATCAGTCGGGACGTTCGGCCAGACGACCAGATAGTGATTGATTATGTGCTTTGGTTCCTGCCATTCACGTACTACAGCACTAGAGATACTCAGCCGAAGTATTACGTAGGCTCGCCAATGAGCGAGTTCCTGAAAATGGCTGGGCGGGGCGGTTTTCGACTGATTTCAGAGAGCTCGAAAGATGTTTATTTTGATCGTGTGGAGTCACTCAAGTGCACCTGCCCAAGGGTCTGGTGGATATCGGTCAAGCCCTTGTCTGACTTGAAGAAGTTACTGGGAAATGACTGGACGCAAACACTCACGATCCAGGGCGGCAAAATTGCCGCCCATCTCTTTGAATTTAATGCGAGGCCTGCATCGGAAGAGGTTGAAGCCTCAATGCGGGCTAAGCAGAAATTGAGTCCCCCGGCTCAAAACTGTCCGCCCTAGCCATCTGCCACATCCGCGAATAAAACTCGCCGTTCACTTCCCCGGTGAGCAATTCCCCCGGTTTCAGGAACACATGCAGCTGCGAGAACAGTTTGATTTCAGTCGCCGACATGCGCCGCACCAGATGCTTGGCCGACAGTTGCGACGGGTGATCGAGGCCGGCGGCGGCGAGCATTTCCGCCAGGGCCTTGAGCGTATTTCGATGGAAGTTGTAGACCCGCTGGGCCTTGTCCGGCACCACCAGTGCGCGCTGGCGCAGGGTGTCCTGGGTGGCGACACCGGTCGGGCATTTGTTGGTGTGGCAGCTTTGCGACTGGATGCAGCCGATAGCAAACATGAAACCGCGCGCCGAGTTGGCCCAGTCGGCGCCGATGGCCAGGACGCTGGCGATGTCGAAGGCACTGACGATCTTGCCGCTGGCGCCGAGCTTGATCTTGTCCCGCAGGTTCAGACCGACCAGCGTGTTGTGCACGAACAGCAGGCCTTCGCGCATCGGTACGCCGATGTGGTCGGTGAACTCCACCGGTGCGGCGCCGGTGCCGCCTTCCTTGCCGTCGACCACGATGAAGTCCGGCAGGATGCCGGTTTCCAGCATGGCCTTGGCGATGCCCATGAACTCCCACGGATGGCCGAGGCAGAACTTGAAGCCCACCGGTTTGCCGCCGGACAGTTCACGCAGTTGCTGGATGAAATGCATCATCTCGATCGGCGTGGAGAACGCGCTGTGGCGCGACGGCGAGATGCAGTCTTCGCCCATCAGGATGCCGCGTGTGTCGGCGATTTCCTGGGTGACCTTGTGCTTGGGCAGAATCCCGCCGTGGCCGGGTTTGGCGCCCTGGCTCATCTTGATTTCGATCATTCGCACTTGCGGGGTCTGCGCCTGGGCGGCGAAGCGTTCCGGGTCGAAGCGGCCGTCGCTGGTGCGGCAGCCGAAGTAACCGCTGCCCAGTTCCCAGGTCAGGTCGCCGCCGTGTTCGCGGTGATAGGGGCTGATGCTGCCTTCGCCGGTGTCGTGGGCGAAGTTGCCGAGTTTCGCGCCCTGGTTCAGCGCGCGGATCGCGTTGGCGCTGAGTGAGCCAAAGCTCATGGCCGAGATGTTGAACACCGACGCCGAGTACGGCTGGGTGCACTGCGGCCCGCCGACGGTGACGCGAAAACTGCTTGGGTCGCTCAACGGCGCCGGGCGCATCGAGTGGCCGATGAATTCGAAACCGGATTGATAGACGTCGATCAGGGTGCCGAAAGGTTTGTCGGCGGTTTCGTTCTTCGCTCGCGAGTACACCAGCGAACGCTGGGCGCGGGAGAAGGGCAGGGCGTCGCTGTCGGACTCCAGCAGGTACTGGCGGATCTCCGGGCGGATGCCTTCGACCAGATAGCGGATGTTGCCCAGGATCGGATAATTGCGGCGCACCGCGTGCGGGCTCTGCATCAGGTCGAACAGACCGATCAGGCTCAATACGCCGGTAATGGCGGTGATCGGCCACAGCCAGTCGTGTTCGAGAAAGGGCAGGCTGGCGAGGGTGAAAATCACGCAGACGGCAAAGAAGGCGTAGCGGCTCAGGAGTGACAGGCTCATACGGTTTCCTTGGTTCGGACTTGGATTGTTCAGCGCCGCAGAACCCTGTGAGAGCGAGCTTGCTCCGGGCGGCGTGCCGACGATAGCGGTGGGCCAGTCAATGTATAAGTCGGTTATGACGGCCCTTTCGCGAGCAAGCTCGCTCCCACAGAAAAGCTCACAGCGCTGTATCAGGCGTTCTGCGCCTGCAGGAAGATCGAAAACAGCTCCGACTGGGACTTGATTCCCAGCTTGCTGTAGATGTGTTTCTTATGGACTTTCACGGTTTCAACAGAGATTTCCAGCTTACGGGCGATTTCTTTACTGGAGCAACCGCTGAGCATCAGGCGCCCGACGTCCAGTTCCCGGGCGGTCAATTGTGCGCCCTTGAGTTGTTGCACCGACGCTTCGAGCTGCACCCGCCAGTCCGGTTGCGCCGGCGACGGGGCGAGGGCGACGATTTCATTGATTTCGTAGGGCAGGCGCTGGCGCAACAGGCCGAGCACCCACGGCTGGATCAGCGACAGCAGGGCAATCTGCTCGCCGCTGAAGCGTTGCTGGCTGCCCAGCGACAGGCACAGCGTGCGGTCGCCCTCGAGCTGGCAATTGAACTGGATTTCGTCGGCGACCACATTCAGACGAAAGTATCGCTGGTAATACTCGGTCAGTTCGAAATGCTCCGGCGCGACCTCCGACAGGCGATACAGACCGGTGCGCGACTGCTCGCGGCAGGCGATGTAGAACGGGTCGAGCAGGTACAACCCGCGCAGATAATCCTGAAACAGCTGGTCGGGACTGCCATCCGCGCCGGGGCATTCAGCGAATACCTGCGGGTGGCGGTCGGCGCTGAACAGCAGCGCCACCCAGCTATCGAACGGCACGTACTGGTCGAGCAAACGCACCAGTTGCGCCCAGAAATTCGGCTTGTCGAGGGCGTCGATCAACTGCCCGACGGCGCGGTGCCAGGTGATGTCGTCAAACGAAAGAGTCATGCCTCTACCCCTATCGGGTTACCCCGGCCGCGTAATTCCCTGGCCGGTCGAATGCGAAGCATACTGGCCCACAGACAGCCGCCGGGCAATCTTTCGGCGCCCGGCGCCCATAACAAGGACTACCCATGAAAGTCGAACTCGCCCAACTGGCGGGCCGTGACAAAGACACGGCGTACAACCTCGAACGCGCCCTGACGGCAATTGCCGCGTGCCCGGCCGACACGCAATTGATCGTATTCCCCGAGACCCACCTGATGGGCTTCCCGACCGCTGACACCGTGGCGCAGATCGCCGAGCCGGTAGACGGCCCGACCGTCAGCGCGGTCCAGGCCGCCGCCCGTGAACGCAACCTCGCCGTGGTGATCGGCATGGCCGAGAACGACAACGGCCGCTTCTACAACACCACGCTGCTGATTACCCCCGAAGGCATCGCCCTGAAATACCGCAAGACTCATCTGTGGGCGTCGGATCGCGGTGTGTTCGAGGCTGGCGATCGATACGCGACTTGCCTGTGGAACGGCGTGCGGGTCGGTCTGCTGATCTGCTACGACATCGAGTTTCCGGAATCCGCCCGTGCCCTGGCGCAACTGGGCGCCGAATTGCTGATCGTGACCAACGGCAACATGGACCCGTACGGCCCGACCCACCGCACCGCGATCATGGCCCGGGCCCAGGAAAACCAGGCGTTTGCGCTGATGGTCAACCGTGTGGAAGCCGGGGATGACGGGTTGATGTTTGCCGGCGGCAGTGCGCTGGTGGATCCGCTGGGCACGGTGCTGTTCGAGGCCGGGCGTGAGGAGGGGCGGTTCAGTGTCGAGCTGGATTTCGGTCAGCTGGAGTTGGCGCGCAAGGACTATCGGTATCTGGATGATCAGCGGTTGAGGTTGCCGGGGGAGGTGGTTGAACACGCTTCTGGAGTACGAGAGCTGCTGATCCCTTGACCCGTTGTACCCGATCGTTCTCACGCTCTGCGTGGGAATGCAGCCCGGGACGCTCTGCGTCCCAAGAGCGGACGCGGAGCGTCCATTGAGGCATTCCCACGCGGAGCGTGGGAACGATCACAAAGATATCCGATCGTTCCCACGCTCTGCTTGGGCAGGCAGCCCGGGACGCTCTGCGTCCCAAGAGCGGACGCGGAGCGTCCATTGAGGCATTCCCACGCGGAGCGTGGGAACGATCACAAAGATATCCGATCGTTCCCACGCTCTGCTTGGGCATGCAGCCCGGGACGCTCTGCGTCCCAAGAGCGGACGCGGAGCGTCCATTGAGGCATTCCCACGCGGAGCTTGGGAACGATCAAGTCGAACAAAAAAACAGGCAACACCCGAAACATTCGCCGAACTCGGCCTCTGCCATAAATCCAATAAAATCCGGAGTAAGTCGCCCATGGCTCGTTTGCAACGCACCCTTTCGCTAGGGTCGGTGGTGCTGTTCGGCATCGCCTACATGACGCCGATCATTGTCCTCGGCACGTTCGGCATCCTCGCCCAGTCCACCGCCGGCATGGTGCCCGCCGCGTATCTGGCGGCGCTGGTAGCGATGTTCTTCACCGCCATGAGTTATGGCCGCATGGCCGCTGCGTTCCCGGTGGCCGGGTCGGCCTACAGCTACGTGCGCAAGGCGATCAGCCCGAAACTCGGTTTCATCGCCGGTTGGGCGGTGCTGCTCGATTATCTGTTTCTGCCGATGGCGATCTGGCTGATCGGCGCTGCGTATCTGGCTTCGGCGTTCCCGTCGATCCCGCAGTGGATCTGGGTGCTGGCGTTCATCGGCATCACCAGCGCGATCAACATCATCGGTCTGAAACTGGCCAACGGCATCAACGCCTTGCTGATGCTGGTGCAATTTCTGGTGCTGATCGCCTTCGTTGCGCTGTGCGTGCATTACGTCGGCGGCGATGCCAGCCAGCCGCTGTGGTCGATCAAACCGTTCTTCAACGGCGACATGCAGATGCCGCTGATCATGAGCGGCGCCGCCATCGCCTGCTACTCGTTCCTCGGTTTCGATGCGGTCAGCACCCTCACCGAAGAAACCCGCGACCCACGCCGCACCATCCCTCGGGCAATCATGCTGATCACCCTGATCGGCGGGCTGATTTTTGTCGGCGTCTCGTACTTCGTACAGATCGCCCATCCGTCATTCCAGTTCGACAGCGTCGACTCGGCGGCCTACGAAATTGCGCGCAACATTGGCGGTGATCTGTTCGTCTCGATCTTCCTGATCGGCCTGATCGTCGGTCAGTTCGCCTCGGGCCTGTCGGCACAAGCCAGCGGTTCGCGGCTGTTGTTCGCGATGGGCCGTGACGGTGTGCTGCCCAAGTCGTTCTTCGGCACCTTGCACGAGCGCTTCGGTACGCCGGTCAACAGCATCCTGCTGTGTGCGGTGGTGGCTTTGCTGGCGTTGAAACTCGACGTGACCACCTCCACCTCGTTCATCAACTTCGGCGCGTTCCTGGCGTTCAGCCTGGTCAACCTGTCGGTGATTTTTCACTACTGGATCGGTGGTGAGAAAAAAGGCCTGCGCGAACTGATCCTGTTCCTGATCTTCCCGTTCATTGGTCTGGCGGCGGATTTGTGGCTGATGGTCAGCCTCGATCACCTGGCGGTGTATCTGGGCCTGAGCTGGCTGGCGATTGGCGTGGTGTATCTGGCGGTGCTGACCGGCGGGTTCCGTCGCCAGCCGCCGGAAATGGATTTTCAGGAAACGGCTTGAAGGACGACGGGGTCATGGGGGCGGGCCGTTTATCGGCCCGCAGCACCTCTTGAATCTTTGATCTACGCTGTTTCTGAAGTACTGCCATATGGCCATGTGTGAAGTCTGGTAAGTCGTTGCGGCAGAGGGATTGACTTACTCGGAGCATTTTCCATGACTGCCAAAAACCAGGCTGGTTCGGGCGGACTTGTCGCCTCTCTCTTTCGTCGGCCTCTGCGCGTGGCGCTCTTGCTGGCTCTTTTGATCATTATCGTTTTAGTGCAGAGCTGCAGCTGGTTCGCGGCACCTATCGGGAATTACGTCGCGGAAAAAGTCTTTCCCGATCTCGATCCCCCTCCTGAGCGAGAAGCACCGCCGACCTTCAAGCAATATCTGTCGTCCCCGATCAGCCAGGCCATTCTTGGGGGGCGGGGTCGCGGATTGAACTGCTCGATTCCCGAAATTGGCAAAAGTCTTTTTGAAACACCGGAGCAGACTGCGAGTGTCAGTCTGCATTTTCGCCCTTCGTGCGTCATGCATGATTTGTGTTATCGCCATGGGTACGCCACTTACGGATATGCACAGGCAGACTGCGATCGCGCGTTGCAGACGTCAGCATTTCGTATGTGTCGCCAGATCAACAAGTCGCGCGGCAATGAGAAGCCGATTTACGACGACTGCCAGACTGAAGCGAAAAAGGTGCTGTTAGGTGTTTCTCTGGGTGGCGCAGGCTCTTTCAGGGCCTCGGGAAAATCAACGTATTTCGAATACGACCCGATGCCTGAAAAAGCAGACAACTATGTGGTTGCCCGAGCCTTTGCCATCAATCAGGCGCAAGCCGCTTCGGGTGAGCTGGGGGTTATTGCCTACCACTTTCTTCGCAACTCGGTCCGAGCAAAAATGTTGAGGGTCGATCCCGGCGACCCACGACGCTTGCTGGAAGTGCTGAGCGATCCGGTTCCCTATCCCGGGCAGTTGATCGCTACGGCGCCCACCACCGAATGGCTGGGTAACGGCCAGTCTTCAATGATTGCCGTGGCGCGTAATTCTTTCAGCGATACCCGAGTAGGGCTGGTGCAGTTTTCCCCTTTACTTGAAAGCAACAAATTTTCGCTTTCTCTCAAACCCTGCCCGCAGCCTTGGGTTGCCGCGAAGTGTTCACCCGACCTGGGCTCCTCGATCGCCAGACTGGCCAATGTTGATGGGCGACCGATGCTCGTTTCGCTGGCGCACTGGGCCGGTTTCAAAGCCTCTGATTCCTCCACTCGCGTTCATACGGTCAAACTGGTGCGCAGTGACCTTGCCAGTGATCCAACCATTGACGACTACGCGCTCAATGCTCAACACGGGATCAGGGATCGATATCGTTTTTTGCAAAACGAATTGCTTCTTGAGAAAGACGCACAGGGCCGTGATACGCATGCCTGGATTCTTGTGCGTGGAATGAAGCTGGATCCAGCGTCAGGGTTGATCGTTGATAACCCCGACGCTAAAGGATATGAAGATCGATTACTGGTGATTCGACAGCCACTGGCGGATGGGCTGTCGGGTAGTACCCAGCGGTTTGTCGTCGATGCCAAAGAGGTCGATGATCCCCTGTCCTTGATTCATTTGCAGGAGGGTAGCGGCGTGGCACTGGCCGGATTGAGTTGGTCGCGCGAGGATCTGGAGCGACTGGAAGACGCAGAGCCTGCGACACATTCGCCTTTACTGTCGCTCTGGCGTCTACCTCAAGACGTTCAGCCCTCCTTTCAGGCCGTGGTTGAGCCGGAAAGAATTCCTCTGGATCCTGCGTTGAAGAATGACTTCATCGACCGACCGCCAGTGGTTATCAACGCACCCGGTTTTGCTGCTCCGATTGTCGTATGGACGCGAATGGCGGCAGAAACGAAGTTGCCTGTAACGCAAGCGTCGTTCGATGTCGTTTTCAACTCGCTG
Source organism: Pseudomonas gozinkensis (assembly GCF_014863585.1). Taxonomy (NCBI): domain Bacteria; kingdom Pseudomonadati; phylum Pseudomonadota; class Gammaproteobacteria; order Pseudomonadales; family Pseudomonadaceae; genus Pseudomonas; species Pseudomonas gozinkensis. The sequence goes on along the minus strand of NZ_CP062253.1, from coordinate 5,255,132 downwards.
GACTCGACGCCGGATGTGAACCACAAATCCGCATTGACTCGATTGGGGGCGATCAGTTGTACGCTGGATCTTAAACAGCAGCTGTATTCCGACAATGCCAAACCTGTCAGACAAAACGCCAATCGAGCGCAAGGTGAGCGTTCTGCAACTGCGTTGACGACTGTCACAGAGGGGCGCGGTGTAAATGAACTGTTTAGACGCTGGAAAATGAGCCAGACGATCGTTTCGAAAAAACCTTCAGGCGACTCTGCACTGGATGACCTGACGGTAACGGTCGTATTCAACGGCTATACCAGCATGTCTTTCCAGGCTGTGCTCAAGAGTACGGACGGTCGGCTCCGGTTTTCTCAAACCCTGCCGCAGGCGCAGTACCTGAGTTGCAAAGACCTTTAAACCCTGGCCTTTGCTCACAAACGGCAGGCATGTGATCCTTGCCGTTTTTGAGTCAAAGGCTTGCCGTTCATGTCGACCACAAATAATTCCGCCATTCGCATTGCCGCCGCATTGCTGCTCAACCCCGACGGCCAGACCCTGCTGGTGCGCAAGCGCGGCACCACGGCGTTCATGCAACCGGGCGGCAAGATCGAGGCCCATGAACTGCCGGTGCATGCGCTGGCCCGTGAGCTGGAAGAAGAGCTGGGGCTGGTGATCGATCCGGCGCAGGCGAGCTTTCTCGGCCAGTTTTCGGCCCCAGCCGCCAACGAGCCGGGATTCGTCGTGCAGGCCGAGATCTTTCAGCTGACCATCGACGCCGAAGTCTCTCCGGCCGCCGAGATCGAAGAGGTGATCTGGATCGACCCGGCCACCGACGGCGATGTGATTCTCGCCCCATTGACACGTGACCTGATCCTGCCGTTTTATCGAGCCTCGCTGACCGCGATCGCCTGATCATTCGTGCAAAGGACTTCGTCATGATCCCGCTTCAAGACCTGCTGATTTTTGCCGCCGCCGCACTGCTGATGGTCCTGACACCGGGGCCGAACATGATCTACTTGATCTCGCGGTCGATCTGTCAGGGGCGCCGCGCCGGGGTGACCTCGCTGCTTGGCGTGGTGGCGGGGTTCTTCGTGCATCTGTTTGCGGCGGCCGCCGGGTTGACTGCAGTGTTTCTCGCCGTGCCGATGGCCTATGAAGTGTTGAAGTGGGCCGGTGCTCTGTACCTGCTGTGGCTGGCCTGGCAAGCGGTGAAACCCGGCGCCCGCTCGCCGTTCGAGGCGCAGCAGTTGCCGGCGGATTCCTCGCGCAAACTGATCACCATGGGCTTTCTCACCAGTGCGCTGAACCCGAAAATTGCGGTGTTTTACCTCTCGGTATTTCCGCAATTCATTTCGCCAGAGCACGGCTCTGTGTTCACTCAAAGCATCATTCTCGGCCTGACCCAGATCAGCGTCAGTTTCTGCGTCAACCTGTTGATCGCGTTGTTCGCGGCGGGTATCGCGTCGTGGTTCGTCAACAACCCGACCTGGCTGGCGGCGCAGCGTTATTTCATGGGCTTCGTGCTGGGTGGTCTGGCGGTGCGGCTGATGCTTGAACAGCGCAAGGCCGCCTGAACATGTGGATCGAACGGCTGGACGCCAGTCATGCGCTGGCCTATCGCGAATTGATGCTGGAAGCCTATGACCGGCATCCGCAGGCGTTCACCTCCAGTGTGCGCGAACGTGCAGTGATGCCGCTGAGCTGGTGGGAATCACGCCTGACCAGCAAGCTCGACGCGCTGTTCGGCGCGTTCGACGACGGCCGGTTGGCGGGCATCGTCGGCCTGGCGTTCGAGCCTCGGGAGAAGGCCCGGCACAAGGCAACGGTATTCGGCATGTATGTGTCGGCTGAGTTTCGTCAGCGCGGGTTGGGGCTGAAATTGATGGAAGCGGTGCTGGGTGAAGCGCAGCAGCATCCGGCGCTGAAAGTCATTCAACTGACGGTCACCGCTGGCAACGACGCGGCGTTCAATCTGTACCAGCGCTGCGGCTTCATCCAGTTCGGCCTCGAGCCGATGGCGGTGCGAGTCGGCGAGGACTACTTCGACAAAATCCACATGTGGCACGCTCTCCGGGAACACTTATAACTTTGTGGGAGCGAGCTTGCTCGCGATGACTGACTGTCAGGCGCTTAGAGGATGACTGACAGATCGCTATCGCGAGCAGGCTCAATCCTGCAATGATTTGAGGTGTCCGCAGATCAACGAACCGCGCTGACCCCGTCCAGGGTCGAGAACGACGTGTCCTTGGCCGTCAGCAGGAAATCGCGCATGTACGGCGCGTCCAGCATGTCGGCGCGGATCGCCGCGTACAGCGTGGCAAACAGACCTTTCTCGCCCAGCCGCTTGCCCTTCACGTAACCCCGCGAGCTGTATTCATGCAGCGCCCAGTGCGGCATGCCGCACACGCCACGGCCGCTGGCTACCAGTTGCATCATCATCACCGTCAGCTCTGACGTGCGTACCTGTGCCGGTTCGATGTCGGCCGGTTCGAGGAAGCGGGTGAAGATATCGAGGCGGTCACGTTCCACCGGATAAGTGATCAGGGTTTCGGTCAGCAGGTCTTCGGGGACGATGTACGGTTTGCTCGCCAATACGTGCTGATTGGCGACCGCGAGCATGGCTTCGTAGGTGAACAGCGGCACGTAGGTGATGCCGGCGATTTCCAGCGGGTCGGACGTCACCACCAGATCCAGATCGCCCCGGGCCAGCGCCGGCAGCGGGGCAAATGAGAAACCCGAGGCGAGGTCTAGCTCGACTTCCGGCCACGCATCGCGGAACTGGTCGATGGTCGGCATCAGCCACTGGAAGCAGCTGTGGCATTCGATGGCCATGTGCAGACGCCCGGCGGTGCCCCCGGCCAGACGCCCGATGTCGCGTTCGGCGGCGCGCAGCAGCGGCAGGGTCGCGTCGGCCAGTTGCAGCAGGCGCAGGCCGGCGCTGGTGAAGCGCACCGGTTTGGTCTTGCGCACGAACAACGGCATGCCCATGCGTTCTTCCAGCTCCTTGAACTGGTGGGACAGCGCCGACTGGGTCAAGTGCAGGCGGTCGGCTGCATCGACCAGGCTGTCGGCTTCGCGCAGGGCATGCAGGGTTTTCAGGTGACGGATCTCAAGCACCGCTGGCTCCGTGAGGAAAATTTGTGATCAACACGAAAAGGTTGAGTTTGTCTCATGTTGTCCTGGCTGTCGACAATGGCGCCATCTTTTACGCAATGGAGAACACTCGACATGGCCGTGGCCCACACCCTTGGTTTCCCGCGCATCGGCGCCGACCGCGAACTGAAAAAGGCCCTCGAAGCCTGTTGGAAAGGCGATCTCGATCAGGCCGCTTTGAATCAGGTCGGCCGCGAGCTGCGTGCCAGACACTGGCAATTGCAGAAGGACGCCGGCATCGACCTGCTGCCGGTCGGCGACTTCGCCTGGTACGACCAGGTGCTGACCCACTCGCTGACCTTCGGTGTGATCCCCGAGCGCTTCGACGCTGTGCGTGACGAGCGCGGCCTGCCGACCCTCGATACGCTGTTCGCCATGGCCCGTGGCGCCACGTCGTCCTGCTGCGGCGGTGAGCACGGCAAGACCCAGTACGCGCAAGAGCTGACCAAGTGGTTCGACACCAACTACCACTACCTGGTCCCGGAATTCACCGCCGACCAGCAATTCAAGTTGAGCTGGGAACAGCTGTTCGATGAAGTCGAAGAAGCCAAGGCCCTCGGTCACAACGTCAAACCGGTGATCATCGGCCCGCTGACTTATCTGTGGCTGGGCAAGGCGAAAGGCAACGACTTTGACAAGCTCGATCTGCTTGAGCGCCTGCTGCCGGTCTATAACGAGATCCTCGGTCGCCTCGCCGCACAGGGCGTGGAGTGGGTGCAGATCGACGAACCAATCCTTACGCTGGACCTGCCGCAAGCCTGGAAAAGTGCGTTCGAACGCGCCTATCACATCCTTCAGTACTCGCCGCTGAAAAAACTGGTGGCGACCTATTTCAGCGGCCTGCAAGACAACCTCGGCCTGGCCGTCGGCCTGCCGGTACAAGGTCTGCACATCGACGCGGTGCGTGCGCCCGATCAGCTCGGTCAGGTGCTTGATCGTCTGCCGACCTACAAGATTCTTTCGGTGGGTCTGGTCAACGGGCGTAACGTCTGGCGCTGCGAACTGGAGCAGGCGCTGGCGCAGTTGCAACCGGCGCAGGAGCGTTTTGGCGACAACCTGTGGGTCAGCAGTTCCTGCTCGTTGCTGCACAGTCCGGTGGATGTCGAGCGCGAAGACAAGCTGGATCCGGAACTGAAAAGCTGGCTGGCATTCGCCGTGCAGAAATGCGCCGAAATCTCCGTGCTGCGTGATGCGCTGAATGATCCACAAGCGCCGAGAGTACAAAACGCGCTGGCCGAAAGTCGCGCCATTCAAGAGAGTCGCGCCCGCTCGCCGCGCATTCACAAGGCCGCCGTGCAGGCCCGGATCGAGGCGATCAATGCCAGCGACAGCCAGCGCCATTCGCCGTTCGCCAAACGCATCGCCACGCAACAGGCGCGTCTGAAATTGCCGGCGTTCCCGACCACCACCATTGGCTCGTTCCCGCAGACTGGCTCGATTCGTCTGGCCCGTCAGGCGTTCAAGCAGGGCAAGTTGTCGGCCAACGACTACCACGATGCCATGCGCAGCGAAATCCGCCACGCGGTACAGGTGCAGGAACGTCTGGGCCTCGATGTGCTGGTGCACGGTGAAGCCGAGCGCAACGACATGGTCGAGTACTTCGCCGAGCAGCTCGACGGTTACCTGTTCACCCGCTTCGGCTGGGTCCAGAGCTACGGTTCCCGTTGCGTGAAACCGGCGGTGATATATGGCGACCTCAGCCGTCCGAACGCCATGACCGTGGACTGGATCACCTACGCCCAGAGCCTGACCGACAAGGTCATGAAAGGCATGCTGACCGGCCCGGTGACCATGCTGATGTGGTCGTTCCCCCGTGAGGACGTATCGCGCAAAATCCAGGCGCAACAATTGGCGCTGGCCCTGCGTGACGAAGTGGTGGACCTGGAAAACGCCGGAATCAAGATCGTGCAGATCGACGAAGCCGCGTTCCGCGAAGGCCTGCCGCTGCGCCGTGAACAATGGCAGGAATACCTCGACTGGGCCGTGCAGGCGTTCCGCCTGACAGCGTCGGGGGTGAAGGATGAAACCCAGATTCACACCCACATGTGCTACAGCGAATTCAATGACGTGATCAAGGCGATCGCCGACATGGACGCCGACGTGATCACCATCGAAACCTCGCGTTCGGACATGGAGTTGCTCGAAGCCTTCGAAGCGTTCGACTACCCGAACGACATCGGCCCGGGCGTCTACGACATCCACTCGCCGCGCGTGCCGGACACCGCCGAGATGGTCAAGTTGATGAGTAAAGCGGTCAAGCGCATCCCGGCGCAGCGCCTGTGGGTCAACCCCGATTGCGGCCTCAAGACCCGCGCGTGGCCGGAGACCGAAGCGGCGCTGGTCAACATGGTGGCGGCGGCGCGACAGTTGCGCAGTCAGTTGGCGTAACGGCAGCACCGGATGAAGAGTGCCGACCGCTCGGCACTCTTCATCAAACTGTCATCGAACTGTGGCAGCGCGCTTGAACAAACTTCATCAGACTCGCGCTCTACTGGGGTTCTGCGTTTCGGTGTTTTTCATGTTCAAGGGATTTTTTGCAATCTCGGCGTTGTTGGCCGCGGTTTTTTTCGTTCCGGCGTCCTATGCGGCGTCGCGTTGCGACGTCAATGTACCGACCGAACGGGTCGATCTGGAGCAGGTGAGCCTGGCGTACCAGAGCATCGGCCGTGCGTCGGACCCGGCGCTGTTGCTGGTGATGGGGCTGGGCGGGCAGTTGATCCACTGGCCCGATGAAGTGGTGGTCGCGCTGTGTCAGCAGGGTTTTCGGGTGATCCGTTATGACAACCGCGATGTCGGTCTGTCGACCTGGCGCCAGACGCCGGCCGAAGCCAACCTGACCTTTGAGGTGCTGCGATACAAACTCGGTCTGCCGGTGGCGGCGCCTTACAGCCTGACCGACATGGCCGGCGATGCGCTGGGCCTGATGGACGCGTTGCACGTCGAGCAATTCCACGTGCTGGGCGCGAGCATGGGCGGGATGATCGCCCAGCACATGGCGGCGATGGCGCCGCAACGGGTCGAGAGCCTGACGCTGATCATGACCAGTTCCGGCGCCGAAGGGTTGCCGGCGCCGAGTGCGGCGTTGGTGCAATTGTTGTCACGGCGTGGCGCCCCCAATCGCCAGATCGCGCTGGAGCAACAGGCTGATCTGCTGGCGGCGCTGGGCAGTCCGACGGTCACTGATGATCGCCAGGCGTTGCTGCATCAGGCGGCACTGTCCTATGACCGGGCGTTCAACCCCGAAGGCGTGAAGCGCCAGATCATGGCGATCCTCGCCGAACCGAGCCGGGTGGCGTTGCTCAATCAACTGCGCGTCCCGACCCTGGTGGTGCATGGCACGGCCGATCCGTTGTTGCCGGTGATGCACGGCGTGCATCTGGCGGCGCACATTCGTGGTAGTCAGCTGCGGCTGATTCCAGGGCTGGCGCACCGCTTTCAGGAAGCGTTCAAGGAGCCGTTGCTGGCGGCGGTGTTGCCGTATCTGCGTGAGCATCGCGAAGACACGTCGCACTGGGCGCAGATCGAACCGGTGGCGGAACACAACCTGCTCTGACTCAGGCGTGAAGCCGTACCCACACCGACACCAGCACGGTCGCCGCCATCAGCCACGCCACGGCCGCGACCGCCAGCGAAGCTTCGAGGCGCATGCGGTCGACCATCACGTACAGCGTTGCCAGATAGACGAAGTACGGAATGATCGACCACATGCCGAAGACGATGGTGGTCTTCAGGTCGTCGACCGAACGGCCCTTGCCGACGATGTAGTGGGCGATCAGGGCGAAGGTCGGGAACAGCGGCACCAGCCCTGCGATGTAGTAGTTCTTGGTCTTGGCCAGCATGGCGAGGATCACCACCACTGCCGCACCGAGCATTGCCTTGAAAATCAGATCCACGTCGTTCTCGCTTAATGGCTTAGCCCGTATTTTTTCACTTTGTCGAACAGCGTGGTCTTGGCCATACCGAGTTCCAGGCTGGCCTGGGTCAGGTTGCCGCCGCTGCGTTGCAGGGCATCACTGAGCAGGTTGCGTTCGAACGCTTCCACTGCTTCGGCGAACGCCAGCCCCTGACCTGCGTTACCCGCGCCGGATTTCTTGAACGCCGGCAAACCGAGGGCAAAACGCTCGGCGACGTTGCGCAGTTCCCTTACGTTGCCCGGCCAGTCGTGGCTCATCAGGCTCGACAACGTCTGGTTGTCCAGCTCCGGCAGCGCGCGGTCGAAACGCAGGGCCGATTGCTGGGTGAAGTGTTCGAACAGTTGCAGGATGTCTTCGCGGCGTTCGCGCAGGGGCGGCAGTTCCAGCGTCACCACGTTGAGGCGGTAGTACAAGTCGCTGCGAAATTCCCCGGCCTTGCTCGACTCGTCGAGGTCGGACTTGGTCGCCGCAATCACCCGGCAATCCACCGCCACGCTCTGGTTCGAGCCGAGGCGTTCGAGGGTGCGTTCCTGCAATACCCGCAGCAGTTTGATCTGCAACGGCAGCGGCATGCTTTCCACTTCATCGAGGAACAGCGTGCCGCCGTCGGCGTGTTCGATCTTGCCGATCCGCCGTTTGCCGGCGCCGGTGAAGGCATTGGCCTCGTGGCCGAAGATTTCGCTTTCGAACAGGTTTTCCGGCAGGCCACCGCAGTTCAGCGCGACGAACTGTTTGGTGTGGCGGCGGCTGAAATCGTGCAGGCAACGGGCGACCAGTTCCTTGCCGGTGCCGGTCTCGCCTTCGATCAATACGTTGGCCGAGGTGTCGGCGACGTTGGCGATCAGCTCGCGCAGGTTCTGCATGGCCGGCGAGCGACCGATGATCCGCCCTTCAAGGGAATCGCGTTCGGCCAGTTGCCGGCGCAGGGAGGAGACTTCGCGATTCAGGCTGCGTTGCTCCAGCGCACGCCGGGCCACATCGACCAGACGCTCGGGGGAGAACGGTTTCTCCATGAAGTCGTAGGCGCCTTTCTGCATCGCGCCGACCGCCATGGAGATGTCGCCGTGGCCGGTGATCAGCACCACAGGCAGGCTGCGGTCGCGTTGCTTGAGCCGGGTCAGCAGTTCCAGACCGTCGATGCCCGGCAGGCGAATGTCGCTGATGACGATCCCGGCGAAGTTGTCGCCGACCTGCTCCAGCGCTTCTTCGGCACTGCCGACGCCGATGCACGGGATGTCTTCCAGGGTCAGCGCCTGCTGGCAGCCGAGCAGCACATGGGGATCGTCTTCGACGATCAGCACACTAAGGTCGTTGTTCATATTGGCTCGGCAGGAGTAGGGCTTACCAACGGTAAACTGAGGACGAAGGTGGTACCACCGCTGGCCGGGTGTTCGACACCCAGATGCCCGCCGGTGGCGGCGGCCAGGCTGGCCGACAGGGTCAGGCCGAGGCCCAGGCCCTGTTCGCCGGGTTTGGTGGTGAAGAACGGTTCGAACAGGTGCTTGCGCGCTTCGGCGTCGATGCCGTGGCCGTTGTCGCGCACCCGCAGGCGATATTTGCCGTTGAATTCTTCGCCTTCCAGCCACAGCTCCGGCAGCGGTTGCGTCTGCATGGCGTCGAGGGCGTTGCCGATCAGGTTGACCAGAATCTGTTCCAGGCGCGTCTGGTCGATCTGCACCTGCACATCGTCGAACTGGCGATGCAGTTGCAGGGAGGCACTTTCGACACGGGCGCCGAGTACTTGCAGCGCGGCATCCACTGCTTTGCCGAGGCTGGCGCGGCCCTTGTCGTCGCCGCGCCGGGCGAATGAGCGCAGGCTGGCGGTGATCCTGCCCATGCGGTCGATCAGGTCGTTGATGGTCTTGAGGTTGGTACTGGCGACATCGAGCTGGCCGCGCTCAAGGAAGCGAATGGTGTTGCCCGACAGCGTGCGCATTGCTGCCAGCGGCTGATTCAGTTCGTGGGCGATGCTGGTGGACATCTGGCCGATGGCCGCGAGTTTGCCGGCCTGCACCAGTTCGTCCTGGGCGCGGCGCAAAGTCTCTTCAGCCTGACGCCGTTCGCGGATCTGACTCTTGAGCCGGTCGTTGCTGGCGCGCAGGTCGGCGGTGCGTTCGGTAATCCGACGCTCCAGTTGATTGTTGGCTTCCTGCAGGGCTTCCCGGGCGGCGAGGCGGGTGGCGATGACCTTGCGCCGCTCGTTCCAGGCAATCAGCAGGAACGCCACCAAGGCAAACGCCACGGCCACCAGAATCCCCTGATTGATCGCCTCGCGCCGCAGATCCTGCAACGGCGTGAGCAGGGTGAAATTCCACGGGGTGTCGCTCAACGGCCGGGTTTGCGCCAGGTAGCTGATGTTTTCTTCATCGCCATCCTGTTGGCTCGGCACTTCGCTGTTGGCCGGGAAGGTGAGTTTTTCCACGCCTTCGGACAGGGTTTCCCGGGCCAGCGGTTGCAGCTCGTTCAGCGGAAACCAGTAGTACTGCAGGCTGCGGGCGAGTTTTTCCTTGATCTCGTCACTCAGCGGTATGACCGATTTCAGACGCCGGGCCGGATCGCTGGAGAGAATGATGATGCCGTTTTCATCGCTGACGAACGCTTCCAGTCGCGCCCGCTGCCAGCGTTCTTCCATGGCTTCCAGGCGTACCTTGACCACCGCGACGCCGATGATCTTGCCGTGTTCTTCGAGGCCGTGAGCCAGGTAATAACCGGGCTCGCCGTTGGTACTGCCGATCCCGTAGAAACGTCCGGGCTGGCCGCGGATGGCGTTCTGGAAGTAGGCGCGGAACGACAGGTCCTCACCGAGGTAACTGTCGACGTCGCGCCAGTTGCTGGTGGCCATGACGCGGCCGGTGGTGTCCATGACATAGATGGCCCGACTGCGGCTGCGCCGGTTCAGGCCTTCAAGGTAATCGTTGACCGTTTGCCGGTGTTCCGGGGTCGGGTCGTCCAGCAACTGCGAAACGCTCGATTCGAGTTCCAGCAGGCTGGGCAGGTAGGTGTATTTGCTGATCTCGCTTTCGACCGCGCGGGCGTGCAGTTCCAGCTGGCGCTGGCCGTTTTCGCCGAGGCTGCGGATGCCGAAATGTTCACTGGTCCAGAAACCGATGTAACCCAGTCCGATCATCAGGGCGATGACCAGCGGCGGCAGGAACAGGTGGCGGATCAGACGGGGTTTCACGGCAAGTGATGGCGGCGTGGCGCGATAGAGAGTGGGGTCGCATTTCATCACAGATGCCTTGGGTCAACCACAACACTTACCTCAGAGCTGCCACTGCCCCTGTGGGAGCTGGCTTGCCAGCGATAGCGGTCTGTCAGTCGAGATCATCGACAACTGACAGGGCCTCATCGCGGGCAAGCCCGCTCCCACCGGGATCACAGTGTTTTTTAGTGCTGCAGGATTTTCTCGAGGAAATGCTGCGCGCGTTCGGAGCGTTGGCTGATGTCGCCAAAGAACTCTTCTTTCTTGCAGTCTTCGATGATCTTGCCGGCGTCCATGAAGATCACGCGGTCGGCCACTTTACGGGCGAAGCCCATTTCGTGGGTCACGCACATCATGGTCATGCCTTCGTGGGCCAGTTGCACCATCACGTCGAGCACTTCGTTGACCATTTCCGGGTCCAGCGCCGAGGTCGGTTCGTCGAACAGCATGACGATCGGGTCCATCGCCAGCGCACGGGCAATTGCCACACGCTGTTGCTGACCGCCGGACAACTGGCCCGGGTGCTTGTGGGCGTGAGCCGACAGGCCGACGCGCTCGAGCAGTTGCAGGCCTTTCTTGGTCGCTTCCTCCTTGCTGCGGCCCAGCACCTTGATCTGCGCGATGGTCAGGTTTTCGGTGATGGTCAGGTGCGGGAACAGTTCGAAATGCTGGAACACCATGCCGACGCGCGAGCGCAGTTTCGGCAGGTTGGTCTTCGGATCGGCAATCGACGTGCCGTCGACCACGATGTCGCCTTTCTGGAACGGCTCCAGTGCGTTGACGCACTTGATCAGGGTCGACTTGCCCGAACCGGACGGGCCGCAGACCACGATCACTTCACCCTTTTTGACCTCGGTGCTGCAATCGGTCAGCACCTGGAAGTCCCCATACCACTTGTTGATGTTCTTGATAGAGATCATACGGCGAACCTTTTTTGCAGACGCTTGACCAGCACCGAGGCGGCAAAGCTGATGGTGAAGTACACGAGACCTGCGAAGATCAGGAACTCATTCGAGCGGCCAATGATGTCGCCACTGGCGCGCGAGGCGTTGAGGAAGTCCACCAGACCCACGGTGTAGACCAGCGAGGTGTCCTGAAACAGGATGATGCTCTGCTGCAGCAGCAGCGGGGTCATCTTGCGGAACGCCTGGGGCAGGATGATCAGGCGCATCATCTGGCCGTAGGTCATGCCCAGTGCCTGGGCGGCACCCATCTGGCCTTTCGGGATCGACTGCACGCCGGCCCGGACGATTTCACAGAAGTACGCCGCTTCGAACATCATGAACGCCACGATGCACGAGGTGAACGCGCCGATCGGGGTGTCTTCGCCGGTGATCCAGCGCAGCACGAACGGCACTGCCAGGTAGAACCAGGTGATCACCAGCAGCAGCGGGATCGAACGGAAGTAGTTGACGTAGGCGCCGGCGATGCTCGACAGCAGTTTGCTGTGGGACAGGCGCATCAGCGCGAGGATGGTGCCGAGGATGATCCCGCCGACCACGCCCAGCGCCATCAGCTTGAGGGTCATCAGCATGCCGTTCCACAGGCCGGGAATGGCCGGAACGATGCCACTGAAATCGAATTCCATTATTTACCCCCCACGGAGATCAGGCCGGGCACGGCGACTTTCTTCTCGACCATGCGCATCAGCAGCATCAGGCTCATGTTGAGGGTGAAGTAGATCAGGGTCGCCAGGGTGAAGGCTTCAAACAGGTTGGCCGAGAATTCGGCGGTCTGTTTGGTTTGCGCCAGCAGTTCCATCAAACCGATCAGGGACGCCACGGAGGAGTTCTTGAACACGTTCAGGAATTCCGAGGTGAGCGGTGGAATGATGATCCGGTAGGCCTGGGGCAGCAGCACGTTCCAGTAGATCTGCGGCAGCTTGAAACCCATGGCGCGGGCGGCGGATTCCTGACCGCGTGGCAGCGCCTGGATACCGGTGCGAACCTGTTCGCAGACACGGGCGGCGGTAAACAGGCCCAGGCAGACGACAACGCTCAGGTAGGCCGAGGTGGTCGGGTTCAGGTCCTGCTTGTACCACTCCTGCAGATCCGGCGGCAGCAGATCGGGCACCAGGAAGTACCAGATGAACAGCTGAACCAGCAGCGGCACGTTACGGAACAGTTCGACGTAGCAGGTCGCGATGCCCGACACGATGCGGTTCGGCACGGTGCGCATGATGCCCAGCAGCGAGCCGAGCAGCAGGGCGATGATCCAGGCCACGATGGCGATGGCGATGGTCCAGCCCAGACCGGAGATGAACCAGTCGAGATAGGTCTCGCTGCCCACGCCGGTGGACTTGAAGAACACGCTCCAGTCCCAGTTGTAATTCATTAGGGTCTCCCCTTGATTCGATCAATGTACAAGTGCCCGCCTGGGGAAGCTCCGTTCCCGCCCTGATTGTGAAAATCAGGCACACGCGATCGGCTCGACAGCCACCGGTTCGAGTGTTTCCAATAAGTGCCAGCAGGGAGTGACCATCCCCTGAAAAGGCAGGCGCCTTCTCAGGGGATAAGGTTAGTCAGAAATCAGGATTTCTTGTCGTCAGCCGCTTTGTCGGTCGGATTGGCGATCAGGGCCTTGAGCTCGTCGCTCATCGGGAAGTTCAGGTTCAGGCCTTTTGGCGGAATCGGCTGCATGAACCATTTTTCGTAGATCTTGTTGATCTCGCCCGAGGCGTAGGTTGCCTTGATGGCGTCGTCGACAGCCTTTTTGAACGGCTCGTCGCCTTTGCGCATCATGCAGCCGTAGATTTCGTACGACTGTGGAGTACCGGTGACGGCCCAGTCGGAGGCTTTCTTGGCTTTGGCAGCTTCGCCGGCCAGCAGGGCGTCGTCCATCATGAACGCAACGGCACGGCCCGACTCCAGCATCTGGAAGGATTCACCGTGGTCCTTGGCGGAGATCACGTTCATGCCCATCTGCTTGTCAGCGTTCATCGCCTTGAGGATGCGCTCGGAAGTGGTGCCGGCGGTGGTCACGACGTTCTTGCCTTTCAGGTCGTCGAAATCCTTGTACTTGGAGTCAGCCTTGGACAGCAGGCGGGTACCGATTTCGAAGATGCCGACGGAGAAGTCGACCTGTTGCTGACGCTCGACGTTGTTGGTGGTGGAGCCGCACTCGACGTCCACGGTGCCGTTCTGCACCAGCGGGATACGGGTCTGCGAGGTGACGAGGTTGTATTTGACCTGCAGGTTTGGCAGGTCGAGGTCTTTCTTGATCGCTTCGACGATGGCCAGCTGGATATCGTGGGAGTAGCCGACCGGCTTGCCGGAAGCGTCAGCGATGTAGGAGAAAGGAATGGAAGCGTCACGGTGGCCCAGGGTGATGACGCCGGACTCTTTGATCTTCTTAAGGGTGCCGGTGAGTTCGGCAGCGAAAACTGGTGTGCTGATCAGAGCGGCAGCAATGGCTGCGCCCAGGATATGGGGAACGATGCGCATCAAATTTTCCTCGACATTGTTTTTTTTATGGAGCCGGTTGAGCGGGCCCTTTTGTGCTTCGAATGCCTGACGGCTCCTGGTGTGTTGGCGCAACAGGCATTCGTCGAAGGAGTGTAGAGCATGAGTCGTGCCAGACCAGTCGATACAGTTCAATGCATTGATTTATAACGTTATTAAAGTTTTGTGATGGTGTTTTTTCGTGAATCTGATCCGGTTAACCGAATTGACTGCCAGGTCGCGTTCGGAAAACCGAACATCCTTATTGCAGCTTGTTTCAGCCTGAATGAAAAAAGCCCCTGAATCTTTCGATTCAGGGGCTTTTTGTTCAATGACGAATGGATCAGGCCGCTTCGATCCTGCTGCGGTTCTGCTCGACCTTGTTCAGGTACGCCGCCAATCGCTCTTGCTCGTCCGCCGTGGTGAACAGGCCCAGTTTGCTGCGACGCCACAGAATGTCGTGTGCCGTGGTGGCCCACTCTTCGGTGCACAAGTAATCGACTTCGCGGGTGTAGAGCCCGCCGCCAATGTGTTCACCCAGGTCGGCCAGAGTGTCGACGCCTTCGAGCATGCGCCAGGTACGGCTGCCGTAGGTGGTGGCCCAGCGGCGAGCGATTTCGGTCGGTACCCAGTCGAACTTGTCGCGGATCAGCGCGCTCAAGGCCTGCGGGGTGGTCATGTCTTCGCCGCCGGGCAGGGTGGCGGTGGCCGTCCAGCTCGGGCGCATCTGGGTGAAGAACGGCATCAGCTGCGCCATCGCCGACTCGGCGAGTTTGCGGTAGGTGGTCAGCTTGCCGCCGAACACCGACAGCAGCGGCGCTTCTTCGGTGCTGCCGGACAGTGCAAGTGTGTAGTCGCGAGTCACGGCCGACGGGTTGTCGGATTCGTCGTTGCACAGCGGACGCACGCCCGAGTAGGTGTGCAGGATGTCGTCACGGCTGATCTGCTTCTTGAAGTGGGCGTTGACCACTTTCAGCAGGTAATCGGTTTCGCCATCGGTGATGGCCACTTTGGCCGGATCGCCGGTGTACTCGCGGTCGGTGGTGCCGATCAGGGTCAGGTTGTTCAGGTACGGAATGGTGAAAACGATGCGCTGATCTTCGTTTTGCAGGATGTGCGCGTGATCGCCTTCGTACAGCTTCGGCACGATGATGTGGCTGCCCTGGATCAGACGGATGCCGTACGGCGATTCCATCTTCAGGTCGTCACGGATGAACTTGGCGACCCACGGGCCGGCCGCGTTCACCAGCGCTTTGGCGGTGATCGAAAACAGGCTGCCGTCGGCGCGTTCCAGGTTCAGGTGCCACAGGCCCTTGGCGCGGCGGGCGCTGACGCAACGGGTCTGGGTGTGAATGTGCGCGCCTTTTTCACGGGCGGCCATGGCGTTCAGTACCACGAGGCGGGCGTCGTCGACCCAGCAGTCGGAGTATTCGAAGCCTTTGCTGATTTCGCTTTTCAGTGCGCTGTCGGCACCGAACTTCAGGCTTTTCGAGCCCGCCAGTTTTTCGCGCTTGCCGAGGTGGTCATAAAGGAACAGGCCCGCGCGGATCATCCACGCCGGGCGCAGGTGCGGGCGGTGCGGCAGCACGAAACGCATTGGCTTGACGATGTGCGGGGCCTTGGCCAGCAGCACTTCGCGTTCGGCCAGGGCTTCGCGCACCAGACGGAATTCGTAATGTTCGAGGTAACGCAGGCCACCGTGGATCAGCTTGCTGCTGGCCGAGGAGGTGTGGCTGGCCAGGTCGTCCTTTTCGCAAAGGAACACCGAAAGACCGCGACCGGCGGCATCCGCTGCGATCCCCACGCCATTGATCCCGCCGCCGATGACGGCGATATCGTAGATCTCGGAGATAGGGGGCGTACGCAAGGTAGATGTAGACATCGGCTGGCCTCGGGCTCTTTTGATTTTCTGTCTTGGAAATCGAACATGAATGTTCATTTGCGAAAATGGTAGCCCATAAAGACGCGCGCAGCCAGTCGACTTCGATTGAAAAAACTCATCGAAGGACCGAGAAAGGAAAATATTCGAACATGAAATGCGCGTTAGAGCGCGGATGGGGGCGCTTGTGAGATCGCTTTCGCGGGCAAGCCCGCTCCCACAGGACTTTCGTCGTTCACAGAGCTGATGAACGCCACAGGCACTGTGGGAGCGGGCTTGCCCGCGAAGGCGCCAGTACAGGCGCTGAGGATGTAAGGAGGGGTTAAACGACTTCCAGGCGAATCTTGTGCTGGCTCAGCAGTTGCGCCAGGGCTGGCACTGGCTGCTGGTCGGTCACCAGGCAATCGATCAGGCTGATCGGGCCGAGGCGGATCATCGCGTTACGCCCGAACTTGCTGGAGTCCGCCGCCAGGATCACCTGACGGGCATTGGCGATGATCGCCTGTGACACCCGCACTTCCTGGTAATCGAAATCGAGCAGGCTGCCGTCTTCGTCGATACCGCTGATGCCCACCAGTGCAAAGTCGACCTTGAACTGGTTGATGAAGTCCACGCTCGCCTGCCCCACCACGCCCCCGTCGCGACGCACGTTGCCGCCGGTGAGCAGCACATCGAAATCATCCTTGGCACTGAGCATCGAAGCGACGTGCAGGTTGTTGGTGATGATCTTCAGGTGGCTGTGATTGAGCAGGGCGCGGGCAATCGATTCGGTGGTGGTGCCGATGTTGATGAACAGCGAGGCGTGATCGGGAATCTGCGCGGCGATGGCTTCGCCGATGCGTTGCTTTTCATCGCGCATCTGATCGGCGCGCATCGCGTAGGCGGTGTTTTCGACGCTGGAATCATAGGCGGCGCCGCCGTGGTAGCGACGCAGCAGATTGGCTTCCGCCAGCTGATTGATATCGCGGCGGATGGTTTGCGGGGTAACAACGAACAGCGTGGCCATTTCCTCGATGCTCACATAGCCGCGTTCGCGGACCAGCTCGAGGATTTGCTGCTGACGGGGAGGCAGATTCATGGGGCTTCCTTTGGGCTGCCGTGCAAAATTTGCCCATGATGCCGCAGGAATCTCCTCCCTACCAGTTTCCAGCCTTAGTCAGTCCTCAGACTGGCTTATTCAGCGTCTTCACGTTCCCAGTCGCGGGTACGGCTGACGGCTTTTTTCCAGCCTTTATAGAGCTTCTCTTTTGCCGCCTCGTCCAGGCTCGGTTCGAACTCGCGCTCGATCACGGCCTTGCCGCGCAGTTCTTCCAGGCTGCCCCAGAAACCGCATGCCAGACCGGCCAGATAAGCTGCGCCCAGCGCCGTGGTTTCGCGCATTTTCGGACGCTCGACCTGGGTGCCGAGGATGTCGGCCTGGAACTGCATCAAGAAGTTGTTCGCCACGGCGCCACCGTCCACGCGCAGGGCTTTCAGGCGTTCGCCGGAGTCCTGTTGCATGGCGTCGAGGACGTCGCGGGTCTGGTAGGCAATCGATTCCAGCGCAGCGCGGATGATGTGATCCACGCGCACGCCACGGGTCAGGCCGAACAGCGCGCCACGGGCATACGGGTCCCAGTAAGGTGCGCCGAGGCCGGTGAAGGCTGGCACCAGGTACACGCCGTTGCTGTCTTTCACTTTATTGGCGAAGTATTCGGTGTCGTGGGCGTCGTTGACGATTTTCAGTTCATCGCGCAGCCACTGTACGGTCGAACCACCGTTGAACACCGCGCCTTCCAGGGCATAAGCCACTTCGCCGCGCGGGCCGCAAGCGATAGTGGTGAGCATGCCGTGTTGCGATTTGACCGCTTTGTCGCCGGTGTTCATCAGCAGGAAGCAACCGGTACCGTAGGTGTTTTTCGCCTGGCCCGGCTCGACGCACATCTGGCCGAACAGTGCAGCCTGCTGGTCGCCGGCGATACCGCCGATGGCGATGCCGCTTTTGGTACGGCCGTAGATTTCCGAGGAGGCTTTGACTTCCGGCAGCATTTCGCGCGGGATGTCGAGGATCTCCAGCATCTTCGCGTCCCACTCCAGCGAGTGGATGTTGAAGAGCATGGTGCGCGAGGCGTTGGTGTAGTCGGTGACGTGGACCTTGCCGCCGGTGAATTTCCAGATCAGCCAGCTGTCGACGGTGCCGAACAGCAGTTCGCCGTTGCGCGCACGTTCGCGGCTGCCTTCGACGTTGTCGAGGATCCACTTCAGTTTGGTGCCGGAGAAGTACGGGTCGGTGACCAGGCCCGTGGTGTCGCGGATGTAGTCTTCATGACCGTCGCGCTTGAGCTGCTGGCAGATCTCGGTGCTGCGGCGGCATTGCCAGACGATCGCGTTGTACACCGGGCGGCCGGTGGTCTTGTCCCAGACTACGGTGGTTTCACGCTGGTTGGTGATACCGATGGCGGCGACCTGGTCATGGTGCAGGCCGGCCTGGGCCAGCGCTTCGACCATTACCGCGCTCTGGGTGGCGAAGATTTCCATCGGGTCGTGTTCGACCCAGCCAGCTTGCGGGTAATGCTGGGCGAATTCGCGTTGTGCGGTGCAGACCACGTTCGCGTCGCGGTCGAAAATGATCGCCCGGGAGCTGGTCGTACCCTGATCGAGGGCAATGATGTAGTTCTTATTCTGAATGTCGGTCATGTCGATTGCCTTGGACGAAATAAGGGAGAGTGGGCCGTGGCGCGGGCTCTAAAAGGGCAGGAGCCCGCGCCGACTGTTTCAAGAAGTTCTTGGTTTGCCGTCAATGGCCGGTTCTGCATCCTTTGTAGCAGGTGTGGCGCCGGTCAGGTGACGGGCAATCAGCCCGCGATACCCGGCAGCGCCGAGGCAGGCACCGACAATCGGTGCAAAAATCGGAATCAGGAAGTACGGGATTTCGCGTGCGCCGGTGAAAGAAATTTCACCCCAGCCGGCGAAGAAAGTCATCAGTTTCGGACCGAAGTCCCGGGCCGGGTTCATCGCGAAACCGGTCAGCGGGCCCATCGAGCTGCCGATCACGGCAATCAGCAGACCGATCAGCAGTGGCGCCAGCGGGCCTTTCGGCAGGCCGTTGTTGTCGTCGGTCAGGGACATGATCACGCCCATCAGGATCGCGGTGATGATCATCTCGACCAGAAACGCCTGCGCGGTCGACAGCGCAGGGTTCGGGAAGGTGGAGAACACCGACGCCAGTTCGAGGCTGGCTTCAGTGCCACGAACCATATGGTGAGTTTGTTCGAAATCGAAGAACAGGTTGCTGTACAGCGTGTACACCAGCAGCGCGCCGCAGAAGGCGCCGGCGATCTGGGCCAGAATGTAGAACGGCAGTTTGCGCTTTTCGAAGTCGGCGAAAATGCTCAGGGCGATACTGACGGCAGGGTTCAGGTGCGCGCCGGAAACGCCGGCGGTGAGGTAGATCGCCATGCTGACGCCGACGCCCCAGATGATGCTGATTTCCCACAGGCCGAAGCTGGCGCCCGCGACCTTGAGCGCGGCGACACAACCCGTACCGAAAAAGATCAGGAGTGCAGTACCCAGAAACTCGGCCAGGCACTGGCTCGAGAGCGAAGGTTGCTGTAACGCAGTTGTCATTGAAAACCTCGGTTTTTGTTGTTGTCTGGCGCGCTGCCGACAGGGCAAGGCGCGATTTTCGCCGAGGCAGGATCCCCATCCTGTTCCCGGTTTACTGCTGGGTGCTGCGATGACGATAATTCTTACATTATTCAGATTCGAAAAAATATAGACAAGAAACAAACCTGTCAAAGGTCGAAAGTGAACCGTCAGTCACAAATAAACTATCAGTCATGTGAATGATCCTGCGGGCTACCCGTTCTGCACGAATGTTATCGGCCTGCAAACCCCGGGAAACGTGGCGCGTGATAGAGCCTTTTGCACAGCGATGGCCTAAAATCCGCCGCAGGATTTTTTGTCACTGCCGAGCCCGGAGCTGCCATGACCCCTGCGTTGGACTTGTTGAAAAAAGTTCGTGCCGA
This sequence comes from Pseudomonas gozinkensis, assembly GCF_014863585.1. NCBI lineage: Bacteria > Pseudomonadati > Pseudomonadota > Gammaproteobacteria > Pseudomonadales > Pseudomonadaceae > Pseudomonas > Pseudomonas gozinkensis. The sequence continues at coordinate 5,235,561 of NZ_CP062253.1, read as the reverse complement.
ACATCGCGTGCACAGTTACGAACATGACCCGAAGGCCGCGTCGTATGGGCTGGAGGCCGCGGAAAAGCTGGGACTCGATCCGGCGCAGGTGTTCAAGACGCTGCTGGCGGCCAGTGAAAAGGGTGAGTTGCTGGTGGCGGTGGTGCCGGTCGTCGGAAGTCTCGACCTCAAGGGGCTTGCCCACGCCGCCGGGGTGAAAAAAGTCGAAATGGCCGACCCGGCCGCGGCGCAACGTTCCACCGGTTACCTGTTGGGCGGCATCAGCCCGCTGGGGCAGAAAAAACGCCTGCGTACCTTCATCGATAACTCGGCCCAGCCTTTTGCGACCATTTATGTCAGCGCCGGTCGGCGCGGGCTGGAAGTGGAGCTGGCGCCGGCGGTATTGGCGGAACACACCCAGGCGAAATTTGCCGACATCGGTCGCCCTTGACGTCTGTATGAAGAAAATTGGCCGGCACTGTCACTGGCGCTGATCCGGCCGGCGCTGCATGCTCGTTCGACTGACACAGGGAGAAGGTTATGCAGCTCGAGTTTCATCAGGTCGACGCGTTCAGTGATCGGCCGTTCAGTGGCAATCCGGCAATGGTCTATCGGCTCGACGCGTGGCTCGCGGACGAACTGATGCAGAAGATCGCCGCCGAGCACAATCTGGCGGAAACCGCGTTTCTGGTGCGCGAGGGGCAGGCGTGGCACATCCGCTGGTTCACGCCGACCACCGAGGTGCCTCTGTGTGGTCACGCGACACTCGCCAGCGCCTATGTGTTGTTCGAGATCTATAAGGAAACGGCCGAGCGTCTGGATTTCACCTGCAAGTCCGGGCCGTTGAGCGTCAGCCGCGAAGGCGACAGGCTGTGGCTGGATTTCCCGGCCATCGAAGCGGTGGAGAAAGGTGTCACCCTGGAGATCGAGCGTGCGCTGAATGTCCAGGCAGTGGATGTTCTGAGTTCCAATGAGCTGTTCGTGGTGCTGGAGTCGGAGCAGGCGGTGCTCGATTGCCAGCCGGACATGGTCGCCCTCGCCAAGCTGCCGTGGTTGGGCGCGATCATCACCGCGCGGGGTAATCAGCATGACTTCGTCTCGCGCTATTTCGCCCCGGCGATTGGCATCAATGAGGACCCGGTGACCGGCTCGACCCATTGCAGCCTGATTCCCTACTGGTCGAAACGTCTGGGCAAATCCAGCCTCACTGCATGCCAGCGTTCGGCGCGGGGCGGTGAGTTGTTCTGTCGGCTGGAAGGCGAGCGGGTGAAGATCGGCGGCAATGCGACGCTGGTGGCCAGCGGCACATTGATGCTGGGCTGAAGCCAAAAAATGAGGGAGCCATCAGGCTCCCTCATTGTTTGTGTGCAGATCAGTGCGCGGTGCTGTAACGGCGGACGCCGTTTTCCACGGCCGGAATCTGCGCTGCCGTGCTGCCGCTGGCCTGGAACAGCACCAGATGTTCCGCCGCCACCCGAATCCCGACATCCGCACCCACCTGATGGTCGGCATGGCTCGGGAAGATCGACTCCAGCTGTGCGCCGGTCGGCAGTTGCAGGCGATACAGGGTCGAAGCGCCTAGGAAGGTCTTTCCAACGATCCGTGCTTTCAACCCGCTGTCCGGCGCGTAGACGATGTCGTCCGGACGCAGCAGCACATCCACCGCGCCACCGATCGGCCAGGTGTAGGCGCGATTGCCGCGCAGTTCACCGAGTTCGGTCTGCACCGACTCCGGGCTGCCGAGCTGGCCGCGAATGAAGTAACCCTGACCGATGAAGCTGGCCACAAACGGCGTCGCCGGTTCGTGATAGAGGTTGTAGGGCGTGTCCCACTGCTCCAGCCGGCCTTCCTTGAACACACCGACGTGATCGCTGACGGCGAAGGCTTCTTCCTGGTCGTGCGTCACCAGAATCGCGCTGGTGCCACGGGCCTTGAGGATGTCCCGCACTTCGTGGCTGAGCTTGCGTCGCAATTCGCCATCGAGGTTGGAGAACGGCTCGTCGAGCAGCAACAGCTGCGGCTCAGGCGCCAGGGCGCGGGCGAGGGCGACACGTTGTTGCTGGCCGCCGGACAGCTCGTGGGGGAAGCGTTTGCCGAGGTTCTTCAGGTTGACCAGTTCCAGCAGCTCTTCGGTGACGCGCTCCTTGTTCGGGTGCTTGCGGATGCCGAAGGCGATGTTGTCCGCGACACTCAGGTGCGGGAACAGCGCGTAGTCCTGGAACACCATGCCGATCCGGCGTTTCTCCGGGGCGAGGGTGAAGCCGGCGCTGGAGATCACTTCACCGCCGAGAGAGATTTCCCCTTCGTGCACCGGTTCGAAACCGGCAATCGCGCGCAGGGTGGTGGTTTTGCCGCAGCCCGAGGAGCCGAGCAGGCAACCGATGTCGCCGGCGTTGAGGTGCAGATTGAGGTTCTGCACCACGCGTTGATCTTGATAGCCGCAAGCGAGGTTGCGCAGGTTCAGCAGTAATTCATGACTCATGCGTGGTGATATGCCGGTTCGACGAGGAACTCGAGCAGGGCCTTCTGTGCGTGGAGACGGTTTTCTGCCTGATCCCAGGCAACGGAGCGTGGGTCATCGAGCAGGTCGAGGCTGATTTCCTCACCGCGGTGGGCGGGAAGGCAGTGCAGGAATAACACGTCCTCGGCTGCCAGGTCGAGCAGGGCGCGGGTGACCTGGTACGGCGCGAACAGTTTGAGGCGCTTGGCGGTTTCTTCTTCCTGGCCCATGGAGGTCCAGACGTCGGTGCTCACCAGATGCGCGCCGCGCACGGCGTCTTCCGGGTCGCGGACGATGGTCACGCGGTCACCGGCCTTGGCCACGAACTCAGGGTTTGGCTCATAGCCTTCCGGACAAGCCACGCGCAACTGGAAGTCGAACTGGATCGCCGCTTCTATATAGCTGTTGCACATGTTGTTGCCGTCGCCGATCCAGGCCACGGTCTTGCCCTGGATCGAGCCACGGTGTTCGAGGAAAGTCTGCATGTCGGCCAGCAACTGGCACGGGTGCAGGTCATCGGACAGGCCGTTGATCACCGGCACGCGGGAGTTGGCGGCGAATTCGGTCAGGGTGCTGTGGGCAAAGGTACGGATCATCACCGCATCGAGCATGCTCGACATGACGATGGCGCAGTCGCCGATCGGCTCGCCACGACCCAGTTGGGTGTCGCGCGGGGACAGGAAGATTGCCTGGCCGCCGAGCTGGATCATGCCGGCCTCGAAGGAGATTCGGGTACGGGTCGAGGATTTCTCGAAGATCATCCCCAGGACGCGGTTTTTCAGAGGCTCGAACAGTACGCCGCGGTTACGCAGGTCCTTGAGCTCAACGCCTCGACGGATCACGCTGACCAGCTCTTCGGGCGTGCAATCCATCAGGGAGAGAAAGTGCCTTGCGCTCATCATTGACTACCTTTTTGCTACAAACCGCAGATGCTCAAAGCCTTGTTTATCGGAACAACGGGCGAGACCTGCGGCGTAAGCCGCACGGGGGCGACGAAATAGGGGAAGGCGCGATATTGACACTAAATGTCGCGTTTTTCCAATAGGCTACGGTTTTTGCAGAAATGCGCCGGGGTGAGAACAGTGCGAACACTGTGATTTCCGGTCAGTTTTCGAGAGGGTTGCGAGGCATTTGTACACTGGCCCCACCGGGCTTGGCAATCAGGCGCGGCGGGGATGGCACAGCCCTGGTCGGTTTGCGACCCGTGAGCCACCGGTTCGCTTGGTCGGATGCGCAGGCTGAAACATTTGCTAAAGCAAAGTGCTGGGTTATAAATAAATCACGAGCGACGCAGGAAGCCTCCGCATGGAATCGAAAGAAAAACTGTTAATGGAACTGCTGGGCCACACGGCACGCTCATTGACCCACCTCACCGCCTCGATGACCTCGATGTCCTTCGAACTGCTGCGCAGCGATGACGACGTGGTCAAGGCCGCCAGCCGGCAGATGATCGATCGCATGGCGACCATCAGTGCCGGGCTCGACGAGCACTGGCGACTGATCGGCGAACTCACCGGCGTCCATGTCGCCCACGAGCAGATCGAGACCATCCAGGAAATCCAGCTGGCCGCGCCGCCACAGCTTCCGGCGAACTGACGCGGGTCTATCGGCGGGCCTGATGGCCGCCGATTCACAAGACGAACGTCGCTGGCGCTGCACCGGGTCGCGGGCCATAGTTTTGTTCCCGCAGGCGTGATTGCCTGCCCAGAACAAGACAGAGACTGGCCATGACCAAGACTCTCCATCACCGTGCCTGCCACCTGTGTGAAGCCATCTGCGGCTTGACCATCGAAACCACCGAGACCGACGGCCAGGTGCAGATCACCTCGATCAAGGGCGATGCCCTGGACACGTTCAGTCGTGGGCACATCTGCCCCAAGGCCGTCGCGCTGCAGGATATCCAGAACGATCCGGATCGCCTGCGCCAGCCGATGCGCCGGGTCGGCAGCGAATGGCTGCCTATCGAGTGGGACGAAGCGTTCGAGCTGGTCGCCGAAAAACTCTCGGCGATTCAGGAGCGTCATGGGCAGAACGCGGTCGCCGTGTATCAGGGCAACCCCAGCGTGCACAACTACGGGCTGATGACCCACAGCAACTACTTCCTCGGCCTGTTGAAAACCCGCAACCGCTATTCGGCGACGTCGGTCGATCAACTGCCCCATCACCTGACCAGCTACTTGATGTACGGCCACGGCCTGCTGCTGCCGATCCCGGATATCGATCACACCGATTTCATGCTGATCCTGGGCGGCAATCCGCTGGCGTCCAACGGCAGCATCATGACCGTGCCGGATGTCGAGAAGCGTCTGAAGGCGATCCAGGCCCGGGGCGGCAAAGTGGTGGTGGTCGATCCTCGGCGCAGCGAGACGGCGGCGATGGCCGATCAGCATTTGTTCGTGCGCCCGGGTGGCGATGCGGCGTTGTTGTTTGGTGTGCTCAACACGCTATTCGATGAGGGGCTGGCTCGAGGCACTCATTTGCCGGTGGACGGCCTTGATGAGGTTCGCGCGGCGGTGGCAGGGTTCACCGCCGAAGCCATGAGCTCGTTGTGCGCCGTTCCCGCGGAACAGATTCGCCAACTGGCCCGGGACTTCGCCGCGGCGCCAAGCGCCGTTTGCTACGGCCGGATGGGTGTTTCCACTCAGGCCTTCGGCACGCTGTGCCATTGGGTCGTGCAGTTGATCAATCTGGTCACCGGGAATCTCGACCGCGTTGGCGGTGCCTTGTGCACCGAGCCTGCGGTGGATCTGGTGGCGTCCACTTCGGGCGGGCACTTCAACAAATGGCAGAGCCGCGTATCCGGGCGTCCTGAATACGGCGGCGAGTTGCCGGTCTCGGCATTGGCCGAAGAAATGCTCACCGAAGGCGAGGGGCAGATCCGCGCGTTGATCACCGTGGCCGGCAATCCGGTCCTGTCCACGCCCAACGGCCGGCAACTGGAGCAGGCGCTGGGCGGGCTGGAGTTCATGGTCAGTGTCGACCTGTATATCAACGAAACCACGCGCTATGCCGACCTGATCCTGCCGTCGACCTCGGCGCTGGAGAACGATCATTACGACACCACCTTCAACCTGTTCGCGGTGCGCAACGTCACCCGCTTCAACCGGGCGATTCTCGTCAAACCCGAAGGGGCGTTGCACGACTGGGAGATCTTTGTCGGCCTGGCCAAGGCCTTTGCCGCGAAGACCGGCAAGGAGCTGAAACCGACGATGCCGCCAGCGAAGATGATCGACATGGGGTTGCGCATGGGCCTTTACGGCGATGCGTCCGAGCACAGGTTGTCTCTGGCCACTCTGTTCGACCATCCTCACGGTGTCGACCTGGGCCCATTGAAGCCGAATCTTGCGGCGCGCCTGAAAACCGTTAATCAGCAGGTTCAGGCAGCGCCGCCGGAAATCCTCGCCGATCTGGCGCGTTTCGCCGCGTTGCAGGCGCCGGCCGCCGATGAGCTGTTGATGATCGGTCGCCGTCATGTGCGCAGCAATAATTCCTGGATGCACAATTATCATCGGCTGGTGAAGGGCAAGCCGCGTCATCAGTTGCTGATGAACCCGGACGATCTCGCCAGTCGCGGGCTCAGTGATGGTCAGCTTGTGCGGGTGAGTTCGCGGGTCGGGCAGATCGAGGTCGAAGTGCTGGGCAGTGCGGACATGATGAAGGGTGTGGTCAGCCTGCCGCACGGATGGGGCCATGCCCGGCCAGGTGTGCAGATGGCGATCGCCAGCGGTCAGCCCGGTTCCAGTGCCAATGACCTGACCGATGAATGCCAGCTCGACGAGCTCTCAGGCAATGCGGCGCTCAATGGCGTGCCGGTGACCGTGGCGGCGGCTTGAGCAAGTCTGTCGGGGAGACCGAGCAGGGCGCTCGGGATTCCGTTACAATGCGCCACCGTGCCGACCCATGAGTCGGAAAGTTCAGCCGAGGTGCTCCATGGATATCATCGAAACGATTAAAGAGCAGATTGCCAACAACACCATTCTGCTTTACATGAAAGGCTCGCCGAATGCCCCGCAGTGTGGCTTCTCCGCGAAAGCTGCGCAGGCTGTGATGGGCTGTGGCGAGAAGTTCGCCTACGTCGACATCCTGCAGAACCCGGAAATCCGCGCCAACCTGCCGAAATACGCCAACTGGCCGACTTTCCCGCAGCTGTGGGTCGGCGGTGAACTGGTCGGCGGCAGCGACATCATGGCTGAAATGTTCGCCAACGGTGAGCTGCAGACCCTGGTCAAGGAAGCATCCGCCAAGGCTGCTGCGGCCAAGTCCGAAGCCTGATTGGTTTCTGTCCGGATTTCGGCGAGTCTGAAGTCCGGGCAATAAAAAGCCCCGCCTCTCGAAAGAGGGCGGGGCTTTTTAGTGTCTCGAGTTTAGCGCTGGCTAATTACTCGTCTTCGCCCATCTGCGATTGCAGATAGTTCTCAAGACCGACTTTATCGATCAGGCCCAGTTGGGTTTCCAGCCAGTCGATATGTTCTTCTTCGGATTCAAGGATGTCTTCGAGCAGTTCGCGGCTGCCGAAATCACCGACGGATTCGCAGTGGGCGATGGCGACCTTCAGGTCGGCATGGCCGGTCTTCTCGATACGCAGGTCGCACTCCAGCATTTCCTTGGTGTGCTCGCCGATGTGCAGCTTGCCCAGATCCTGCACGTTCGGCAGGCCTTCGAGGAACAGGATGCGCTTGATCAGCTTGTCCGCGTGCTTCATCTCGTCGATGGATTCTTTGTACTCGTGCTTGCCGAGCTTGTTCAGGCCCCAATCTTCATACATGCGTGCATGCAGGAAGTACTGATTGATCGCGACCAGCTCATTGGCAAGGATCTTGTTGAGATGCTGGATGACTGTTACGTCGCCTTTCATGATGGGAGTCCTGCCCTAAGTAGCGGTATATAAGGCAGAGTTTGAGCTTGGTATTTATAAGTGTCAAACCTAAGTTATTGAATAATAAATGAAAATTAATCGGAATAAGAATGTTTGTGTTCCGCGTCTAGACGCTAAGCAGTTGATTTTCAGGCATAAAAAAACCGGACATAAGTCCGGTTCTTCGAATTCGGGATAATTACGCGGCGGTAAATTCTGCCGGGTAGGGGATCGCAGCCTGGGCGGTTTGCAGCTTGGTCAGGGTTTCGCGGACCACTTCCTTCGCCAGGCACGCACATTTGCCGCATTGGCTGGCTACGCCGGTGGCCTGACGGACTTCTTTATAGCTGCAGCAACCTTCATAGATCGCTTCGCGGATCTGTCCGTCGGTGACGCCAGTGCAGAGGCAAACATACATAAGTGAGAACCGTCGCTGGTTGTGACTCAATTGCGATGGATCTTAATGTTAACGAGAATGATTGTCAAAGTGCTTTCCCAGTGGTTTTCATTGCCAACGCCTGTGACTGACGAACGGTGGTTCATGGCGCAATGCCAGCCGGGATTTCGCGAAAAACCTTTAAGGACAGTCGAAAAACGCAGTGTATGATGGTCGGCCCTTGCGAAGGGGGTTCGTGTCACAGGGCTGTCGCCTGAGGGTGCCAGGCTGGCCCGAACCCTGAACTTCAAGTTTTTACACCAGGAGATATCAATGAGCGTACTCGTAGGCAAACAAGCCCCTGACTTCACCGTCCCGGCCGTACTCGGCAATGGCGAGATCGTTGACAGCTTCACCCTGTCCTCGGCCATCAAAGGCAAATACGGCCTGGTGTTCTTCTACCCGCTGGACTTCACCTTCGTCTGCCCGTCCGAGCTGATCGCTCTGGACAACCGCATGGCCGACTTCAAGGCACGCAACGTAGAAGTGATCGCCGTGTCGATCGACTCGCACTTCACCCACAACGCCTGGCGCAACACCCCGGTCAACAATGGCGGCATCGGTCAGGTGAAATACACCATGGCTGCCGACATGAAGCACGACATCGCCAAGGCCTACGACGTTGAATCCGAAGGCGGCGTGGCTTTCCGTGGCGCGTTCCTGATCGACGACAAAGGCGTTGTCCGCTCGCAGATCGTCAACGACCTGCCGCTGGGCCGTAACATGGAAGAGCTGATCCGTCTGGTCGACGCGCTGCAATTCCACGAAGAGCACGGCGAAGTCTGCCCTGCCAACTGGAAAAAAGGCGACAAAGGCATGAACGCTTCGCCAGAAGGCGTTGCGGCTTACCTGACCGAGAACGCTGCTGCCCTGTAAGGCGCAACGTCGAGGTACAAAAAAACCGGCCCATGTGGCCGGTTTTTTTATATTAGGAAAAACCCGACGAGGATCAGTCGTCGAAGTCTTCCCAGCCGCCCATTTGTTTCCAGCGGTTGACGATGCCGCAGAACAGCTCGGCCGTTTTCTCGGTGTCGTAACGCGCGGAGTGCGCTTCACGGCCGTCGAAGTCGATGTCGGCTGCCTGACAGGCCTTGGCCAATACGGTCTGGCCGTAAGCCAGACCGGCGAGGGTCGCGGTGTCGAAGCTGGAGAACGGGTGGAACGGGTTGCGCTTCATGTCCAGCCGCGCAACGGCAGCGTTCAGGAAGCCCAGGTCGAAGCTGCTGTTGTGGCCGACCAGAATCGCCCGCTTGCAGCCGTTGGCCTTCAAGGCCTTGCGCACGCCGCGGAAGATGTCGGTCAGGGCCGTTTCTTCGCTGACGGCCATGCGCAACGGGTGATCGAGCTTGATCCCGGTGAACTCCAGCGCGGCCGCTTCAACGTTGGCGCCTTCGAACGGCTCGACACGGAAGAAGTAGGTGTGATCCGGGTAGACGAAACCCTTTTCATCCATGGCGATGGTGGTCGCGGCAATCTCCAGCAAAGCGTCGGTGGCCGAGTTGAAACCACCGGTTTCTACGTCGACGACAACCGGCAGGTAGCCGCGAAAGCGTGCTGCCATTGGATGGCGCGAACCGCCGCCACCTTGACCGTCCAGTTCGTCGTCGAAATGGTCTTCACTCACGCGTGTTCCTCCAGCAGGCGCCAGCGCAGTTTTTCACCGGCGCGCAGCGGGATAACGGTCAGCTCGCCGAAAGGCAGGCTGGTCGGGGCGGTCCATTCGTCACGAACCAGGGTGATGCGATCGGTGTTGGCCGGCAGGCCGTAGAAACGCGGGCCGTTGAGGCTGGCGAACGCTTCGAGCTTGTCCAGCGCATTGCGCTGTTCGAAGGCTTCGGCATACAGCTCGATGGCGGCGTACGCGGTGTAGCAGCCGGCGCAGCCGCAGGCGGCTTCCTTGGCGTGCTGGGCGTGCGGCGCCGAGTCGGTACCGAGGAAGAACTTCGCGCTGCCACTGGTGGCGGCGTCGAGCAGGGCTTCCTGGTGCGTGTTGCGCTTGAGGATCGGCAGGCAATAGAAGTGCGGCCGGATCCCGCCCACCAGCATGTGGTTGCGGTTGTAGAGCAGGTGATGCGCGGTGATGGTCGCGCCGACGTTGGCCGAAGCCTCGTTGACGAACTGCACGGCGTCGCCGGTGGTGATGTGTTCGAAGACCACTTTCAGCGTCGGGAAGCGCTCGACCACGCGGCGCATGTGCTCGTCGATGAAGATTTTTTCGCGGTCGAACACGTCGACGTCGCCACGGGTGACTTCACCGTGGATCAACAGCGGCATGCCGACTTCGGCCATGGCTTCCAGCGCCGGGAAAATCTTGTCGATGCTGGTGACCCCGGAATCGGAGTTGGTGGTGGCGCCGGCCGGGTACAGCTTGGCGGCATGCACGAAACCGCTGGCCTTGGCTTCACGGATTTCTTCGGGCTGGGTGCGGTCGGTGAGGTACAGCACCATCAGCGGCTCGAAACGACTGCCGGCCGGGCGGGCAGCGAGAATCCGCTGGCGATAGCCGTCGGCTTCAGCGGCGTTGCGCACCGGAGGTACCAGGTTGGGCATGATGATGGCGCGACCAAAGGTGCGCGCGACATCCGCAACGGTATTGGTCAACACGGCACCATCGCGAAGATGAATGTGCCAGTCGTCGGGACGCAGCAGGGTCAGGCGGTCGGACATGAGGGGATTCCAGGCGGGTCAAACTGAGGCGAATGCTACCGGAAAAGACTCTTGCAGGCACTCGCTATCAAGTTTTGCGACGAGCGTCCGATATCCCGTAGGTATGCCGTAAAGATGTATGTCTCGGTCTTTTTTGTTGTAGAAACCAATGGAGCCTCCCGTGCGCCAGCGATATCTAGCCTTGCTCAGTGTGTTTGCCAGCCTTCCAGCGATGGCACTGACCTACCAGACCCGTCTGGAGAACATTGAGTGGACGGTCGAGGGCGACAAGTTCGAGTGCCGTCTGACGCAGCCGATCACCGACTTCGGTTCGGGGCAATTCGTGCGCAAGGCCGGCGAGCAGGCGACCTTTCGCCTGAACGCCTACAACGCCATGCTCGGCGGCGGTTCGGCGACCTTGCTGGCGGCGGCCGCGCCGTGGCAGCCGGGACGTGGCGACATCAATCTGGGCACTGTCCGGTTGGGCAGCGGCAACGTGTTGTTCAACAGTTCTCAATCCCAGGCCGGGCAGTTGATCAGCGGGCTGATGGACGGTCGCAGCCCGGTGGTACGCCGGGCATCGGGCGATGGTCGGGTGTCGGAAGTGCGGCTTTTGCCGGTCAAGTTCAGCAAGGCGTTCAACGACTATCAGACCTGCGTGGCGAAACTCTTGCCGCAGAATTTCGATCAGGTCAAACAGTCGCAGATCGGCTTCCCCGGCGAAGGCATCGAGCTGGACGCTGCCGCCAAGGCCAAGCTGCAAGTGATGCTCGAATATATGAAGGCCGATCCGACGGTCAATCACATCGAACTCGACGGCCACTCCGACAACAGCGGCAATCGCCTGACCAATCGCGAACTGTCGCGCCGCCGCGCGCTGGCAGTGGTCGACTTCTTCAAGGCCAACGGCATCCAGGAATCGCAGATCACCGTGCGTTTCCATGGAGAGCGCTACCCGTTGGTGCCGAACACCAATGCCGCCAACCGGGCCAAGAACCGTCGGGTCAATGTGCATCTGGCGCGGGTGGCACCAACGGCGGCTCCGGCACCGACGGCCAGCGCCCCGGCCAATGCTGCGGCGACTTCCTGACCCGTTGGTCATCGTCGCCCTCTCGACAGATTCTGTCGCTTTGTCGTCTTAAGCTGTCGCGCCTCTGTAAATTATCGCGTTTGAGCGGTAGACTCCTCGGCTTTCCGTAGAACCCCGTGGAGTGATGGCATGGCGGACGTAAACAAGGTCGTTCTGGCGTATTCCGGCGGCCTGGACACTTCGGTGATCCTCAAGTGGCTGCAGGATACTTATAACTGTGAAGTCGTGACCTTCACCGCTGACCTGGGTCAGGGCGAAGAAGTCGAGCCGGCTCGCGCCAAGGCGCAGGCCATGGGCGTCAAAGAAATCTACATCGACGACCTGCGCGAAGAATTCGTGCGTGACTTCGTGTTCCCGATGTTCCGCGCCAACACCGTTTACGAGGGCGAGTACCTGCTGGGTACTTCCATCGCGCGTCCGCTGATCGCCAAGCGTCTGATCGAAATCGCCAACGAAACCGGCGCCGACGCCATTTCCCACGGTGCCACCGGCAAAGGCAACGACCAGGTCCGTTTCGAACTGGGTGCCTACGCACTCAAGCCAGGCGTGAAAGTGATCGCTCCATGGCGCGAGTGGGACCTGCTGTCCCGCGAGAAGCTGATGGACTACGCCGAGAAGCACGCGATCCCGATCGAGCGTCACGGCAAGAAGAAATCCCCGTACTCGATGGACGCCAACCTGCTGCACATCTCCTATGAAGGCGGCGTGCTGGAAGACACCTGGACCGAGCACGAAGAAGACATGTGGCGCTGGACCGTCTCCCCGGAGAAGGCTCCTGACACCCCGCAGTACCTGGAACTGACCTACCGCAACGGCGACATCGTCGCGCTGGACGGCGTTGAAATGACCCCGGCCACCGTGCTGGCAACGCTGAACAAGATCGGTGGCGAGCATGGCATCGGCCGTCTCGATATCGTTGAAAACCGTTACGTCGGCATGAAGTCCCGTGGCTGCTACGAAACCCCGGGCGGCACCATCATGCTGCGCGCTCACCGCGCCATCGAGTCGATCACCCTGGACCGCGAAGTCGCTCACTTGAAAGACGAGCTGATGCCGAAATACGCCAGCCTGATCTACACCGGTTACTGGTGGAGCCCGGAGCGTCTGATGCTGCAACAAATGATCGACGCTTCCCAGGTCAACGTTAACGGCGTCGTACGCCTGAAGCTGTACAAGGGCAACGTGATCGTGACTGGCCGCAAGTCCGACGATTCGCTGTTCGACGCCAATATCGCGACCTTCGAAGAAGACGGCGGCGCTTACAACCAGGCCGACGCGGCGGGCTTTATCAAGCTCAACGCGCTGCGCATGCGCATTGCTGCCAACAAGGGCCGCAAGCTGTTCTGATCCGTTCGGTTCGGATGTGAAACTAAGGCCTTGTCGTAAGACAAGGCCTTTTTGTTTCGGGGGCTCCTTTCTTCAAGCTGATCCGGACCCGTATTTTCGCCGCTTTCGCTGTGCCCGCCTTCTCCGACGTGTTCAAACTTTTTCCACCTGAATCATACTCATTGAATCCACGTCGTAAAAAATGCAGTAGGTAGTTCCGGCAGCTTTCTTTCCCTGTTTAAACGATTTGTAGACGTTCTCTGTTAATGAAACGTCCGGTATCGAGTGGGTCAGGAACAGGAATATTCTGAGTGAATGCTTGGAGGGATGTGGGCTTTTTTCCAATAGTGCGTCCGTTTCAAATTCGCTATTTCGTCCCCTGATATCAACGATATATAGCGTGGTGAGCGACTTTTGCAGTTTTACGGAGAGTAACTCTATGTTGGATTGTGTGGTTGTTCCATGCAGGTGGGATGCAGCTTCCTCAAATGCCTTTAAAAAATTCTTGTCATTTTCAAAGTCTGAAGGCGCATAAAGGGATCGATAGTTGAAGTTAAGAGTTATGAAGAACAGGAACGACAGGAAAAAAGGAAAGCTGATTAAAAGCCAAATGTAGATCTTCCGTTCTTCGTTATCGAGAAAGGGCAGGGAAACCGCTGCAGAGGTCTCGGTTATCAATGCAAATACGGCAATGATGCTTATAGGGTTGGTGATCTTTCTGTTGTTTTTTAACATGTGCTTTGCTCATGAGGTTGTTGTTCTCGTCATGGGGGTTAGTGATTTGTATCGCTGGGCGCCAGGTAGAGAGTCCAGTGCTAGTTAGTTGGTGTTTATATGAAATATCGTTAAATTAATATAGATATGTTGTTTCGGATTTTAATTTTTTGGTGGGTTTGTTTTTTATTGAGTGTCTTGTCAAGGTATTGTCGAGTTGCGATCGGTTTGATGGCTGGCTTTATGTTCTTGCCAGGCTATCTTTTTTGCGGTGGTCCTTTTCTGTAGGAATAATCTTTATTGGCTGTAGGAGGTGTCTCTTGATGCCGGTGTGAATGAACTTCTCCATGCCATGAGTGAAATGACTGCGTTATTGTGCCGGTTCTAAAAATTCGAACAGCGAAACTGGACTTGCCCATGAATAAAGTGCTGATCGTGGATGATCACCCCGTCATTCGTCTTGCGGTACGTATGCTGATGGAGCGTCATGGCTACGAAGTCATTGCAGAAACCGACAATGGAGTGGATGCGTTACAACTTGCCCGTGATCAGATGCCGGATATCGTAATACTGGATATCGGCATACCGAAACTGGATGGACTGGAAGTCATTGCGCGCCTTACAACAAGCGCGATGCCATTGAAAGTACTTGTGCTGACATCCCAGTCACCCGGGCACTTCTCCATGCGCTGCATGCAATCGGAGGCGGCGGGTTATGTTTGCAAGCAGCAGGATCTGACTGAGTTGTTGAGCGCCATCAAGGCGGTGCTGTCCGGGTATAGTTATTTTCCGAACCAGGCGCTGCACACCGTACGGACCAGCCTGGGAAATGCCAGTGAGGCCGATATGGTTGATCGTCTGTCCGGGCGAGAGATGATGGTCTTGCAACAGCTGGCGCGCGGCAAGACCAACAAGGAAATTGCCGATGGGATGTTTCTCAGCAACAAGACCGTGAGTACCTACAAGACCCGGTTGTTACTGAAACTCAACGCGCGATCACTGGTGGATCTGATCGAACTGGCACAGCGAAACGGTCTTGTCTGACTGTTTAGTGGCTGACGATCATGGGCGGGTCGGAATCAGCGTGCGACAGAAAAGGAAAAGCCTCCGTTTCGGGAGGCTTTCAAATGTCAGAGATCAAAATCGTAATCGGCCAATTGCTTCTGCAGTCGGCGCTCCTCGAGCAGGTTGTCGATGGTCCGGCGCTTGCTGAGATTGGTCTTGGCGACTTCAACCACCGGTTCGGTGTCGTCGGTTTCGGCAGCGGTGAAATCGTCATCTACATCCAGTTGTTCTTTGCTGTCAGTCATAAGGTTAACTCCAGGCTAAGACGGCCTTTGGCGCTCCTTATATCGATATTCCAGCAGATGGTAAAAAAGATTTTTTCAATCGATAAATCAATAAAACCAATAGCCGCTCAATCGTCAGAAGTTTTGTGCTTGTAATCGCACAGGTCTTCGATCCGACAGCTTCCACAGCGCGGCTTGCGCGCCAGACAGACGTAGCGACCGTGCAGAATCAGCCAGTGGTGGGAGTCCAACAGGTATTCCTTTGGCACGAACTTCATCAGCTTCTTTTCCACCTCGACCACATTTTTACCCGGCGCAATGCCGGTGCGGTTGCTGACGCGGAAGATGTGGGTGTCCACGGCCATGGTCAACTGGCGGAAAGCGGTGTTGAGCACGACGTTGGCGGTCTTGCGGCCAACGCCGGGCAAGGCTTCCAGTTCTTCGCGCGTCTGCGGGACTTCGCCATTGTGCAGCTCGACCAGCAGGCGGCAGGTCTCGATCACATTTTTGGCCTTGCTGTTATAGAGGCCGATGGTCTTGATGTACTCGGACAGTCCTTCGACGCCCAGGGCATGAATGGCCGCCGGCGTGTTCGCCACCGGGTACAGCTTGGCCGTCGCTTTATTCACACCGACGTCCGTGGATTGTGCGGACAGAATCACCGCGATCAACAATTCGAAAGGCGAGGAGTAGGCCAGTTCGGTCTTGGGCTCGGGGTTGTCCTCGTGAAGCCTGCGGAAGATCTCCAGTCGTTTTGCGGCATTCATGGGTGATGCGTTTCCTCGGGTAGGTCGCAGGTGCGAGTCCAGGCCTGACGGGCGGCCAGTAACAGTCCAAGCAATATGAAGGCGCCGGGAGCCAGCGTCGCGAAATGCAGGCCGTCGCCGAACAGAATCAAACCTTGCCAGTGTTCCGGCAGATGATGGCCGATGCTGCCCTGACCGATCAGCTCACGCAACACCGCGAGCACAATCATCAGCACGGCAAACAGGCCGCACAGTTTCAGTCGATTACGGACAGGCCGGCGAAAAAATCCATTGTGCTCTATCACGACGCACTGCAAGCCAATCAGCCCGGCATAAAGACTGAACAGTTGATGCCACTGCAGCGCAACGCGTTGCAGAAAGATATCGGCGCAGCCCGCCAGGGTCGCGGCCAGCACCAGACTGACCGGCAACAGGCTCTCGCTGCTCAGGCGCGAGCGCAGCGGTGCCATACACAAACCGTAAACGCCCACGACAACGGTGAACATCAGCAGAGTCGCCAGCGCACCCGCCACGGAGTCGGTGGCACCGATCAACAGCACCAGCATCATTGAGTTCGACAGAGTCGCAGGCGTGTTCATGGCGCGCTCCCGAGCAGGGTCGTCCGGTGTTCATCGAAGTAACGCAGGGCATCGTGGATGGCATTGATGGTCGCGCGAGACGTAATGGTTGCGCCAGCGATCTGGTCGAATTGCCCCTGATCCTTTTTGAGTGCCCATCCGGCGTCCGTCGGTTGGCCGCTCGATTTTCCAGTAAAGGTCTGAAGCCAGCCATTCGGCCAGTCGCCGATATGCCCACCCAGCGAAGGCGTTTCGTTTTGTTCGAGGGTTTTCACACCAAGCAATCGGCCATTGGCATCGATGGCAATCAGCAACTCGATATTGCCGGCATAACCTTGGGTCTGGCTGCGCAGCAGGATCGCCACGGGCTGGCTGCCTTTGGTCGCCCGATAACCGCCCAGCAACAGACTGTGGCTCAGGTTGATGTCGGTCAGCGCCAGAGGTTGTTCAAGCGGCTGATTGTCGTAAGCGTCGACCGGCAGCACGTCCAGCAGTTTGCGACTTTCAAGCAGACGCTGTTCGGCGGCGATCTGCGGTGCATTGCTGTGTTGCACCAGCCACGTCACGCCGATGCCCAGCGCGGTAATCAACGCCAGTGTGATCAGGCTGCTCGTGCGGTTCATGGCGCCACCTGCCTCTGACGGGCCATGGCGAAGCGCTCCAGCGCCGGCACGCACAGGTTCATCAACAGCACCGCAAATGCCACGCCATCCGGGTAACCGCCCCACGTGCGAATCACATACGTCAGCAACCCCACGCCGGCGCCGAACAGCAGGCGGGCGAGCGGGCTTTTGGCCCCCGACACCGGTTCCGTGACGATGAAGAATGCCCCCAGCATGGTCGCGCCGCTCAGCAGGTGAAACAGCGGCGAGCCGTGGGAGTCCGATCCCGAACCGTTCCAGCACAACAGGCTGATCACGAACAGGCTGGCGAGCATGCCGACCGGCGCATGCCAGCCAAACACCCGACGCTGCAACAGCAACAACCCGCCGGCGAGGAACGCCAGGTTCACCCATTCAACGCCGTGCCCGCCAAAGCGACCGAATGCCGGATTGCCGGCAAACAGTTCGTCCATGGTCAGGCTTTTATTGATGCGCAGACTGTCCAGCGCAGTGGCCTGAACCCAGCCATCCGGCTGTGAGCCAAGATTGAACACCTGGCCAAAAGCCGCCGCCAGATCCATGCCGTGGGCCGGCCAATGGGTCATCGGTTGCGGGAACATCACCATGGCCAGCGCGAAGCCGAGCATGGCCGGATTGAACGGATTTCGGCCAACACCACCGTACAGATGTTTGCCCAGCAGCAGCCCCGAGGCGATCGCCGTGACCGTCAGCCACCACGGGCAGTAAGGCGGCAGGGCGATTGCCAGCAGTGTGGCGCTGACCACCGCGCTGCCATCGGTCAAGGTGGCTTGCAGCGGTTGCCGGCGCAGATGAGTCACGGTGGCTTCGACGCTCAAGGCTGAGACGATGGACAGGAGCAGGTTGATCAACACGCCCCAACCATAAAACCAGAACAACGCCAGCAATCCCGGCAATGTCGCCAGTAAAACCAGCTTCATTGCCTGTTGCAGGCGTTCGTCTCTGGTCTCAATCGATGACATGGGCTTGTACCTGCCGCTCCGCTTCTTGCAGGCGGGCACGGGCTTTTTCGAGGATGTCGGCGGGCGTGCCGTCGCGTCGTTGCAGTTTGTTCAGGTCGGCGCGAGCGTAAGCCAGTTCGGTTTTCAGCTGGCGAAGCTGGTCGTTGATCGGACGTTTCTCGACACGCACAAGCTCGGGCGCCGGTTGATCGCTGGCGGCTTCGGCGCTGTGCAGCGCCTGTTCGGCGTCACGCAGCGCTTGCTCCAGCGCGGCGATCTCGGCTGGCGGGGCCTCTGCGTTTTGTGCCTTTTTCAGCTCGGCGCGGCGCATCGCCAACTGGATTTTCGCCCTTTTCAAATCGGCGTCCTTTGCCGGGGCGGCCACGACCGGCGCAGGTGTCGCGCTGCTTTCCAGCTTCGCCAGTGCCTGTTCGGCCGCTTCGAACTGCTGCTGCAGGACGATCAGTTGCGATTGTTGATCGAAGGTCGGCGGATGACCGAATGCCTTGAGCGACTTGTTCAACTGCGCCCGACTCATGGCCACGTCGATCTTGGCCTTTTTCAGCGCGGCATCGGCGGTGGCGGCTTTTTGCGCACGCACCCGTTCCAGCGCCGCCTGCACCGGATCGAGCGAGGTGGCGGCGACTTCTACCTGTGCCGCGCGCTGCGCCCGGGCCTCGCGTTCGGCCTGCTTCTGCTGTTCTTCGCGTTGCAGGCGAGCATTGCGCCGTTCGAAACGCTGGCGGGCGTGATCGCGTTTGGTTGCGCGGGCCTGCTGTTCTTCAAGGCTTGTGGCCAGACCACTGACCACCGGCAGCGTGCCCGGCGGCAGCGGATGCATCTCGATGCAATCGACCGGGCAGGGCGCCACGCACAGATCGCAACCGGTGCATTCGTCGATGATGACCGTGTGCATCAGCTTCGCCGCGCCGACAATGGCGTCGATCGGGCAGGCCTGGATGCACTTGGTGCAGCCGATACATTCGGCCTCACGGATGTAGGCCACTTGCGGCGGCGCCGAACCGCGGCTGATGTCCAGCTCCAGCACCGGGATTTTCAACAGTTCGGCCAGTGCCGCGATGGTTTCGTCGCCACCCGGCGGGCACTTGTTGATCGGCTCGCCGTCGGCGATGCCTTCAGCATAGGGTTTGCATCCGGGATGGCCGCACTTGCCGCATTGGGTCTGCGGCAGCAAGGCATCGATCCGTTGAATCAGACTCATGTTTTGATCAGTCCACTGAATCCGAGAAAAGCCACGGCCATCAGTCCGGCGCCGATCAACAGGATCGGCAGGCCACGAAAGGGCAGGGGAATATCGTTGTCGGCCGTGCGCTCACGCAAATCGCTGAACAGGCTCAACACCAGCCAGAAACCCAGACCGGCGCCCAGGCTCAACGCAATCGCATGAAACAGGCCTTTATCCGTTTGCGCGTTGATCAGCGTCAGCCCCAGCACACCGGCATTGCCCAGCAGCAGCGGCCACAAGCCGTCGAATGGCAGCGTGGGCCGCCAATGCGCCAACAGCTTCAGCAACGGCGTGATCAGCAGGACGCTCAACGGCAGAAACACAAACAGCCGCAGGAATTCCAGTTGCAACGGCACCAGCAGCCAATGCCAGATCGCATAACCCGTCACGCCGACAATCAGCATCAGACACAACGTCGCCAGCCCTAGTGCATGCACCTGACGGCGTTCGCCCGCCAGCAGCGGATCGACGCCCAGCGGCCAGTGCAACACGAAGTTGTTGATCAGCGCAGCACTGAAGAGCGTAAGCACGAGTTCGGTCATGGTTCTGCCGGCAGGAACGGGCGTGTGTCACTTAAGGTTAGGCATTATCCGGCAGCCGTGGAGCGCGGGCCAGATATGAAAAATCCCACAGGCGCACGGAGCACGCCTGTGGGATCAGTCAGGGCAGAACCTTACTTGATGCGCTGACCCGGCTTGGCGCCGCTGTCCGGGCTCAGCAGGTAGATTTCTTCACCGCCAGGGCCGGCCGCCATCACCATGCCTTCGGAGATGCCGAACTTCATTTTCCGTGGCTTGAGGTTGGCGATCATCATGGTCAGACGACCGTCGAGCTTCGACGGATCCGGGTAAGCGCTCTTGATCCCCGAGAACACGTTGCGTTGTTCGTCACCGATATCCAGGGTCAGACGCAGCAACTTGTCCGCACCTTCAACGTGTTCGGCCTTGACGATCAGCGCGACGCGCAGGTCGACGGCGGCGAAGGTGTCGAAGTCGATTTCCGGCGACAGCGGATCCTTGGCCAGTTCGCCTTTGCCGGCCGGCGCAGCGGCGCCGGTGTCGGTCTGGCTGGCGGTCAGGTCTTCTTTCGAGGCGTCGGTCATGGCTTGCACTTTTACCGGGTCGATGCGGGTCATCAACGGTTTGAATTCGTTCAACTGGTGGTTGGCCAGCAGGGTGGTGTGGTCGTTCCAGGTCAGCGGGGCGACGTTGAGGAACGCCTCGGCATCGGCGGCCAGCACTGGCAGCACCGGTTTGAGGAAGATCACCAGCTGGCGGAACAGGTTGATCGCCGTGGCGCAGACCGCCTGGACTTCATCCTGCTTGCCTTCCTGCTTGTTCAGCGACCATGGCGCCTTGTCAGCGATCCAGGCGTTGGCGCGGTCGGCCAAAGCCATGGTTTCGCGCATGGCACGGGCGAAATCGCGGGCCTCATAGGCGTCGGCGATGCTCGGCGCAGCGGCCAGGAACGCTTCGGTCAGTTCCGGCGCGGCGTTGGTGTCCACCAGCAGGCCGGCGTTGCCCTTCTGGATGAAACCGGCGCAACGGCTGGCGATGTTGACGACTTTGCCGACCAGGTCGGAGTTGACCTTCTGCACGAAGTCTTCGAGGTTCAGGTCGAGGTCGTCCACGCCACGGCCCAGTTTGGCCGCGTAGTAATAGCGCAGGTATTCCGGCGACAGGTGATCCAGGTAGGTACGGGCCTTGATGAAGGTGCCGCGGGACTTGGACATCTTCTGACCGTTGACGGTCAGGTAGCCGTGTACGTTGATCCCGGTCGGCTTGCGGAAACCCGCGCCTTCGAGCATCGCCGGCCAGAACAGGGCGTGGAAGTTGACGATGTCCTTGCCGATGAAGTGGTACAGCTCGGCGGAGGAGTCCTTGCCCCAGAACGCGTCGAAGTCCAGCTCCGGCGTGCGGTTGCACAGGTTCTTGAAGCTGGCCATGTAGCCGATCGGCGCGTCCAGCCACACGTAGAAATATTTGCCTGGCTCGCCCGGGATCTCGAAACCGAAGTACGGCGCATCGCGGGAGATGTCCCACTGTTGCAGGCCGGCGTCCAGCCATTCGGCGATCTTGTTGGCGACGGCGTCCTGCAGGGTGCCGCTGCGGGTCCAGGCCTGCAGCATTTCCTGGAAGTCCGGCAGCTTGAAGAAGAAGTGCTGGGAATCCTTGAGCACCGGGGTGGCGCCGGAGATTGCCGACTTCGGATCCTTCAGGTCGGTCGGCGCGTAGGTCGCACCGCATTTTTCGCAGTTGTCGCCGTACTGGTCTTCGGTGCCGCACTTCGGGCAGGTGCCCTTGATGAAGCGGTCGGCCAGGAACATTTTCTTTTCCGGGTCGAAATACTGGGTGATCGAACGTTGGGCGATGTGTCCGGCGTCACGCAGCTTCAGGTAGATCTGGCTCGACAGCTCACGGTTTTCTTCGGCGTGAGTGGAGTGGAAGTTGTCGAAGTCCACCAGGAACTCGGCAAAGTCGGCGCTGTGTTCGGCCTGGACGTTGGCGATCAGTTGTTCCGGGGTGATGCCTTCCTTTTCCGCGCGCAGCATGATCGCCGAACCGTGGGCGTCGTCGGCGCAGACATAGATGCACTGATTGCCGCGATGCTTCTGGAAGCGCACCCACATATCGGTCTGGATGTATTCCAGCATATGGCCAAGGTGGATCGAACCGTTGGCGTAGGGCAGGGCGCTGGTGACGAGAATCTTGCGTGGTTCGGACATGTGGGGCTTCGCTACTTGATGAAACGGAGGTCGGCCACTATAAAGCGCCGGGAAAGATATTTCACCTCTGCAAATCGTTGCCGGACATGCCGTCCGGAGGACAGAAGGGGTAGGATACCCGCCATCTTTTCCCAGTCTTGTTATCGGAGTTGCCCATGAGCGCCGTCACTCGCGCAGCGGTGGAAGCCGTCCTCAGCCAATACACCGACCCTTACCTGAACCAGGATCCGGTCAGCGCCGGTTGCGTGCGCAACATCGAAATCACCGGTGATCGTGTCAATGTGCAGCTGGAAATCGGCTATGCCGCCGGTCTGTTTAAAAGCGGCTGGGCGCAACTGCTGCAACTGGCCATCGAAAACCTCGACGGTGTGGTGACTGCTAGGGTCGAGGTCAACAGTGTGATCGCCGCGCACAAGGCCCAGGCGCAGATTCCGGGGCTGGCCAACGTGAAGAACGTGGTCGCCGTGGCGTCGGGCAAGGGCGGTGTGGGCAAATCCACCACCGCCGCCAACCTGGCGCTGGCACTGGCCCGTGAAGGCGCGAAGGTCGGGATTCTCGATGCCGATATCTACGGCCCGAGCCAGGGCATCATGTTCGGCATTCCCGAGGGCACCCGCCCGCAGGTCAAGGATCAGAAATGGTTCGTGCCGCTGCAGGCCCACGGTGTCGAAGTGATGTCGATGGCGTTCCTGACCGACGACAACACGCCGATGGTCTGGCGCGGGCCGATGGTCTCCGGCGCGCTGCTGCAACTGGTGACGCAAACCGCTTGGGGCGACCTGGATTATCTGGTGATCGACATGCCGCCAGGCACCGGCGACATTCAGCTGACCCTGGCGCAGAAAGTCCCGGTGGCCGGCGCCGTGATCGTCACCACGCCACAGGATCTGGCGCTGCTCGATGCGCGCAAAGGCGTGGAGATGTTCCGCAAGGTCAACATCCCGGTACTGGGCGTGGTGGAAAACATGGCCGTGCACATCTGCTCGAACTGCGGGCACGCCGAGCATCTGTTCGGTGAGGGCGGTGGCGAGAAACTGGCGACCCAGTTCGGCGTCGAACTGCTGGCCTCGTTGCCGCTGTCGATGCTGATCCGCGAACAGGCCGATGGTGGCAAGCCGACGGTGATTTCCGAGCCGGACAGCCAGATCGCCATGGTCTATCAGGAACTGGCCCGCCACGTCGGCGCGCGGATCGTGTTGCAGGAAGCGGCATCGCCGGCGATGCCGAACATCACCATCAGCGACGATTGATTTTGCCGCGCCGCTGAAAAAAACTGTGGGAGCGAGCTTGCTCGCGAACGCGGTGTGTCATTCAACCTATCAGTTGTCTGATCCAACGCATTCGCGAGCAAGTCGAAGCGTCGAACCGTCGCTCCCACAGTGATTTTTGGTAAGCCTTAAATGCGCAACCCGCCATCCATCTCCAGAATCCGGCCGGTGTAGTAGTCGTTCTCGAAGATGTACGCCGCCGAATGGGCGATCTCTTCCGGCTTGCCCATGCGCTTGAGTGGAATGCCCGAAGTCATTTTCTCCAGCGCTTCGGGTTTCATGCCCAGGGTCATCTCGGTTTCGATGAAGCCCGGAGCAATGCCCGCCACGCGAATGCCGTAGCGCGCCAGTTCCTTGGCCCAGGTCACGGTCGCTGCTGCCACACCGGCCTTGGCGGCGGAGTAGTTGGTCTGGCCGACGTTGCCCGCGCGGGAGATCGACGAGATGTTGATGATCGCGCCGCTGTTCTTCAGCTCGACCATTTTCGCCGCCACTTCACGGGTGCAGAGGAACACGCCGGTCAGGTTGACGTCGATCACCGCCTGCCACTGGGCCAGGCTCATCTTGGTCATCTCGCCGTCCTTGACCTTGAGCAGCAGGCCGTCGCGCAGGATCCCGGCGTTGTTGATCAGGCCGTGGATCGCGCCGAAGTCGGCGGCGACCTGAGCAACCATGTGCGTCACCTGCTCTTCGTTGGCGACGTTGCACAGATAGCTGCGTGCCTCGACGCCCTTGGCCTTGCAGGCCGCGACGGCATCATCGAGTTTTTCCTGGTTCAGGTCGACCAGTGCCAGCTTCGCGCCCTTGCCTGCGAAATACTCGGCCATCGAGCGGCCCAAGCCTTGGCAACCGCCAGTGATAATGATTACTTTGTCGTTGAGTTGCATTCGCATGCCCCCGAGAGCAGGTCAGAGTGGTCCTTATAGGTAGCCTCTCGATCTGCACCGGCCAGGGGCCTGTTGCACATGAGAACTGCCCGATGGCGTGTGGGACAAATCCCATGCGCCCGTCCGTTTTTTCGACGGATTCTATTTAAGGAGTCATAAATTGAGCGTTGAAGCGGCTAAGAATGCCCGAGAATTGCTTCTCAAGGAATACCGTGGCGTGCTGTCGACCCACTCCAAATCGATGCCCGGTTTTCCGTTCGGCTCCGTGGTTCCCTACTGCCTGGACGAGCAGGGCCGGCCGCTGATCCTGATCAGCCGCATCGCCCAGCACACCCATAACCTGCAGAAAGATCCGAAATGCTCGCTGCTGGTGGGTGAGCGCGAGGCCGACGATGTGCAAGCCGTTGGTCGCCTGACCTATCTGGCCGAGGCGGAAAAACTCGAAGCCGCTGCCGCCATCGAAGCCGCCGCCGAGCGCTACTACCGCTATTTCCCCGATTCCCAGAATTACCACAAGGCTCACGATTTCGATTTCTGGGTGCTCAAACCCGTGCGTCATCGCTACATCGGCGGCTTCGGCGCGATCCACTGGGTCGATCACCTGACCCTGGCCAACCCGTTCGCCGGCAAGGCCGAAATCAGCATGGTCGAGCACATGAACAGCGACCACGCCAAGGCCATCGCCCATTACGTCGACCTCGCCGGCCTGCCGAAAACCGTACCGGCGCAACTGGCCGGAATCGACACCGAAGGCATGCACCTGCGCATCGGCCAAGCGCTGTACTGGCTGCCGTTTCAAGCGCCTTGTCATACGCCGATACAAGTGCGCGAGGCCTTGGTTTCTTTGGCTCACGCCGAGGTCTGGCCAAAAAATGCGGTGGCCGACGCTTGAATTCACGAAAGGGCGACGTCATCTAAGGCTTACTGCAAGGCATTTCTTGCGTTGAGGAAACTTTGATGCGCCCTTTTTTGTTGCTCTTTCTGCTGTTCCCGGTGCTGGAGCTGTTCGTATTCGTCAAAGTGGCAGGATCGATCGGATTTTTCCCGGCCCTGCTGCTGATCATTCTCGGCTCGATGTTCGGCGTGTTCGTGCTGCGCGTCGCCGGGCTGGCCACCGCACTCCGTGCCCGTGAAAGCCTGAACCGCGGCGAACTGCCTGCGCAAACCATGCTCGAAGGCCTGATGCTGGCCCTGGCCGGTGGCCTGTTGATCCTGCCGGGCTTCATCAGCGATGTGGTCGGTCTGGTGCTGCTGTTGCCGTTCAGTCGTCGACTGGTCGCCAACAAGATGCGCCAGCGCGCCGAAGAGCAGGCCATGCGCCAGCGAGCGTTCGCCGATGACCTGCAACCTCGCGGCGGTCCTGCACCGCGCCAGCCGCTGGGTCGCGAAGGTGATGTGATCGAAGGCGAATTCGAACACCGCGACACCAAGTAACTTCTGCATCGACACGGCACCTTCGGGTGCCGTGTTCGTTTGTGGGGCTAATTCATGCAGCCTGCGTGAAAATTTTTTAGCCCCCGCCCTTGTAATAAGCTTATGCGCCCTTATGTATCGGTCACCGAAAGGTTTCCGACATTTTGAGTCGGACAGACTTCCGCGGTTCGCTCGACGAGCCGCAACCGGCGCAGGCCGGATTCGTTAAACCCGCCGGGACTACACCGGCCGATGAAAACCACAATTAGGAGAGATCGACAATGAAGCTTCGTCCTCTGCATGACCGCGTCGTTATCCGTCGCAGCGAAGAAGAAAAGAAAACCGCTGGCGGTATCGTCCTGCCAGGTTCGGCTGCTGAAAAAGCCAACCACGGTGTGATCGTCGCTGCAGGCCCAGGCAAGACTCTGGAAAACGGTGAAGTGCGTGCGCTGGCCGTTAAAGTCGGCGACAAGGTTGTGTTCGGTCCTTACTCCGGCAGCAACACTGTGAAAGTCGACGGCGAAGACCTGCTGGTAATGGCTGAGAACGAGATTCTCGCTGTACTGGAAGGCTGATTTCCCGCTCATTTTCCCGCTACTACAAAGTATTTAAGGAATATCGATCATGGCTGCTAAAGAAGTTAAATTCGGCGATTCCGCCCGCAAGAAAATGCTGGTTGGCGTAAACGTCCTGGCTGACGCGGTAAAAGCGACCCTGGGCCCGAAAGGCCGTAACGTGATTCTCGAGAAGAGCTTCGGCGCTCCGACCATCACCAAGGACGGCGTTTCCGTCGCCAAGGAAATCGAACTCGAAGACCGTTTCGAAAACATGGGCGCGCAGCTGGTCAAAGACGTTGCCTCCCGTGCCAACGATGACGCTGGTGACGGTACTACCACCGCTACCGTTCTGGCTCAGTCGATCGTCAACGAAGGCCTGAAAGCCGTCGCTGCCGGCATGAACCCGATGGACCTGAAGCGCGGTATCGACAAAGCGACCATCGCTGTTGTTGCCGAGCTGAAAAAACTGTCCGCGCCATGCACCGACACTAAAGCGATCGCTCAGGTTGGCACCATCTCCGCCAACTCCGACAACTCCATCGGTGACATCATTGCCGAAGCCATGGAAAAAGTCGGTAAAGAAGGCGTGATCACCGTTGAAGAAGGCTCGGGCCTGGAAAACGAACTGTCGGTTGTAGAAGGCATGCAGTTCGACCGTGGCTACCTGTCCCCGTACTTCGTCAACAAGCCAGAGACCATGGTTGCCGAGCTGGAAGGCGCGCTGATCCTGCTGGTCGACAAGAAAATCTCGAACATCCGCGAAATGCTGCCAGTACTGGAAGCCGTTGCCAAAGCCGGCCGTCCACTGCTGATCGTTGCCGAAGACGTTGAAGGCGAAGCCCTGGCGACTCTGGTTGTGAACAACATGCGTGGCATCGTTAAAGTCGCAGCCGTCAAGGCTCCAGGCTTCGGCGACCGTCGCAAGGCCATGCTGCAGGACATCGCCGTACTGACCGGCGGTACCGTTATCTCCGAAGAGATCGGCCTGAGCCTGGAAAGCACCACCCTGGAACACCTGGGTAGCGCCAAGCGCGTGACCCTGTCCAAGGAAAACACCATCATCGTTGACGGTGCTGGCGTTGAAGGCGACATCCAGGCGCGTATCGCTCAGATCCGTGCTCAGGTTGCCGAAACTTCCTCGGACTACGACCGTGAAAAACTGCAAGAGCGTCTGGCCAAGCTGTCTGGCGGCGTTGCAGTGATCAAGGTTGGCGCCGGTTCCGAAGTTGAAATGAAAGAGAAGAAAGCCCGCGTTGAAGACGCCCTGCACGCTACCCGTGCAGCCGTTGAAGAAGGCGTGGTACCTGGCGGCGGCGTTGCGCTGATCCGCGCTCTGAACGCTATCGTCAACCTGAAAGGCGATAACGCTGACCAGGACGTAGGTATCGCTGTTCTGCGTCGCGCTGTTGAAGCTCCGCTGCGTCAGATCGCTGCCAACAGCGGCGACGAGCCAAGCGTTGTGGTCAACGAAGTCAAGAACGGCAAAGGTAACTTCGGTTACAACGCTGCGACTGGCGAGTACGGCGACATGATCGAAATGGGCATCCTGGACCCAACCAAGGTAACTCGTTCCGCTCTGCAAGCTGCATCGTCGATCGGCGGTCTGATCCTGACCACCGAAGCTGCCGTTGCTGACGCACCGAAGAAAGAAGGTGCAGCTGGCGGCGGTATGCCAGACATGGGCGGCATGGGGGGCATGGGCGGCATGATGTAAGCCAGCCTTACCCCTGTAACGAAAAACCCCGCCGGCGCAAGCCAGCGGGGTTTTTTATTGCGTTCAATCCAGCGTCAGTTCAGACACCGATAGGCTGTGCTTTCACAATGGCCTGGCTTTTCAATGCCGGTCGATACAACACGAAGTAATACGACCCCAGACAGATCAGCCAGCAAAAGATCGCCGTCCACACGTTGTGTGAGAAGAAGTGCGCGCCCTGCATCATTCGGCTGATCGAGAACACCGAACCCAGCGCGAAGGCAAAGATGAACGCCTGACGGGCCAGCCGTGGGCGACGGTCACGCAGCACGAAGAACAGCGCAAACAAGGTAAAACCGGTGGCCGCATGACCACCCGGCCAGCAACGGCCAGGCTTGTCGGTCGGCGGGCGATGATCCAGCAGTTTGCTGTAGGTTTCGTGGCCGCCGAACTGTTCCAGGCTCCAGGGGCATTGCACTGCCGTCACGGCTTTCACCGGCGTGACGAAAGAAGTGGCCAGACCCAGCGACAACACCAGGCAACCCAGCTCACGCTTGAACGGTTTGAGCCGGTCGATGAAAAACGCACCGATGAACCCGAGGATGGCAAACACCGAAAAGGCGATCACTACTTGTTTGGCGCGGTCGTGGAGGATGTTTTCCAGGAAGTAACTGTGGCGGCCGATGAAGTCGCCGGCAGCCGGGTCATAGAAGAGCCGGGCCAGATCCATGTCCAGATCGGTCAGCTCCAACAGAACCAGAATGACGGCCGCCACGGCTGGAATGCCCAGGCACAACCAGACATTCAGCGGGCGAGGGGCAGGGCGTACAACGCTTGATGACATGACATATCCAGAGCGGGAAACGCCCCGGGGCATCAGCCCGGGGCGCTTCGATTAACGTTCGCTGACTTGCTCGGCACCCTCCTTGGGCGCTTTCCAGCCAAGCAGCTGTTGCTTGAAGCCATAACTGGCGGTTTGGTAATACGTGATGGCGCGGCTGATCAGCGGGTCGTCGCTGCCGGCTTTGGACTCGCGACTTTCGGTCAGCGCATCGTCATGCCGGCGCAGGCCCTGACGCGGACTGAGGATCGCCAGATCCTTGCCGTCGAACAGTCCCAGGTGCTGATAGTTGCCGACCACGACCCGGGGTGGCAGCGGGTTGTCCTGCAACAGGTTGCGACCGAAGAACGTCGATTGGTAATCGAGGTTCAGCAAACCCAGCAGGGTCGGCGCGAGGTCGATCTGGCTG
Organism: Pseudomonas gozinkensis; assembly: GCF_014863585.1. NCBI lineage: Bacteria > Pseudomonadati > Pseudomonadota > Gammaproteobacteria > Pseudomonadales > Pseudomonadaceae > Pseudomonas > Pseudomonas gozinkensis. The sequence continues at coordinate 5,206,781 of NZ_CP062253.1, read as the reverse complement.
GCCAGTTGAGCGTTTTCCCGTGGCTCGATCAGCTTCGGTGCATAGATGAACAGCGGGATCTGGTAGTTGCTGATCGGCAAGTCTTCCTTGCCCGCGCTGCCGGCGGTGTGGTCGGCGACGAAGATGAAGATCGTGTTGTCGAACCACGGTTTCTGCCGTGCCTGCTCCAGGAACTGGCCGATGGCATAGTCGGTGTATTTCACCGCGCCATCGCGACCGTTGCCGGACTTGATGTCGATCCGGTTGTCCGGATAGGTGTAAGGGCGGTGGTTGGAGGTGGTCATCAGCTGCAACAGAAATGGCTGCTGTCTGGCGTAATCAGCATCGGCCAGTTTCAGCGTCTGTTTGTACAGATCCTCGTCGGCCATGCCCCAGGCATTCTTGAAGTGAATCTCCGATTCATCGACGCTGCTCTGATCGACGACACGGTAGCCGTTGCCGCTGAAGAACGCGTTCATGTTGTCGAAGTAACCGCGTCCGCCGTAGACGAACACGCTGTCGTAGCCGACGGCACTCAGTTGCTGCCCGAGGCTGGCGAAGCCGCTTTCGCGGCCGATGCGCTTGACGATCGAACGGCCCGGTGTCGGCGGAATGGCCAGGGTGATGGCTTCCAGGCCCCGATCGGTGCGGGTGCCGGTGGCGTAGAAGTTGTTGAAGTACAGACTCTGCTTGCGCAAGGCATCCAGATTCGGTGTCAGGTTGCGCTCATCGCCATTGCTGCCCAGGTACTTGGCACTGAGGCTTTCGATGGTAACCAGCACGATGTTCGGCTTACGCACAGTGCCCGGGTTGTCGATCACCCGGCGGATGTCCTGTGGGTCCTGGCCGATGAAGCGCGCGTTGGGCTCGCTCAGTTCAGCACGGATCTGGCTGGCGACTTTTTCCGGCGACAGACTGCTGTAGAACTGGCCATAGTCCAGCTCGTTGTTACGGAACGCGGCGAAGAACTGATACGGGCCATTGCTCGCCAGTTCATTCTGATAGGCATTGCCGCCCTGAGCGCGCGGCGCGTCCTGGCTGAGCAGTTGCAGGCTCAGACCCGCGACGACCAACAGACCGAACGCATTGAGCAGGCGACCGCGCAGTGGTGGCAGCGGGGCGTCGAGCGCCGCGTTGAAAGGTTTGCGCAACGCGAAACTCAGCGCGACGGCGAGCAACGCAAGAATGCTCAGCAAGGTGCCGATCGGGTACGACTCCAGCACGTTGTTCAGGACTTCATCGGAATACACCAGATAGTCGACGGCGATGAAGTTGAAGCGCACGCCGAACTCGTCCCAGAACAGCCATTCGGCCACGGAGGTGAACAGCATGGCGAACAGACTGACCGTCAGCAGCCCCTGAAGGAACCAGCGATGACCGCGTCGGCGCCACAGGGCCGGCGGACACAACAGCAGGTACAGGCCCAACGGCAACGCGGCATAGGCGAGAAAGCCCAGGTCATACAGCAAGCCGATGCCAAACATGGAAAGCGCTACGCCGCCAGCCTCATCCAGATGAGTCAGCAACAGCACGGTTCGGGTCAGGAGAAACACCACCAGCCAGGCGCCGGTGACCAGTAGCAGAAAGCGCACAGGCGCCGTCTTGAAAAAGTCCATTGTCTACATTCCTTATATCTAATGGCGCGAGAGTCTCGCCTTGTCACTGTAGTCAGGTCGTGAACCGATAGTGAAAAACTTGTTAAGGAATGAATTTGGTTGAAAGACTCGATTTGTGAGGCTTGCCGCCCTAGCCCTGAGTCGGCGATGGTCGTAAGCTGCGCGGGCCAAGACGGCCGCTACCGTGTACGGAGGAGGTGCCCATGCGAATTCTATTGGTCGAAGACAACCGCGATATCCTGGCCAATCTGGCCGATTACCTGGGGCTTAAAGGCTACACCGTCGATTGCGCCCAGGACGGTCTGTCGGGCCTGCATCTGGCCGCCACCGAGCATTACGACCTGATCGTGCTCGACATCATGCTGCCGGGCATCGACGGCTATACCCTGTGCAAGCGCCTGCGCGAAGACGCCCGTCGCGATACGCCGGTGATCATGCTCACCGCCCGCGATCAGCTCGATGACCGCTTGCAAGGCTTCAAGTCCGGGGCCGACGATTATCTGGTCAAGCCGTTTGCGCTGTCGGAACTGGCGGCCCGGGTCGAAGCCGTGATGCGCCGCACCCAGGGCGGCGGCCGGCGTGCCCTGCAGGTCGGCGATCTGAGCTACGACCTTGACACCCTGGAGGTGACCCGCGAGGGCAAATTGCTCAAGCTCAACCCGGTCGGCCTCAAACTGCTGGCGGTGCTGATGCAAAAGAGCCCGCATGTGCTGCGCCGGGAAATTCTCGAAGAAGCGCTGTGGGGCGATGACTGCCCGGACAGCGACAGCCTGCGCAGCCACGTTCACCAGTTGCGTCAGGTGATCGACAAACCGTTTGCCAAACCGTTGCTGCACACCGTGCACGGCGTAGGTTATCGCCTGGCCGAGGGCCGCGATGGAGTTTAAGCAGAGCCTTGCCCAGCGGATCATCATCGCCTTTGCGCTGATGAGCGCGCTGGTGGCCGGGGCGTTTGCGATGGGCATCGTCGCGACCGTGCACCTGGTCGAGGAAAAACTGATTTCCGCCGGGCTGGGCGGGGACCTGCAACGACTGCTGCTGATGGACAACGTCTCGGACTGGAGCCACCGGCCGGAGCCGGATCAACTGTTCTACTTCAGCGGCGGGCCGGGCGATTTCGAGCTGCCCAAGGACCTGCGGCACCTGGATTCGGGTTTCCATGAAGTCTTTCGCGAGCAGTTGTCGTATCACGCGATGGTCGAGATCGTCGATGGTCGGCGTTATGTGCTGCTGCAAGATCAAAGCGATTTCGAAGAGCGCGAGCGCGTACTGTTCGCCGTCGTACTGGTGGGCTTCGTGCTCAGTCTGGCGCTGGCGGTATTCCTTGGCTGGGTGCTGGCGCGCAAGGTGATGGCCCCGGTGGTGCGACTTGCCCGCCAGGTGCGCCATCGCGACCAGTTGCTCGGGCTGGCGCCTCCGTTGGCGCCGGATTACGCGGCAGACGAGGTGGGCGAACTGGCGGTGGCGTTCGATGCCACGCTTGGGCGTTTGCGTCAGGCGCTGACGCGGGAGCGATTGTTCACCAGCGACGTCAGCCACGAATTGCGTACACCGCTGATGGTGTTGGCCAGCTCCTGTGAACTGCTGCTGGAAAACCCGGGAATCGACCAGCGTGGCAAGGCCCAGGTTCAGCGTATTGCGCGGGCCAGCGAAGAGATGCGTGAGCTGGTGCAAACTTTCCTGATGCTCGCTCGCGCCCAGCGTGAAGACGCAGGTGCGGCGCCCCAGCATAACCTCTCGCAAGTGGCTGACAGCTTGCTGTGCCTGTGGCGCGAACCCATCGAATCCAAGGGCTTGCAGCTGATTTTCGAGCCGGGTAATCCCCCCGGCACCCGTTACAACGCGACGCTGCTCAATGCCGTGATGGGCAACTTGCTGCGTAACGCCTTGCACTACACCGAGCAAGGGTTCATTCGCTTGACGCTCAATGCCAACGGTTTTGTGGTCGAGGATTCCGGTGTCGGTATTCCCGAGGAAAAGCGCGAAGCCATGTTCCAGCCCTTCGTGCGCGGCAACGAAAAGCGCGGCGAAGGTCTGGGATTGGGCCTGTCATTGGTTCAACGCATCTGCGAGAACCAGGGATGGAGCGTCACATTGAGCACGATGGAGCCCAATGGCTGCCGTTTCGAGGTGGATCTGGGCAAGCGCTGACCGGTGTTTCTATCACACGAGAGTGCCTCCAATCTGTCTAAATCCTGTATAACCTTGAAATAGTTTGTCGATTTACATGACATTTTTTTCACAAAGGGATGACCTGACGCTGACACGACGCTGCTTAAGGTGGCGTCATCAGTAATTCAGGAGTCCTGGTGATGGCCGGTCCGATCAAGCTCGATTTTTCCGAAAAGTACGACGACAACCATGCGCAGAAATACCTGCGCAAACATCAGGACGGTCTGGGGCGTCGTTTGTCCAACTGGCGGGATCAGCAGTTGGCTCGCAAGGCGTTGACCCTTGTCGGCGAGCCGGGACTGGTGCTGGATCTGCCATGCGGTGCAGGACGTTTCTGGCCATTGCTGGCGGAAAAGCCTAATCGGGTGATCATCGGAGCGGACAACTCCGAGTCGATGATCAAGACCGCCATGCAGGCACAACCGGCGGATGTGGTGAAACGGGTACAACCTTTGCACACGTCTGCGTTCGACATTGCCTTGCCTGATAACGCCGTCGACAGCATTTTCTGCATGCGACTGCTGCACCACATCGGTGAAGCCGAACACCGCCGGGCGATTCTGCGCGAGTTCGAGCGTGTCACCCGGGACAGTGTGATCATTTCATTGTGGGTTGATGGAAATTTCAAAGCCTGGAAACGCAAGCGCGCCGAGAAAAAGCGCGGGCAGGAAGGTTACCAGAACCGGTTTGTGTTACCGGCCGCAACAGTTGAAAAGGAATTCGAAGACGCGGGATTCCGTATCCAGGAACAACTGGACTTCATTCCGCTCTATGCCATGTGGCGAGTTTACGTATTACGCAAGAGGTAAGAGGATGGCAGTGCAATTTGCAGCAGACGCGGAAGTCGCTCCCAAGGATCGCTTCGACTACTACTGGAACCAGCGCGGCGAGTGGGTCGAAGAGCCCAATGTGCGCCGTGGTGGCGAAAGTGGTGTGCAACGGGTCATGGGACGCGAAGGCCAACTGCTGTATGCCAAACGCCAGACCGGACATATCTATCGTAGCTGGCTGCATCCGTTCGGTCGACCGACCGTGTTGCGCGAACTGGATGCTCTGACCGGTGTATCCAGACTTGGCGTCCGGGTGCCGGAAATTGTTTTTTGCGGTGCTCAGCCCGATCCTCAGCACAAGTGGCGCGCGCTGTTGGTGACCAAATCGCTCGATGGCTTTCAGGAACTTGAGCATTGGGAAGCCGGCGGTGGTCGCGAGCAGTACGGTGAAGCGGTGTATGAGCGAGTGCTCAAGGACCTTGCCGAAAACCTGGCGCGCATGCACAAGGGCCGTTGGCAGCACAGCTGCATTTACATCAAGCACGTCTTTGTGCGGGTGAGCGGTGAAGGTGATTCGGCCAAGGTCGAAGTCGCCCTGATCGATCTGGAGAAATGCCGTCAGCGTCTGACCGCTCATCGCGCGGCCGCCCATGACATGAAGCAACTGCGCCGCCACTCGTCGTTCAGCGCTACCGACTGGAAAAAACTCGTCTACTTTTATGAGACGGCGTTTGGCAGCGCTATCAAAGGTTTATAGCGATGAAACTAGAAATTGCACGAGGTTTGTTTCTGGTAGGAGCCTTGGCAGTTGCATCATTGGCGGTGGCGGCCTGGGAACAGCCACGCATGCAGGTGATCGGCGCCTCGGCGAGCGATCCGCATTGCCCGATGCCACGGGTGGCGAAAGCTGCCGTGGCCACTCAGCCGGACCATGATCTGTTGCTGTTCATGTTCGGACTTTCTCAAGGGATGAGGCCGCAGAGTTGAATCGATTGAAATCTCTTTCTTCAAGAGCCAAAGGCCTCGCTGATGCGAGGCCTTTTTATTGCGTCATGGTTTTTTATCATGGCTTGGGATCGGGTTTCGCCAGCACGGTGTAAACGCAGGGCAGGACAAACAGCGTGAACAACGTTCCGATCGACATCCCTGTGGCAATCACGGTTCCGATGTCGAACCGGCTGACGGCGCCGGCGCCGGTGGCCACGATCAGCGGCACCATGCCGAACACCATCGCTGCGGTGGTCATCAACACCGGACGCAGACGAATCGCCGCCGCTTCCTCCACCGCCTCCCGAGGCGTGAGGCCCTTCTCCTTGCGCAACTGGTTGGCGAACTCGACAATCAGGATCCCGTGCTTGCTGATCAGCCCGATCAGCGTCACCAGCCCGACCTGGGTATAGATGTTCATGCTCGACCAGCCGAGGAACAGCGGAATCAGCGCCCCGCAGATCGACAACGGCACGGTCACCAGAATCACCAGCGGATCGCGGAAGCTTTCGAACTGCGCCGCCAGCACCAGGAAAATGATCGCCAGGGCCAGGGCGAAGGTGACCCACAGCGCGCTGCCTTCCTGAACGAACTGCCGGGATGCGCCGCCGTAATCGAAGGCAAAACCGGCCGGGGCTTCCTCACGGGCGATCTGCACCACGCTGTCGATGGCCTCGCCCATGCTCACCAGTGGAAAGCCGGACAGCTTCGCGGCGTTGAGTTGCTGGAACTGATTGAGTTGTCGCGGTCGTGCGCGGTCGGTCACGGTGATCAGGGTCGATAGCGGCAGCAGTTCGCCCTGGGTGTTTTTCACGTAGTAGTTGTTCAGCCAGTCCGGGTTGTCGCGGTAGGCCCGTTCGACCTGGGCGATGACCTTGTAGCTGCGGCCCTCGATGGTGAACCGGTTGATCTCGGCTTCGCCCAGCAAGGTGGCGAGGGTACCGCCCAGATCCTGCATCGAAACGCCCATCTGCGCGGCCTTGGCGCGGTCGATGTCGACCACCACTTCGGGTTTGTCGAAAGCCAGGTCCAGGTCGACGAAGGCGAACTTGCCAGACTCCATGGCGCGCTTCTTGATCCGGTCAGCCACTTGCAGCAACAGCTCGTAGTCGTTGGCGGTGTTGATCACGAACTCGAACGGCAGGCCTTCGCCGGTGCCGGGCAGCGACGGCAGGTTGAAACCGAAGATCTGCAGGCCCGGAATGCCTTCGAGTTTGCCCTGTACCTGCGGGAGGATTTCCATTTGCGTGCGGCTGCGTTCGTTCCACGGCTTGAGCAGGAAACCGCCGATGCCGCTCTGCACGCCGTTATAGCCGTTGATCTGGAACGAGGAGTAGTACTCCGGAAACTCCTTGAAGATCTTGATGAACTCGTCGGTGTAGGTGTTCAGGTAATCGAGGTTGGTCGGCTGCGGAGCGTTGGCCATCATGAAAATGATGCCCTGATCCTCGTCAGGCGCCAGTTCCGATTTGGTGAACTTGAGCAGCACCGGAATCAGGCACAGCACGATCACCGCAAACACCAGCACCACCGGCCGGGTGTTTAGCGTGCCGTGGAGCATGCTCTGATAGCGCCGCTTGAGGCTGTCGAAAATCCGGTCGAGGCGATGGGCCAGACCGCTGGGGTTTTCGTCATGGCGCAGCAGCACGGCGCACATCATCGGCGACAGGGTCAGGGCGACGACGCCGGAGATCACCACCGCCCCGGCGAGGGTCAATGCAAACTCCTTGAACAGCGCCCCCGTCAGCCCGGTGAGAAAACCGATCGGTGCGTACACCGCCGCCAGGGTGATGGTCATCGACACCACCGGCATGGCGATTTCCCGGGCGCCTTCGAGCGCGGCGTCCAGCGGTGTCTTGCCTTCCTCGATGTGCCGGTGGATGTTTTCCACCACCACAATCGCGTCGTCGACCACCAGCCCGATGGCCAGCACCATCGCCAGCAGGGTCAGCAGGTTGATCGAGTAGCCCATCATCTGCATGAAGAACATCACGCCGATCATCGACAGGGGAATGGTCACCACCGGAATGACCACTGAACGCAGCGCACCGAGGAACAGGAACACCACCACGATCACGATCAGCACCGCTTCGAACAGGGTTTTCACCACTTCGTCGATTGAGGCCTGGATGAACAGCGTGGCGTCGTAGGCGATCTCGCTCTTGAGGTTGGGCGGTAGCTGGGCCTCCAGCTCCGGCATGATCTTGCGCACTTCCTTGATCACGTCCAGCGGGTTGGCGCCGGGCGTGGCCTTGATTCCGATGTACACCGAAGGCGTACCACCGAACGAACTGATGGAGTTGTAGTTTTCCGCGCCCATCTCCACCCGTGCCACATCGCTGAGCAACACCCGGCTGTCGCCACTGACTTTTAGCGGGATCTTGCCGAAGGCTTCGGCGGACTTCAGTTCGGTGTTGGCGTTGATGCTGGTGACCACGTACTCGCCTTTCACTTCGCCGGCGGCGGAGAGGAAGTTGTACTGGCGCACCGCGTTGGTCACGTCGCTGGCGCTGAGGCCGAAACCGGCGAGTTTCACCGGGTCGATCCACAGGCGCATGGCGAACACCTGATTGCCGAGAATCTCCGCCTCGGCCATACCCGGCAGGGTCGCCAGTTTTGGCTGGATCACCCGCGACAGGTAGTCGGTGATCTGCGGGTTGTTGAGCTCCTTGCTGAAGAAGCTGATGTACATCAGCGCCGAGGCATCGGCGGCCTCTTTGCTCAGCACCGGGTCCTCGGCGTCCTGAGGCAGTTTGTTCTTCACCTCGTTGGCCTTGGCCAGCAGCTCGGTGAACAGCCGGTCACTGTTGGAACCGATGCGCGCGTAGATCGAAATCACCGAGAAGTTCTGACGACTGACCGAGGTCATGTAGTCGATGCCCTCGGCGCTGGCCAGGCTCTGTTGCATCGGCTGGGTGATGTAGCCCTGGATGGTTTCGGCGTTGGCCCCGGGGTACGCGGTGGTCACCGTGATCAGGGCGTTTTCCATTTGCGGATATTGGCGCAACGGCAGCTTGCTCCAGGCCTGGAAACCCAGCAGCACAATCAGCAGGCTGACCACGGTGGCGAGCACCGGGCGACGGATGAACGGATCGGTAAAAGCCATGGGGTTTCCTTGATCAGTCGGCGCGGGGCGGACTGTTCTGCTCGCCGAGGGTCTTGTCGTCGCTGATGGCAATGTGGGCGCCGTTGTCCAGTTTGATCTGGCCGGCCGTCACCACCTGTTCGCCGCTCTGCACGCCCTTGTTGATCATCACCTGGCCATCGCGGCGTTCGCCGGTCTCGACGAACCGACGCTCGGCGATCAGCACCGGCTGGCCCTTGTCGTCCTTTTCGACGGTGCCGTCTTCGGCTTTCTTCTGGGTGACCACGTACGTCGAGTTGCCGTAGAGGGTATAGGTGATCGCGCTTTCCGGGACCACGATGTGTTTCTGCGGATCCGGCAGCAGCACTTCGATGCTGGTGAACATGCCCGGCAGCAATTTGCCATCGGGGTTGGCCAGGGTGGCGCGTACCAGGATGTTGCGGGTGGTGCTTTCGACGATCGGGTTGATGGCGCTGATGGCGCCGGTGAAGTTCTGGCCGGGATACGCCGCGACCGTAACCTGCACCGGCTGACCGATGGCCAGTTTCGGCACCGACTGTTCAGGCACGTAGAAATCGGCGTAGAGGCTGCTCAGATCCTGCAGGGTGGCGATCTTGGTGCCGCTGGCGAGGTAGTCGCCGATGTCGACGAGGCGGATGCCAATGGTGCCGCTGAAGGGCGCGACGATGCGTTTTTTCGCCAGCGCCGCATTGAGTTGATTGACCGTGGCCTTGTTCTTTTGCAGCTGCGCCGAGAGCCGGTCGAATTCGCCCTTGGAGATGGCACTGCTGCCGACGAGCTGGCTGCCGCGACCGTAATCCAGCTGTGCGAGGCCGAGATCGGCCTTGGCGGTTTCGAGGAAGGCGGCTTCGACGGCGCTGTCCAGTTGCAGCAACGGTTGGCCGGCCTTGACCTTCTGTCCCGATTCGAATTTCAGCTCGGTGACGGTGCCGGCGTTCTCCAGACTCAGGTCGACGCCTTGCAGCGCCTTCAGCGTACCGACGGTGGGCAGGCGCATCTGCCACGGGCGTTCGACAGCCGTGGCCACGGCAACGCTGATCGGCGGCTTCGGTCTGGAAAAGCCCTGGATCATCGTATAGATCGAGAAGGCCTTGTAACCGGCGAGAAGCAGAACGATCAGCAGTACAACACCCAACATGATCAGCATGCGGCGACGCAGCATATTTCCAGTTCCTTGGAGAAAATCAGGCGAGACAGGCGGGCACATTACCCCGAGTCCGGCAGGGATTCCAACTGCCAGTTTTTACCGGGTGTAAGGGAGGAAGGTGGAGAAAAGCGCGGCCGCCGACCGAGCGGTCGGCGGCGAATTTCAGGCCATCAGATGAAGATGGTTGTCCCAGAGCCCTGCGGGCAAATCCAGCGGTTTGGCCAACAGATCGTCCTGACGGCAATCGTAGTAGCGGCAGCGTCCCTGACCGGAGGTCACGACGAAGCCGTCCTTCACCGCACCGACGCCGGCGCAGTCAGGCAAGGGCGCGTCGAGAC